>CAISEW010000016.1 GCA_903884455.1 uncultured Chloroflexota bacterium | reverse complement strand
TGGTAGCCTCCGGTGGTGTTGGCTACTGCTTTTATGTTGACTACAGTGTTTGCTGCGTAAGGTGAGGCACCAGTCAAATCAGTTGCGTTTCCGCCTCCCACAGGATTTGCCGCCATGGTAAGACTGTACGTAGCGCCACCACAGCTTACTGCCCCCACGATTAAGACTACCGCAATCAAAAAGATGCCAATCATTGCCATATAAGGGTGCTTCCTCGGCTTAAATATCATCTTCATATTTCACCTCCGTTGTAATACTTCAGTTTCCCAAAGATCTCAATACATATACATCACCCCCTCTATCAAAGCTCCATCAGCAGACATGGCCCCGATTTGTGGGGATTCTCCCAACAACAAGACACCACCCTGATGTATCAGGCACAAATCGCGCAACAGATTCTCACCCGGCCAAATTTTCGATTTGGCAGGGAGCCGCGGCGTCCCCGCAGAATCCATAGATTTTGTGGGGTAAAACAAATCGGGCAACCGGTTTTGAACAACCTTTCGTTTAGAAAAGAGGAGTTGGTTTTGATGCGACAGGAAAAAAGGAGCAAACTTTACATGTCTAGACATGCTAGATTGAACTTGGTGAACACTGACAAAAATCTCTGACCTACACTCCCTTATCACCATCCCAATATGAGCCTTATAGCATTATGTCTTAGTATTATAACTCGCTATCTAGGACATTGTCAATAGTTTTTTTGTGGGGTGTCCAAGGCATACTATAGAGTTAAGGAGTCACAAAACGTCAAAAACTTAGACAGGCTTGATGCACTAGTGTGATGGTATTCTGGGGACATAATATCTGACTTGTAGCAGGCCTAACTGGTCTGGTGTCCCTGGAATTAAGTGTAATAATCGTTTCTTGATATGCTAACTTAGCCAGAATAGAATATGCAGTATAAGAGAGAGATTGTGCGGGGAAGAACTATGACAGGAGCACCGGAGTGTTAGCTCTTACAAACGTTAGATTGATTGACGGTACCGGACATGATCCTATCGAAAATATGGCCATTATCATTGATGGTAATCGCATCAAAAACGTCGGGCTGGTGACTAGTTATCCTGATAATACGAACGTAGTCGACCTGCGGGGACTTACAGTTATGCCGGGCCTCATCGATTGTCATCTTCATCTCGGTGGGCTTACCGTAGATAAGCCAGGAAAAGCAATTGGCAAAGTCTCGCTTAAGGACATGGCCTCATTCTTCTTTGATTATTCACGTAACTACGCTCACCGGAGGTGGCTAGCTATTGAAAACGGAGTAACTACCATAAGAAGTGCCGGCGATCACTACCCCCACATCATCAGGCTTCGTGATAAGATTGCCGCTGGTAAGCTTGTAGGACCACGAATATTTGCCCCGGGACCAACCATTACAGCGCCTGGAGGACATCCCGCCGGCACCATTTACAAGGGTAACCGCTATATCATTAAAAACGCTACAAGACAGATTGCCGAAGTTAGTAGCGCTAGAGAAGAAGTCAGGAGACTTGTCGAAGGTGGAGTCGATTGTATCAAGGCTATTTACTCAGATATTAACCCTATGGATATTACTCACAAAGTCCCCAGACTATCCCTTGATGTGCTAGAGGTGCTGGCCGATGAAGCACACCAATACAATCTCAGGTTGATGGTTCATACAGGAAGCCCAAAGGAAACTATGGATGCCATAAAGGCAGGGGCTGACAGCATCGAGCATGGGATACTGCCAGGGGGAGACTCCACTGAGTTTGAAGATGATCTAGTCAAAATGATGCTGGATAAAGGAACCTTCTTTGTCCCGACCTTGGCTATAGCCTGGGCTTACAAGGAAGCATATCCTGCCGTGTTTTCCGGCCTAAAGCAGGCTGTTAAGATATTGCATAGTGCAGGGGTGAATATGGCTGCCGGCACTGATTCCGGGACTCCGGGAGTGGTCATTGGAAAGGGTCTTCATAAGGAGCTGGAACTCATGGTAGAGGCAGGGATAAGTCCTATGGAAGCGATAACAGCTGGGACAAGAAATGCCGCTGATAACCTAGGAAAGGCAAACGAGCTGGGGACTATTGAGTCCGGAAAGTTAGCAGATATCATTGCCGTTTCCAGAGATCCTCTGAAGGATATTAGAGATACGAGAGAAATCAAGCTGGTCATTAAGGACGGAAAGATTCTAGTCAATAGAGTAAGTACCTGATGCTGTATCGTTTTACATTTAGGGAGATAATTCGAGATGCTAGAATTGTATTTCTTTATCCTCGGACTGGTAAATAGCGTCTTTCTGATTTTCATCTTCCTTATTCGGAAGAATAGATCTGTCATTCTGCAAAGAATCGGATGGGTATATCTGCTCTTGGCAATTCCTGCAGCCTATGGGTTTTTCTTGGTCGTACAAGAACAGAAAACAGTCCGATATAGCATCTTTCTGGGGATCTTCCTAGCCTTTATACTCTTAGAATGGCTGTTAGATTATGTTTTCAAAATCAATTTTCGTGAGAATTGGAAGCGAAACTGGAAATGGCTGGTGCCCTACTTAGGTCTCTACTACGCAATGAACTATGGATTTGTGGTGATGCCATGGAAAACTTCTTTGGTGTGGGGACTCGTCATGCTATTCCTTTTTATTATCCAGATAATCGCGAACCTAAGGAGTCACCCCAAGATAGGTGGATGAAGTATTACTTAGAGTAGGGTATAGGTGAAGTTGATAGTAGGCCAAGCGTGATGTACCATTTCTCCTCTATTATTGGACGCAGCTACGGTTAAATTGGAGCCTTGTTTTAGAATACGGAGGTAGTATTGGCGAGGAATGCTAATTTGGTTGGGGCAATAACGGCAAATGTCTACATGCTTCTGATCATCGCAGTGTTCACCGCACGCATTTTAGGGTGGCTCGAAATCGGACGCTGGATTGGTATCGCCTCTTCTCTTGTTCTCATTCCTCTGATATACCTGTTCGTCATTGGGCTCAAAACAGACCGGCCCAAGATTTACTTCGTATGGCTCGTGTTAATGATCCTGTTTTTGTTTTTCGAATTAATAGTTGATGACATTCTCCAAGTTGACTTCCGCAGTGTAAATTGGGCAGTGATACCCTATGTGATGTTCTTCTTCGCCGCGACCGGAGGGATGATTGGAGTGGCGATGCAGGCAGGCAAACGATGGACTAGGCTGACTTGTGCTATCTTCCTTATTATGGCAGTGCTAGCTTTCGTTCATCGCGGAATAACTGGCCTCTAATCAACCCAACCGTTGGAATTCGGAACAAACTAGTCTGGTAAAAACGCTCTAGAATTCTCCCCGTTACTTCTTAAAACATCACAACATGAGTAATTGTGTAGTTGAAATGGGGAAGTCTAGTGTTCTGGGGACGTAATACCTGATTTGTAGCAGGCCTGATTGGTATGGTGTCCCTGGAATTCCCGCGTACTCTCTTATTATGGACAAAAAGGCAAGTTGCCTAAAAAGATGGGGACTATGCTTGACATGCCATTTTGGTAAATCACTCTAGATAGCCCTTGAGCTTTCGACTGCGGGAAGGATGACGTAACTTGCGCAGGGCCTTGCCTTCAATCTGTCGTATTCTTTCTCGAGTTACACTGAATTCTTTACCCACCTCTTCCAGTGTTCGAGCACGGCCGTCACTAAGGCCAAACCTAAGCTGGAGCACCTTTTTTTCTCGTTCGGTAAGTTCATCGAGCACTTTGTCTATTTGTTCTTTGAGTAGCTGCTGTGAAGTGGCTTCAGTTGGTGTTAAACTGGCGTGATCTGCAACAAAGTCGCCTAACAGGCTATCACCATCTTCGCCAATGGGCATGTCTAGCGACATCGGCTGACGGAAAAACAAGGCCATGACCTCTTCTACTCTTTCTGGCGACATATCTAGGGGGCCGCCAATTTCTTCGTAACTTGGCTCGCGTCCAAGTTCTTGAACTAACTGCCGCATTGTGCGTAATAGCTTGTTAATTGTTTCTACCATGTGTACCGGAATGCGAATGGTACGGGATTGGTCAGCTATAGATCGAGTGATACCTTGCCTGATCCACCAGGTGGCATAGGTACTGAACTTGTAGCCTCTTCTATACTGAAACTTCTCTATAGCTCGGAGGAGGCCAATATTCCCTTCCTGGATAAGATCAAGGAAGGGCATGCCACGCGCGATATGCCTCTTAGCTATGCTAACCACCAGACGCAGGTTTGCTTCAGTGAGGTGCCTTTCTGATGCTTCTGCTTCGGTCCTCACCTTTTCAAAGTAAGCTTTGAACTCACTGCTATGAGAATCGAGTTGAGACAGGAACATGTTGTTAGTCAGGAGAGTCTTTAGTTTTCGCCATGAAGTTTTATCTCTAGCCAGGAGCTCTAGCAATTGCTGGGGCAAAAGTTGACTGTTTATGGAAAGATTTACTATGGCTTCTTCGTCCGCAGTGGTTCCTTTGTCTATTCCCTCAGCGATTGCAGCTATTAGCAATGGATCTATAACAACGTCGATGGCGGAGCGAAATTCAGGATTCTTGATCGTCTCTACCACATTGCTGTAGGGTTCGATACCAATACGTTCCTCAATAATCTGAGCAACGGGATATGCCTTGGATAATTGAAAAATTACGTGAATAACTATGTCAACGGGTGAAGGGAATTTCTTATATTTCCTGAAGTGGTTATACTCGATCCTTTCCACGTATCTACCCAGCTCTATCTTCCGGGATAATACCTTCTCTTCGTGAGCTGTAAGCAGTGCCACCCTGCCGACTTCCTGAAGATACATACGAATTGAGTCGTCAATTACATCGTATTCCCCTGGTGCTGCCGGAGGTTTGCTCTCTTCAGCTTCCTCGGGAGGGGATTCTTCGATTTCTTCTTTCTCGTCAACTTCCTCAACTATGGCGCTGACATCTTCAACTCCGGCTTCATCGCTGGGTAAGCCTTCAGCCAATATCTCATCACTATCCAGGTTGATGTTTTTCCCTTTAGCCATTGTTATTTCTCTTCTTTGAGGAAGACCTCCTGAAGTTGTTGCCCGGAATTTATGGTTGTGCTAATTTGTTGGGGGAAATTCAGCCCTTGCCTTGCCAGACCGCCTCCCAGTCGCTCTTATTGTAGCACAACGTCCGTAGTTTGGGAAGATTGTTCACTCCCTCAGTAGACCAGCTCTGTCATGTCTCTTGAATCTCTCACCAGTTCTGGTTGGAGAGGAGGCATCTCTCGGCAACGAAAAGTTATGTCGCAACTATTCTCCACGAGACGCTAGTGGCTTTGGCTTCAAAGAGATTGCACGAAAGTCAGAAAAGTGCAACGGCGATTCGGTGTACCACACATTCCGCCCTTTTGTGCAGTGAAAAACCTCCTTAAGGTATTCTGGGGACATAATACTTGATTTGTAGTAGGCCTAATTGGTATGGTGTCCTTGGAATTGCTGCTAGCGATAACTATGGTTTATCCAGAAAGTCTTTTACCAGCAGGCTAGTTTCCGGGCTGTTTGGGACACCGTTATGCGTTCCTTGTACTCTCCTTGCAGCAGTTGGATTATTCAGAGTCGCACTCTTGACAGGCACCAGTGAATCTCCCTTTTGTCCACTATCTTTATACCGTCCGAAACGCCACTGGACCCGTGCTGGACAGACCATCCGATCAATAGTTTCTTCTGAATCCGAATAAATCACCAGGTTCTCCTGTCCGGGAAGTGTCGCTCCCAGTTCCTCCTTGAATACCATAGCCTCCCTAACTCTATCCTGGAGTTCCGAGGACGGAAATTTACATCGGCCGCTATAATACGTCGACTCTAAGCCACAAATGGGGCAATCACCTTTGCTAGCCTCTCTAACAACTACCAAATCGTTGTCCTCGAAATAAAATCTATCCGGTAATAGCTCAAATACAGAGTCCAACTGGCAAGCCAGGCTCTTGATCTGTTTTTCCAGGTTAATGTTCTCAGTATCTAATAAGCGATGTAAATACCATCTCCAGGCCAGATCACCTATCACATTTCTAAAGAAGCCCCCGAATACAGAGAATTTCATTTTTGGATGGAGAATAAAAAAGACTTTGGGTGAGCCGAAATGCGGTGATGTAATATAGACCGTTCGGCGAATTGGCGCAGAATATAACTTCGCTGCCGCACGGGTGACTAGTCCGCCCATAGAATGACTAACGACATCGACCTGGTGCCACTGCGGATGTGTTGAAAGACTATCTTGAATGAACTGTGCCAACTTGTGCCCTGACCTCCGGTTACTTTGAGTCCAGTCATAGGGAAATACCCAGAAATCTTGCCCGAGAATGTACCCCCTATTCTCAAAGTAACGCAATATTCCGGTATATACCAGAGGAAACAGAGGCTCATTCTGAGAAGTCTCTTTATCAGTAATAGATGTCAGGGCTTTTAAGGATGTGGGTTTGAAACGTCCTTTATCCCACCATCCTATGGTAGGCCAAATCGGCTCGCTACTCCCTTTTTTGAACAATCTTGAACCCATGATGCCGGGTACAAAAATCAAAGGCACTTTTTTAACCTTGTTCAATGGTTCCATAATATCCACCTCGCTAGAAGTTCCTTCAGGTGTTTTCGGAATAAACGGAGTTAGACACTAAGGGTTTGGATACCTTTTGCCTGAGAGGATTTACGAATATTCTTCCGTGTTCCACCACCTTCCACTTCTCATTATCCCTACGTGCTTAGGTATTCAATCTTATGCCACCAATTATACTCTCCCAGCAGTGCATTGGAAAGTCCCGAGGTGAAGGCTCGCGATATTCTGGGGACATAATACCTGACTTGTAGTAGGCCTAATTGGTATCGGGTCGCTGGAATCCTCGCCCCACCGGCGTGTCATTGCGCGCCCCGACTTGTCGGGGCGTGGCAATCTCGTTGCAAAGCTGGACTGAGAAACCTCGCTTAGAGATTGCTTCCTCGTTGTTGCTCCTCGCAATGACGAAAAAAGAAGTGGTACTAACCTCCTAGTACGTACGGGGACTTGACAACGGCGTTATATATGTGCTAATATGAATATTGTCCCGAGTAGCCGAGCAGGGACCTGGCATAAGAGTTGGGTTTGGTGAAAGCTGAAAGGTGCAGGTAGTGGCCAGCACAAGGTAAGCTGAAGGCCAGGCCGGACGATAGCAGGTGAAGAAGTGAGGTTACTCGGGGCGTCTCATTTTTTGCTGGCTAAGCATCCTTGTCGCAGTTTGAAATGACTTAATAAATAGGCTTTATACTTTCGTGGATATCAGCCTATCCAAGTTCGACTATTAACCAAAGTTCACCATCTACGCTTTGATTTCGTGGTATTCTGGGGACATAATACGTAATTTGTAGTAGGCCTGATTGGCATGACGTCCCTGGAATTCTGTGATATTAAAAGATAACCCTAATCAATTAATAGGTGCTTCAGTTTATGCTTTATCAAATCCTCTCTTGCTTTAAAAAATTTCTCAAAATTGTTAAAAGACAAGTCCACATCAGTAGGAATAGAGTTCCTCCGCATGAAATCTGATTTCGCATCTTTGTCTTTATATATTTTATTTAGCCATTGCTGAAAATCGTTATCCGATTTTTCTTGATTGGGAGGACCTTCCAGCAATTGTAGATTAGCCAAGCAATTACATTTATTCATGTAAAAATCCTGATACTCTTGCGGGATACTTTTACTCGTCAATTTTCGTCTGCTCGTGAAAAAGCTCTTGGGATGAATATGATCCTGATGAAACTGATTTCGATAATCTAGGTTCGGATACAGCAAAGACAGGACTAAGAAAGTATATCTTCCTCCGTATTTTGTAGATAACAATTCCTCAATCTCCTCTTCACCAAATTTCATGGTCTTGGTTCCTTTGAGTTCAGCTCTTATCATTTCTGCCGGAAATGTTTCATGATCTTTACGAATTATCTCTCGAACAGGGCGGAGTACGTTGTCTGGTTGGCCGCCGAAGATCTGTTTTAATAAAGCAATTATTAGCCATTTTCTTATGGTTTTGCGGTCTTCTTCATATTTTGCTGAATAAATAAAGCTGCTATCCGCCTCTTTTTTTAGAAGATAATAGGCGATTGGGATCAAGGCATAATTGGCTGACAGAGTCTGGTAATTAAAACCGAAATTGGCTGCCAATGACGTGCTGAGCTGTAATATAGCAGACATTTCTTCCCACCTTTGTTCGATTTTCCTCATATTGGACGCATTAAAGTTGCTGATCTTGAATGCGATATCCGTCGTATCAGATAGTACCAAGCAAGCTTTAAGAATGTAGTCCTTATCGAAATCAAAGCCGTCCCTCACATTATTAAGCTCATCGACAAGGCCATAAATCTCGTCTCGTGCGTCTTTATCCTGCCATTGAGCAGCAGCGATTGAGAGCAGCATATCGGAATAGGTTAACGGTTTCCCGCTATTTATACGCACAAATATCTCAAGAACTTTGTTTAAGTCTTGTTCCTCTTCTTCGAAGTAATTTATTAAAGGGCCTGAGTGTATAACGTTGCTCAATTTAAATAAGCATTGACCGGCAAATGAGTTATTCGCGAGGCCATTGTTAACAAGATGGGTAAATATTTGATTGGGGTCATTAGGATCAAAATCAAGGATTTTCCCGACTTTGAACCAGTATGTATTTTCATCTCTTACTCCTTTTTCTTCATCTGTAAGAAATTGAAAATCGTATTTCCTTTCCGGGTCTTTTGATTCAGCCAGCAGATTTAGATATAGTTCTCGTTTAGGAAATGCTCTGGGATCATCCCATCGTCCCCGTGGCATTCTGTATGTATAACTGCCCTTTAAACCGAGGTATAATGATGTAAATCGTTGTTGTCCGTCCAATATGGCAGTAATACCCGTTTCACCAACCACATTGGCTTTCGGATTGTGAATGCTGTCTCTCTCATGATATTCTCGCAGAAATTCATAGAATTGAAATTCTCCCGTGGCGTGGTCTTCAATTTTCCAAAAGAGAAAAGAGCCAATCGGATAATCCCTCATCAACGAATCGAACAGTTTGGTTATCTTTCCAAGGTCCCATACTAGTTCACGCTGGATATTTGGAAGCAAATATTTTTTCGCATGGATATTATTTACAACCGCCTTGATCGTAATTGGAGTTTTAAAAGGCATATAGTCCTCCTTCTTGCGTAATTTGGGCCCGCGTCCATTTGTTACTCATGTTAATTATAAGAACCTTGAATGAACGAGTCAATCCTAATAGTAGTGGTACTCTGGAGACATAATATCTAATTTGTAGTAGGCCTGATTGGTATGGTGTCCCTGGAATTCAGGAGCAACAAAACGCTATTTTGTTACCTTGCGGTCAACGAGCCGCCAGGCTATCGAGCGAAAGCTGCGCTTCATCATAGTAATGTTAAATACGGGAGTAGATCCTTGCCAGCAATGGACTACTTAGATAGATGGCTCCCTCAGGGCAGGTCTCCTGACAGCAATAGCAGCGAATACAGCGATTATAATCGTATCTGGGCGGCCTGGACTCGTCCCCTTTGTACCAATCAACAGCCTTTGGCTGGACGGAACACATTGTGATGCAGGTACCGCAACAAGTGCACTTTGCTTTGTCAATAACTGGCCTCTGGGTTATTCTATTCTTGAGGAATACCCTGAATCGGCCACCAGAACCAGGCATTGGGGGCGTTCGATTTATTTCGAAACTTGTGTCGATAAAGGACTCGAGGGCTTCACCCATAAGCTCTATGTTCTCAACATGGTAAGTTCCTAATCCTGCCTTCTCACCAGGTTTGGATGTCGGTACAACTTCGGGATCAAGGTTGGCAATTCTACAAGCTGTTGCATCTAAGGCTATGGGGTCGCTAGACAACAGCAAGACATTCAACCGTTTCAACTTGCCACTTCTCGGCCCGTTGCCTTCCATAGCCACAATACCATCCATAATATAGAGACGGGGTTTGATGAGTGTGTTCAAATCAACAAGCATCGTGGCGAAATCATAAGGATCCGGCAACTTAACATGGTACTGGCTTTTCAAAAGACCGGGTACGCACCCAAACTGGTTCTTCACTGCGCCGGTAAATCGAACAAGTCCGTGTGTTTTAAACTTGGGCAGGCTTACCAGACCATCGCTGTCCAGGACGCCATTTGCAATAACGAACTTCTTAACCAATAAGGCATCCTTATGACTAACCGGCCTGCCAGAATCAAAATCAGCTACAATAAACCCCAATTCGTCACCGACTTCCTTGATACCAGATTTTCTCAAATTCGGCTCGGATTTACCGAAACTTGGGGAGTCACCATATAAGACATTGGCTCCTGCATCTTTAAGTAATGTGCCCACAGCTCTAAATACTGCCGGATGTGTAGTTACACCCTTATCAGGGTCTGTGCCGATCAGGATATTAGGTTTTATAACTATCCTTTCACCCGGTTTTGCGAATACAGAAATTCCACCCAACATGTCAATCCCTTTTTGGATAGCTGTTAATACTTGATTATCCGCATATGTGTCGCATCTTATTATGATAACTCTTGCTTTGTTCATGCTTTCTAAATACCTGGGTCCAGACTACCTTCATCATATCACAGGCAGTTACGAGCAGGCTGCTATATGAGTATCTGTATGACTTTCGTATTCTAGGGCATCGGTCAAGGAAGAGCCAGAATGTCACATTTTGACTGTTTGTTACCCGGGTCTTCATTCGACAAATCAATTGTTATATACTTGCAGCGAAATAAAGAAGGAGGGGCTTGTATCATGCCGTTAGCCAAGCTTAATGGTATTAACATTAACTATCAGGTGGACGGACAGGGTGAACCCCTGGTGATGGTAATGGGATTTACTGCCGGCCGGAGTGGCTGGATGCCCCAGATACCTTTCTTCAAGAAGTATTACCGGGTAATTACCTTTGATAATCGGGGAGCCGGCAAGTCGGACAAGCCGCCGGGCCCTTATTCCACCAAAATGATGGCCGACGACACAGTAAGACTTATGGACCTTTTAGGGATTGAAAAGGCCCATATTATGGGCGTTTCCATGGGTGGCATGATTGCCCAGGAGCTGGCTATAAACTATCCACAGAGAGTTATGAAGCTGGTACTGGCCTGTACATATGCCTGCCAGGATGAAACGAGCGGAGATAGTCTGGAGCAGGCTAAATTCTTGCAACTGACTCCGGAGAAGAAAGTCAGTGCTATGGTCGGCTTGGCTTTTAATAAGCCACTTTACAGATTCATTTTTGGCCTCCTCGCCAGAGTCCAGACCAGGTTCATGGGAGCTTCAGGTAGGGTAGGGATTGCGGGACAGAGCGAAGCTTGCCGGAAGCACAATACGCTGGAGAGACTATCATCAATCGCGGTCCCCACTCTGGTTATCGTGGGAACTGGAGATAGAATCATCAAGCCCGTTTCTTCCGAGGTGATAGCCGGCAAAATACCCAACGCTAAGCTAGTCAAAGTTGAGGGCGGTTCTCATTATTTTTCCCTTGAGATGAAAAACGCATTCAACCGGGAAGTGTTGAGTTTTCTGAAGAGTCATGCTCCACCCCTTAATTGACTTGACACCCGGAGCACTACGGCCTGATTGGCATGGTGTTCCTGGAATTCGCCCGAATCGTAGTATAATGGACTTATGGGAAAGTTCTGGCGCAGCCATCGTGCATTACGGATACTATCTTACATAGTACTGGCTTTCCTTCTCCTTGTTTGTGTTCTTCCCTACCTGATACCCCTCGGTGAGACTCAGACTAAAATATCCCCGGACGATCTGATTAGTGAGCATGGTCGGTTTCTTGATATTGACGGGGTGCGCATCTATGTTGAGGAACAGAATCCAGAATCAGCGCAAGCAACCATAGTGTTCATCCACGGGTTCGGAGGTTCGACCTTTTCCTGGCGCCATAATGTCCCCTTCTTTGCCAGTCAAGGCTACAGGGTTGTCAGTCTGGATATGAAAGGGTTCGGTCTTTCCTATAAGGATTTTGCATCAGACTATTCGCACCCGGCGCAAGCCAGGCTCCTGGCGGAGGTCCTTGCCACGCTAGGCGTTGACCAGGCCTATTTTGTGGGACACAGTATGGGCACCAGTGTTATGCTGCATTTCGCCCATTTATACCCCGAAAGAGTCCTGGGACTGATAAGCGTGGACGGCGCCGTTAATCTGGATGAAGGCGCCACTTATCCCTCTACCTTGTTGAATTTCGGGCCATTCCGGAGAGCAGGCGAGGTTTTTCTAACCCGCTACGTAACAAAAGAGCGAGTCGGTCAGATTTTGAAGAGTGCTTGTTATCATCAGGATATTGTGACAGCAGAAGTCGTAGATGGTTATTACAATCGACTGGTTATCGGTCAATGGGCACAATCGCTGCTCGCTATGACCAGAGACATGTCTAAAAATTCTATCACTTTCCCGCTAGAAGATATCACATTTCCTACGTTAATTCTCTGGGGTGAAAACGATACCTGGGTTAAGCGGACAGACATAGACAAATGGAAGGATGAAATCCCTTCGGCTGAATTTCACGCCATCCCTGAAGCAGGACACTTGCTAATGGAAGAGAACCCGGAATTGTTCAATAACATGGTGCTCGCTTTCATCGAGTCCCATGAGAATAATATCCTGGGGACATAATACCTGATTTGTAGTAGGCCTGATTGGTATCGGGTCGCTGGAATTGTCGCCCTTACCGGCGTGTCATTGCGAGCCCCTCTTTTTTTCGTCATTGCGAGCGAAGCGCGGCAATCTCTTAACCCCACCGAGATTGCTTCGTCGCCTTTGGCTCCTCGCAAAGACACCAGGGAGATTGCGGAGCCTGTTCCGAAGAGGAAGCGTGAATCTTCGCTCCTCGCAATGACGAAAAAAGAAGTGGTACTAACCTCCTAGTACGTACGAGGACTTGACAACTGCGTTATATATGTGCTAATATTAATATTGTCCCGAGTAGCCGAGCAGGGACCTGGCATTAAGAGTTGGGTTTGGTGAAAGCTGAAAGGTGCAGGCGGTGGCCAGCACAAGGTAAGCTGAAGGCCAGGCCGGACGATAGCAGGTGAAGGAAGTGAGGTTACTCGGGGCGTCTGACTTTTTTGCTGGCTAAGCATCCTTGTCGCAGTTTGAAATGACCCAATAAATAGGCTGGATACTTGCGTTGATATCAGCCTATTCAAGTTTGACTCTTAACCAAAGTTCACCATCTGCGGCTTTGATTTCGGGGTATTCTGGGGACATAATACCCGATTTGTAGCAGGCTTGACTTTGTTTCTCGGGGCCGCACGAAGCGGATTATGACCAGTACTCAGAGAAACAGGTTAGGTTCTTCTTAAAGAGAAGAAGACTTTATATCCCACGAAGACAAGAACAGCCAGGGTGGCAGCAATACCGGCAAATCTCAGTATGGCGTCCAGGTCATAAGGTACAAGTGCGAATATCATCGTCCCGATGCCGCCTAAAATCAAGCCGGCCCCGAAGATACTCAGCCTTCTTTGAATGAAGGTGCCCACGACGGCAAATACAACCCCCAAAGGTAAGACAATGAAGAATATGTTCTTGTCATGCGCCGCTGCTTCCTGCTGATATTCGTCCTGAATCTGCATGCATTCTTGCTCCCACTGCTGGTACTCAGTGCTATTGTAATCCACCGGTTGGGGCCCCAGCAATTCGTAACAGTCCGGGTATTGGGGAGCAGGATAGAAAGCTTCGACGCCCACGATGACAAGCAGGATAAGCACAACTGCTATAGCTACAACGTAGAGACCTTTAAGGAAAATCATCTATTCACTCCTTTGAGGGTTGAGCACCCGTGCTCTTCTCCGCATCTCAGGTCATCCTTCTGTCAATGTCCGTTTATTCTTGTCCCCTCTGGTTTCAATTATATCTCTAACTACCCCGCAATGGAAGCCATTGTCCTCGTTCAGTCCTTTAGTGACACTTCTCTCTCTGTCATTGCGAGGAGCGAGATTCCTCGCTTACGCTTCGGAACAAGCTCCGCAATCCCTCCCCCTGTCTTTGCGAGGCTGACTTTAGTCAGCCGAAGCAATCTCAGAGATTGCCACGCTCCCGCCTGCCTGCTCGCCGTATGACTCCAGCAGGCGAGCCAAGCCTTGGCCTGCTTGCGCTAAAGCTCCCGCCTGCCATAGCTGTGCGGCGGGCAGGTCAGCGAAGGCAAGCGGGCAGGTCGCTCGCAATGACACGGGAGGTTACTACTCCTGTTAAAAATACAGGCAAAACAAGGTATAATAGCTGAAAGCAAGAACTACAAAGCGCTGATAGAATTAGAGAGGAGGGGAAATGCGAGAGGTTATTTTATATCCCGGTGAGGATGACTATTGGGTAGTGGAGTGCCCGAGCTTACCTGGTTGCGTCAGCCAGGGAAAGACAAAAAAGGAAGCAATTAAGAACATCAAGGAAGCTATAAGTTGCTACATCCACTCCCTTGAGGAAGATAACCTTCCTGTTCCCAAAGATAAGTTCGAGGTATCAGTGGTAGTAGTATGAGCAAGCTTCCTGTCCTATCAGGCGAAAAATGTATCAACGCTTTGGCAAAGGCAGGATTCTATTTTAAAAGGCAGGAAGGTAGCCACGTGACACTCAGACGAGACGAACCATTTTGCCAATTAGTTGTCCCTCTTCATAAGGAATTGGATAGAGGAACACTGCGAGCTATTATTCGTCAGGCGGGATTGTCAGTAAGGGAATTTACCAAGCTGCTATAACAGTGTTAACCAAACGGGATGAGATAGAGATAGACGAATTATTTGCATAGCCGATCTGGGAAAGACACCAATAAGCCGGTGCAAGCAGACGTGGCATCTATTCCCTCTGACCGGCTGTACAGCCGGGACTGCAAAAGTAGCGAAGGTGTGACGCTTTGACGAAGAAGCAGCCCATATTCTACGGATGGTGGATAGTCGTGGGGCTGTTTGTGATAGATACGGTGGCATCTCTGGGGAGATACAACCTGGCTGCTTTCCTGCCGTTCATCATGTCCGAACCGGGCGGCTGGGCACGAGAGACAATAAGCCTGGCCCAGAGTATTGCCATATGGCTGTACGCCCTGTTTGTCCTGCTTTCCGGCGCCCTGGTTGATAGAATCGGAAGTCGGAAGACTTTCTTAATCGGTGGCGCTCTTATCGTCTTAGGCTGGGTCCTGCTGCCTACCGCCCAATCGCCCTGGCAACTGTATTTGTATTACGGAGTGCTCCTGGCGCTGGCAGTGAGCATGACTCATTACGTCCCAGTCATGGCGACAACCCGCAAGTGGTTTATAAAGCGGGCCGGGCTGGTAGCCGGCATTGCCGGCAGCGCCTGGGCTGTTGGCAACTCCATATTCATGCCGGTAATGACGGGATTGGCTGATTCACATGGCTGGCGTTACACCTCCCTAACCCTGGGCATTTGTTTCGGTGCGGTTATTATACTGTGCGCCCTGTTCATCATTCGCGATACCCCGGAATCTATGGGATTGCGTCCTGATGGTGAAGCATCTCCACCCGCTGCTGATCCTACGGCATCCGTAGAGGTATCCTGGGACATAAAGCGTGCTCTGAAAACATCGCAGTTTGCCTTACTATTCATCTCCTACTCTGTGTATAACATCGGTCTTAATGGCATCGAAGCCCATGCAGTAGCCTGGGGCACAGACCTGGGCAGTCCGCAGGCAACTGCGGGAATTTTTTCTACAGCATTGGCTGTGCCCTGGATACTTGGCTGTGTAACGGGTGGCTGGCTGGGTGATAAATACGGAAAGAGCCGCATAATGCCGATAGGTCTTATTATTGCCACGGCAGCGATGCTTTACGGATGGCTGGGAGTACATACCCAGCAGGGCTTGATAGCGCTCTCCATTGGCGTGGGCCTGGGCACAGGACTGCAAGTCCCTCTGTATGCTCCATTGCTGGGCGACCTTTTTGGCAGGGCGCGCGTGGGCTCGCTGTTCGGCATCCTCACCTTTGGCTATGGCTTGATCGGAGGCTGGGGGCCTTTGATTTGGGCCAGACTCCGTGAAGCAACCGGTTACTATAATGCCGCGGCATTAGTATCTGTGGTATGTTATGCTATTGCTGTGGTGGCTCTTTTATTGGTTCGCCCCATGAGGGCTGGAGGAGGTGCTTAGGTTTATGAAAGGCTCGTCAGGAAAGCTTAGCAGGGCTGATAAGCAAGCGCAGAATTACGTGGCGTCTATTCCCTTTGACCGGCGGCTATACCGACAGGACATCGAGGGAAGCATCGCCCACGCCAGGATGCTGGCAAAGCAAGGGATAATAGCCAAGAGCGAGGCGGAAACGATAATCAAAAGGCTCACCTCTATTCGAAAGGAAATCGAACGAGGAAAGTTTCAATTCAAGACTGAGCTTGAGGATATACATATGAATATCGAGGCGAGGTTGTTTGAAAAGATAGGCGATGTGGCGGGCAAGCTCCATACCGCCCGTTCCAGGAATGACCAGATAGCTCTGGACTTGCGCCTCCTCGTCAAGGAGGAAATCTCGAAAACTATCGATAAGATAAAAGCTCTGCAAGCTTCGCTGGTGGAGTTGGCTAAGGCGAACAAAGACGTCATCATGCCCGGCTATACCCATCTGCAACAGGCTCAGCCCATCCTTCTGGCACATCACCTACTGGCTTATTTCGATATGTTTCAGCGAGACAAGGAAAGATTTCACGATTGTCTGGGCCGCACCGACGTCCTGCCCCTGGGCAGCGGCGCCTTAGCCGGTGTTCCTTATCCCATAGACCGAGAATTTGTGGCGCGACAGCTGGGTTTCAGCAAGGTGAGCACCAACAGCCTGGATGCCGTTTCCGATAGAGACTTCGTCATAGAATACGAAGCAGCGGCGGCTATCGCCATGATGCATCTTTCCAGACTGGCAGAGGAGCTTATCCTGTGGTCATCGAGCGAGTTTGGCTTTATAGAGATTGGCGAAGCCTTTACTACGGGCAGCAGCATAATGCCCCAGAAGAAAAATCCCGATGTGGCCGAGCTGGCCAGGGGGAAAACCGGGCGGGTATATGGCCACCTCATGGGCATCTTGACCACTATGAAGTCTCTGCCTTTAGCCTATAACCGGGATATGCAGGAGGACAAGGAGGGGCTTTTTGACACTGTGGACACATTGCACACCAGCCTGGAAGTATTTGCCGGGATGGTAAAAACGATTAAGGTGAACACCGAACGTATTGCTCAGGCGATGAAAACGGACTATATCCTGGCCACGGACCTGGCCGACTATCTGGTGAATAAAGGCCTGCCATTTCGGAAAGCCCACGGCGTGGTCGCCAAACTCAGCGAATATGCCATGAGCAAGGGCAAAAACTTCCACGAGCTCGGCCGGAAGGAATATCGCAAGTTTTCCCCGCTCTTCGGCGGCGATGTATATAAGATAACTTTGGAATCATCGGTAGCCGCCCGGAATGTGGCCGGCGGCACCTCCCCTCAACAGGTGGGAAAGGCACTCAAGAGAGCCAAGAGGCTAATCAAGGGATGATTAAGCTGGCGCCCTCGATTCTGTCTGCGGATTTTGCTCGCCTTGGCGAGCAGATTGCCGAGGTCGCCAGGGCCGGGGCTGATTATATCCACGTAGATGTTATGGACGGGCATTTTGTGCCCAATATTACCATCGGGGCTCCCGTGGTGGCTTCTATTCGCCCTATAACCAGCTTGCCCCTGGATGTCCACTTGATGATAGAGCATCCGGAGCGGTATATCTCTGAGTTTGCCCACGCCGGCGCCGATATTATTACCGTGCATGTCGAAGCCTGTCCCCATCTCCACAAGACGATTCGGTTGATAAAGGAACTGGGGGCCAGGGCGGGAGTATCCTTAAATCCAGCTACTCCCCTCGGTGCGGTAGAGGAATTTCTTCCTCATGTGGACCTGGTCCTCATTATGAGCGTTAATCCGGGCTTCGGCGGGCAGTCTTTTATCCCGGAAACATTGCCCAGGATAGCGAGTATGCGCAAAATGCTGGATGATAGAGGGCTAAGTGCCGAGTTGGAAGTTGACGGGGGAATTAATGCGGACAATGCCCCGGACATAGTTAAAGCGGGTGCCAATGTCCTGGTGGCTGGGAACAGCATATTCAGGGCTAAGGAAGGCATAAGCCGGGCGCTACGAAGGCTCAGGGAAGCAACGGCATAGAAATCCTAAATCCTAAGCACGAAATCCTAAACAATATCAAAACACAAAATATAAATGACCAAAACAGTTTAGAGCTTTGAATTTCGATATTTGGATTTGTTTAGAGTTTAGAAATTAGTATTTGGAATTTAGCCGCTGAGATTGCCACGCCCCGACAAGCCGGGGCTCGCAATGACGTGTGGGGTGTCATTGCGAGGAGCGAGATTCCTCACTTACGCTTCGGAACAGGCTCCGCAATCTCGTGGTGGGGCTTGAGATTGTAATTAGCGGGCAGCTTTATATTGGGTACGGAGGCACCTGGTGCAGATGTTGACTTTTCTTTTCTTTCCTTCTACCATAATCGTAGTTCGCTGAATATTAGGTAGCTGGCGTCGCAGGGTATGCTGTTTGGAATGGCTTATGCTATGCCCAAATTGGGCTCTTTTACCGCAAATCTCGCACTTCATAGAAATTTCTCTATTCTGTTAAATTTGCATCAATGATATCATAATTATCAGCCCGGGTGAAGGGGTGGGATGAAAACTGATTTAGCCGATGGTCAAACCCTGAAGGAAATGTTTGCCTCAGGAACTGCCTGGCTGGCAAAAAGTGCCCCCGATATCAATGCTATAAACGTTTTCCCTGTTCCCGATGGTGATACCGGAACCAATATGGTGCTCACCATGGAGTTTGCCCTGGAAGAGGCCAAGTCCAATTCGGATAACCAGGTCTCCTCGGTAGCCAAATCGCTGGCTCACGGTGCTTTGATGGGAGCGCGGGGCAATTCCGGAGTTATCTTATCTCAATTCTTTAGAGGTTTAGCTAAAGGGCTGGAGGGCAAGACCCATTGCGACGGCGGGGATTTTGCCAGAGCTCTGGCCAAGGCATCACAAACTGCTTACAAAGGGATTGCCAATCCTGTTGAGGGCACTATCTTGACAGTGCTTAAGGATGCATCTAAAGCTGCTCAAGAAGCAGCCAAAAATGATGACGCCCTGGTCTCGGTAGTGGAGGTCGCGGTAAAATCGGCTGAGGACTCAGTAGCTCGAACGCCCAGCTTACTGCCGGTATTAAGGGATGCCGGAGTGGTGGACGCTGGCGGGCAAGGCTTGTACATTTTGCTGGATGGCGCCCTGCAATTCCTCAAGGGAGAGTCACAGAAGATGCAGTATAGGAGGCCCCGCCTGGTTGTTGCCGAGGCAGAATTAGTTCCCAGGGCAGCCCAGAGACCGACCCAGCTGGAAACGCCTCACGGGTATTGCGCAAATTTTGTCCTGGAGGGGCAGAATCTTGATTTAGACAAAATCGAAAAAGACCTCAAAAAGAAGGGACAATCTCTGATAGTTACCGGTGACGATACTCTGGTTAGAGTTCATATTCATAGCTTCGAGCCTGGTGAAATCCTGAAATATGCCACAAAGCTGGGCAACCTGCATGAGATAACTATCAATAACATGGATGACCAACATGCCGAATTCATCAAGATGCAGAAGGAAAGAATGCCTTCAGTCGATATCGCTATGGTAACAGTGGCCACTGGAGACGGTTTTTTCGAGCTGCTTAATAGTTTGGGTGACATAATCATTATCCCCGGTGGGCAAACGATGAATCCCAGCGTTCATGAACTCTGGCAAGCTGTGGAATCGGCCCCCTCGGACAACATTATTCTACTGCCCAATAACAAGAACATCGTGTCTGCCGCTTCCCAGGTCCAGTCCTTGACTTCCAAAAAAGTGAAGGTGATTCCCACCAGGAATATCCCTCAAGGCATAGCGGCATTTCTGGCTTTCGGTTATGACCTGAATCTAGAGCAGAATGCCAAAGCTATGGAGAAGGCAATGAATAAAGTAAAGGCTATAGAGATTACCAGAGCAGCGCGTGAGACCTGTCTTAAAGGCCTAAAAATAAGAAGGGGACAATTTATTGCCATTCTAAACGATGAAGATTTGATAGCCAGGGCTGATAAAATAGGGGATGTTATCCTTGAAGCTCTAGGTAAAGCCGGAGCGGAGAAGGTCGGGATAGTCACCGTTTATTACGGTGCTGAAATCAAGGGTGCTGAAGCTCAAGAGATGGCTCAGGAAATTCGTGACCGATACCAGGCCGAGGTCGAGGTAGTTTACGGCGGCCAGCCCCATTATGATTATATAATTTCCCTGGAATAATGTTTGCGGCAAAGCTACAAGTAAAAGGAATTTCTAATTTGGAAAGAGTCATTGCGAGGAGCAAAGCGACGAAGCAATCTCGTGAGGGGTATGAGATTGCCACGCCCCGACAAGTCGGGGCTCGCAATGACAAAAAGCGTTGTACATGATGAATCAAGCTTTACCAGATGTAAAGAATAATCGACTGCTTCGCTTAAATCTGTGCAAAAAGCCGGGCGACTTCCAAGAAGTTGCGAAACTTTTGGGGTGGAATGGGAAGTGACAGGCATTGATTCGCTACGAAACGTCCTTGAGCTGGAACGCCGGAAGGGTTACACCGATAAGGCAGTAATCGGCGGCCTGGACAAGTATCTTCACAAGCAGACCGGGCCAATCAGGCAGAGTATCAATGACCCACAGCTTCTAAAGGGCTTTGATGAACTTAACTTAGCCAAGTCCGATTACGGCTCTTACGGCATAGATGAGCGCAAGAGATGGATGGCAAATGTCTTTGGCTGGCTCGATAAGCTAGAAAAGGCGACTAAAACGAACAGTAGTCAGCAGTCAGTAGTCAGTAGACAGAAGGCAGCGGTGGAGCCCCGCCAAAAGCAAGGAGAAGAGCTGGACTCGCCCATAACTATTATCAAAGGCATCTCGACCAGCGCAGATAAAAAATTTACCAAGCTCAATGTCCGGACAGTGCGCGATTTGCTCTATTTCTTCCCCAGGCGGTATGTCGATTACAGCCGGAAGAAACCCGTCTCGGAACTTATAGAGGGTGAAGAGCAGACTATCATAGGCACAATCTGGCAAGCCAGGGTGGCTACTTTAGGTAACCGGCGAGGCACAGAGGCAATTGTCGGCGACGAGACAGGAAACATTAGAGTGGTCTGGTTTAATCAACCGTACTTGGCAAAAAGCTTCCGTACTAATGCCCGAATAGTAATTAGCGGTACAGTCGGCATATTCAAAGGGCACAAGGTATTCGAGTCTCCGGAATGGGAATTGCTGGGAGATAAAGAACTGATTCACACCGGGCGACTGGTCCCCGTCTATCCCCTTACTCAAGGCTTATATCCCCGGCAAGTAAGGAAATGGACCAAGGAGACCGTCGATGGCTATGCCTGGCAATTAAGCGATTTTCTGCCCTCGGAGATTAAGACCCGCTGCCAGCTATTAGACCTTCCCACCGCAATCGCTCAAATTCACTACCCCGCTGACCAGACAATGGCGGAAAGGGCAAGAGGGAGGTTATCCTTCGACGAGCTATTTCTTCTTCAATTAGGCGTGCTGGCTAAAAAGCGGGACTGGCAGGAAGGTCAACCGGGTAATGCTTTTCATATAGACCGGGAAGTTATCAGCAGATTTCTAAATTGCCTGCCTTTCACCTTGACCCAGGCACAGGAGCGAGTGTTGCAGGAAATTCTGACCGACCTCAAGCAACCAAAGGCCATGTCACGTCTTCTTCAAGGAGAGGTCGGCAGCGGCAAAACCGTAATTGCGACCCTGGCTATCCTGATAGCGGCGGCCAACGGTTATCAGGGGGCGTTAATGGCGCCCACTGAGATCTTGGCTGAGCAGCACTACACCAATATCTGTAACTACCTGTCCCAGGTTGGCAGCCAGGAACCCTGTTCCGAGCCGGGCGAAGGGACTATCAGACGCTATACGAGATTTCTCTCCAGCCCGCTGACCATCGCTCTGCTCATTGGGAGCCTTAGCAGTGCTGAGAAAGAAAGCCTGCACGGTAAAATTAAGCAAGGTGAAGTGGATATTGTTATCGGCACCCATGCCCTTATTCAAAAGGAGGTAGAATTCAACAAATTAGGGCTGGCGGTGATAGATGAGCAACACCGCTTTGGCGTATTACAACGCTCTGCCCTGCGGCAAAAGGGATTTAACCCTCATGTCCTGGTCATGACAGCCACACCTATTCCTCGAACCATGGCGCTGACGCTCTATGGAGACCTGGACCTTTCGGTTATTGATGAGTTGCCCCCGGGACGGCAGGTCGTGAAAACAAAGTGCCTGGAACCACAAGATAGGGAAAAAGCTTATACCTTCCTCCATCGCCAGGTCAGCAATGGCCGGCAGGCTTTCATCATCTGCCCCTTAATTGAAGAATCCGAAATACTTGAGGCAAAAGCCGCCAAAACGGAGTATGCGCGGCTATCCCGAGAGGTTTTCCCAGATTTAAAATTGGGACTGCTCCATGGTCAAATGCCTGGTCCTGAGAAAGAAGAGGTAATGCGCCATTTTCGAGCCGGGGAGCTTGATATTCTGGTGTCAACCTCGGTAGTAGAGGTGGGCATTGATGTACCCAGGGCCTCGGTCATGATGGTAGAGGGTGCCGAACGCTTTGGCTTATCTCAACTCCACCAATTCAGGGGACGTGTGGGGCGAGATAAAGAACAGGGCTATTGCCTGCTTATCCCGGAAAAGTTTTCACCGGAAGCCAGGGAGCGCCTCCGGCTGATGGAGAAGGTTCACAATGGCTTCGCTCTGGCTGAGAAAGACCTGGAACTACGAGGTCCTGGGGAATTTTTCGGCACTCAACAGAGCGGCCTGCCCGACCTCAAACTTGCCAAGTTAACCGATTTACGCAGTCTGGAGTTAGTTCGGCAAGAGGCCATAACTCTTTTTCAAAGCGACCCCAATTTAAAGAAAGCTGAACATCAACCTTTACGTCAACAATTGAGCCGAGCATGGTCCAAAAGCGCTGAATGGAGCTAATTCTAGTTAAATACTAACCTCTAAATCCGAAATACTAAACAAATCCAAATGACGAAATAAGAAATCCAAAGCGATACGATTGGGAAGGGCGCAGTTTAAGATTTGCTCGGAAAGTGCTAAGGTTTAGCAAAAGCTTTACAATTTAGCTAGAATATGGAGAAAATAAAAACGCACCCGGGGTGCTAAAGGAGATTTATTATGTACATTGATAAATATCGTCTGGATGGAAAAGTAGCTTTAATCACCGGCGGCTCAAGAGGCATCGGTCGAGCCACTGCACTAGGTTTTGCCGAAGCCGGAGCAACCGTTGCAATAGCCAGCAGGAAACTTCCTGACCTGGAGAATGTAGCCAAGGAAATAAAGAAATTAGGAAGGAAAGCTTTACCGGTAGCGGCTCATGTGGGGCGGATGGAAGATATAAACAACCTGGTCTCCAAAGTCACCAATGAATTTGGGGAAATTGATATCCTGGTGAACAACGCCGGCACTAGCCCAGCGTTGGCCTCTTCATTAGACGTTGATGAACGCCTCTGGGACAGCATCTTGAATCTTAATCTGAAGGGGTTATTCTTCCTCAGTCAGGCCGTAGCCAAAGTGATGAAGGAACACGGCGGAGGCAAGATTATCAATGTCGCCTCAATGGATGGATTTAAACCAGAGGCAAATATTGGCACGTATGCAATCAGCAAGGCTGGGGTCATAATGGTAACTAAAGTCATGGCCCTGGAATTGGCTCAGTATAATATCCGCGTAAATGCGCTAGCTCCCGGAAATGTGCACACCCGTCTCGGCGACTCTCGCTTCTTGGCTATGCCTGAATACAAGGGGGAGATGATCAAAAGGACACCACTGGGACGCATAGCCGACCCTGATGATATGGTAGGTGCAATGATTTATCTGGCATCCGATGCCTCCAGCTTCGTGACAGGAGAATGTATCGTTGTAGCCGGCGGAATTTTTCTGACTTAATTCGGGAAGCCGATGAGCTTATGAAAATCGCAGGTGCCATACTTGAGAAAACAAAATAGGTTTGATATCGAGATTTTGGATTTTGAAACTGTTCAGGATTTAGGATTTATTGTTTTGACATGCTCAAGCAAGAATTAGCTAGATGTTTGCAGCAAGCTGTATTGAAGGCGCAGCAAGAAGGTGCTCTGGCTTCAGCCGCTTTGCCCGAGGTGCTTATCGAACATCCTCAAAATCCCGAACACGGAGATTTTGCTTCAGGCCTCCCTTTGAGGCTGGCTCGGGCTATGAGGATGTCCCCCATGGCTATAGCGGAAAAAATCTCTGAGCATATAGTACCACCGCCCCAAATTGACAAGGTTTGGATTGCTCCTCCAGGCTTCATCAACTTCATTTTGCGGGAGGGCTGGTTGAGCACAGAGGTGGAATCCATCCTGGCTGCTGGCGAATCGTACGGGGATATTGAGCTAGGCAAAGGTAAGCGAGTCCAGGTTGAATTTGTTAGTGTCAACCCCACCGGACCTCTTCACGTAGGTCATGGCCGTGGTGCTGTTTTAGGCAGTACTTTAGCCAATGTGCTTACTGTCTCTGGCTATGCTGTAGAAAAGGAATATTACATAAATGATATGGGCAACCAGATAGATAACTTCGGCCGTTCCCTCTATGCTCGTTACCGACAATGCCTGGGCAAAGAAGCGGCCATGCCCCCGGATGGCTACTACGGTAATTACATGATTGACCTGGCCAAAGAAATAATTCAGGAACAGGGTGATAGATTTTTATTGTTGTCCGAGAGCGAGGCAGCTTCGCAACTAGCGGAGGTTGGGGTTGCCAGGATGCTACAGAGAATTAAACAGGACCTCGAGCCACTAAACGTTGTTTTTGACGCATGGTTCTCAGAAAGAAGCCTTTATCAGGGCGGGCAATATAGCAGGGCTATGGAACTACTCCAAAGTGGAGCTTATATTGTTAACAAGGAAAACGCTACTTGGTTTGAATCGAGCGCCCTGGGTGAAGACAAGGACAATGTTCTGGTGCGCAGCGATGGTTCTCCCACCTATTTTGCCTCGGATGTTGCCTACCATTACAACAAGTTTCTCGAGCGGAAATTCGACCGGGTGATTGATATCTGGGGGGCTGACCATCAGGGACATGTCCCTCGCATGAAAGCGGTGCTCAAGGCCTTAGGATGTGACTCTGAGCAGCTTAAGGTGATAATCTGCCAGCTCGTCACCCTGCGACGTGGAGAGGAAATAGTTAAAATATCCAAGCGCAGTGGCGATATTATTACTTTACAAGAGGTGATAGAAGAGGTAGGTCCAGATGCTTGCCGCTTCTTCTTCCTCTCTCGCTCTGCTGATAGCCAGATGGATTTCGACCTGGAGTTAGCTAAAAAGCAATCAGCGGACAACCCTGTGTATTATGTTCAATATGCCCACGCCCGGATTGCCAGCATTCTTCGCTTGGCGGAACAGCGGGAGATAGACTGCAGCCAGGGCGATGTTTCTCTGCTTACCACCGAGCCAGAGCTAACCTTAATTCGCTGCTTAATACTCCTCCCCGAAATAGTAGAACGAGTGGCAGTTAATCTCGAGCCTCACCACCTGCCTTACTATGCCCAGGATTTAGCCACCGTGTTTCACAGCTTCTATAAGCAATGTCGAGTTGTCTCTGAGGATGAAGCACTAACTAAGGCCCGCCTCAGGCTGGTCCAGGCAACTCAGATTGCCTTGGCTAAAGTCCTTCGCCTCATGGGCATGGCCGCCCCGGAAAAGATGTGAAGCATACTCCTCTTTGTCATTGCGAGGAGCGTAGCGACGAAGCAATCTCGTTGTGGGGCATAAGATTGCCGCGCACCTTTCAGGTGCTCGCAATGACAGCCCTGCTTGACGAATAACTGGCCTGTGTTGTATCATTAAGTAAATTTACCACTCTATTTACCTCGCCTTATAGTGGAAAGTTATGTGGGTGGGGTCGATGGCATACAAGGTACAGACAAAACTAGTCCGCAGAAAGACGTTCAAGTGTAATTGCTAGGCATTGTCCTGGCAGTTTTTTTATTTTTATAGGTGAGGAGCAGGCACACTGCTTAAAATAAAAACTCAGGAGGGCAAATGGCGCGAGAAGTTAAAATCTACACCACCCCTACTTGCCCTTATTGCAAGATGGCTAAGAAATTCCTGGATGATAATGGCATCAAGTACCAGGAATTCAATGTGGCCGAAGATAAGGCAGCCCGCAAGGAAATGAAGGATAAATGCAATTCCTTGGGAGTCCCCACAATTTGCATTGACAATGAGGTGCTAGTCGGATTTGACGAAGGGCAGCTTAAAGAGAAATTAGGACTTTAGTTCGCTAAGGTGAGATGTGTATGAATTGATTATCATTGGTGGCGGCCCTGCCGGTATGACAGCGGCTGTCTATGCAGCGAGGAAGAAGATAAATACATTGCTCATCAGCGGCGACATAGGTGGGCAGGGTCTCACCACTTGGCTTGTAGAAAACTACATGGGTTATCAATTCATTGAAGGCCGGGAGTTGATGCAGAAATTTGAGGAGCAGGTCAAGCAGTTCCCCACAGATGTAAAGGTCGAAGTTGGCAAGAGAGCTGAAAGACTATCGAGAGTGGACGGAGGCTTCGAGGTCAGGACGGATAGGGGTGAGACCTACCAGGCCAAGGCAGTCATATTGGCCACAGGCAAACGTCCTCGCCAGCTAAATGTTCCTGGAGAGAAGGAGTTGATTGGAAGGGGGGTTACCTACTGCGCTATCTGTGATGGTCCCCTCTTCGCTGATGTTAAGGTGGCTGTCATTGGTGGTGGCAACTCGGCATTGGAAGCTGCTGACGACATGGTCAAAATAGCCGACCATGTTTACTTAATATCACTGACTCCTCTCACCGGCGACCAGATACTAATTAATAAGGTGAAAAGTGCTAGCAACCTGACAATTTTCCTGGAGCACGAAGTTTTGGAAATAAAGGGGAAAAATTCTGTTGAGGGGATAAGAATACAGGATTTAAAAAGCAAGAAAGAAAAGGAACTGGAGGTTGGTGGCATATTTGTTGAGATCGGGCTTACCCCCAACTCAGCTCTGGTAAAGGAGCTAGTCACTTTAAACCGCCTTGGGGAGATTGAGGTTAACTGTGGCAATGAAACTGGTGTGTCTGGCTTTTTCGCCGCTGGGGACGTTACCAGCGTCCCTGACAAGCAAATAGTGGTAGCCGCTGGCGAAGGAGCCAAGGCTGCGCTTCAAGCTCACCGCTATCTCCAGAGGCTCAGCAAATAAATAATATTGTAAAGGAGGACTGAAATGGCTGTTAAAAAGGTTGGCGAAAAATATCGCTGCAATGTCTGTGGCAATGAGGTGACGGTGACCAAGGTTGGCGGCGGCACTCTAGTCTGTTGTGGCCAGGATATGGAATTAATTAGCTCGTAAGGTTTTAAGAGGAGTGAGCAAATGGAAAATGAACAGGCCAGGACGATAGAGGTGCTTCAGCTCGCTGTTCGGATGGAGGTAGAGGGTAAGGAATTTTACCAGAAGGCAAGCCGGAAAAGCAGCAACAAGCTAGCTAAGGAGCTATTTCAGCAGCTAGCTACTGAGGAAGATATTCACCGCAAGAAGTTTAAGGAAATATATAAAGCGCTCAAGAGGCGGCAGAATTGGCCTGATGTAGAACCACCTTCCGAGAAAGGGGAAAAAATCAAGTCTCTGTTCGCCGAAGCAACTAAAGCACTGGGTAGCAATTTTAAAGTGGCCGAGTCTGAATTTGAAGCTATCAAGATAGCTATGGATATGGAGGTCAGGTCTTATAATTTATATTACTCTCGAAGCAAAGAAAGCACCCTCCCCGTGGAAAAGCGGTTCTATCAGACTCTGGCGGGCGAGGAGCGGGGGCACCATCTCGCCCTTCTCGATTCTTACGAGTATCTCAGTGACCCTGCAGGGTGGTTTACTAAAAAAGAACATTGGTCATTGGATGGAGCTTAAATAAACAAAAGGAGTGTACAACATGGATGACATTGCTTTAAGCATCAAGCAGCTAACTGTGGAGGTAGAGGGCAAGGAGATTTTGCATAACATAAATTTGGAAATAAAACTTGGCGGGAGTCATGTCCTTTTCGGTCCCAATGGCAGCGGGAAAACCACTTTGCTTATGACAATAATGGGGTTCCCAAAATACCGGGTGACCCAGGGTAACATAATCTTCATGGGCAAAGATATAACTAGGCTACCTCTTGATGAAAGAGCCCGAATGGGAATTGGTATGTCTTTTCAGAGGCCACCTGTAGTCAGGGGAGTAAAAACGCGCGATATGGTTTCTGCTTGTCTTAGAGGACGTGGTGATGATGAAACAATTGGTAAGCTGGCAAGTCGGGCTGATTTGTCCGATTTCTTGGAGCGGGATATCAACCAGGGTTTTTCCGGTGGAGAGATAAAACGTTCTGAAATTCTGCAGCTAATGGCACAGAGACCGCAGCTGGCTCTGCTCGATGAGCCAGAGTCTGGAGTTGACCTAGTGAACATTGCTCTCATTGGTGAGCTGATAAATGAGTTGCTGGAAAAAGACTGCCCGATACGTGACCGAAAGTGTACCGGGCTTATCATAACCCATACCGGGCATATTCTGGACTATGTAAGCGCTCACACTGGCTACGTTATGTGCGACGGCACAGTCTACTGTGAGGGTAACCCCCATGAGATTCTAAAAACTATTAAAGAAAAGGGATATAAGGCGTGTGTTAGCTGTTCTGTAAGGAGTGTACCAAATGAGTGAGATAAAATCATCGGAGACATTGAAGAAGAAGGCCAGGGCTGCAGCCAGTAAACCGGCGGCAGTAGGCGAGGACATAGATTTAAGCGCTTTTGTTGGTGAAGCTGAGCCGCAATCTTACCGTGCTGATGCTTCACAGCTACCAGCTCGAGCTAAAGAGCAAATGCTGGGGGTTGGCGTTATGCTGGATGATATGGGCCAGAGAACCGGCACATATATTCAGACAAACAATACTCCAGTGCATACTTCGGCCACGCAAGAGGGTATAGAGGTAATGGCTGTCAGCCAGGCAATGAAGAAATATGATTGGCTATCAGACTACTTCTGGAAAGCGGTAGCCGTGGACACTGACAAGTACACTGCCAGTGTCGAGCTAGGCCAGTATGATGGCTACTTCTTCAGGGCACTGCCTGGTGTTAAATCTCAGTACCCGGTCCAGGCCTGTCTCTATCTGGCCAAGGCGCAACTGGCTCAGAAGGTGCATAACATCATTATTGCTGAAGAGGGCTCAGAACTGCACATTATCACTGGCTGTACTACTGCCCTGAGAGAAGAACCCGGCCTGCATATTGGCGTTTCTGAGTTCTTCATAAAAAAGGGAGCCAAGGTTACCTTTACCATGATACATAGCTGGAACCCAGCAACAGCGGTCCGTCCTCGCACTGTCGCCATTGTGGAAGAGAATGGCCTCTTCCTCAGTAACTATGTACTGATGAGGCCAGTTCGTTCAATACAAATGTATCCTACAGCCAGGTGTGTTGGTGAAAATGCAGTTGTTAGGTTCAACAGTATTTTGGTAGCAGGCCCAGGGTCATCGCTGGACATTGGTTCTCGGGTTATCCTCAACGCCAAGGGAGCGAAAACGGAAATTATATCGCGGGCTATAACTACCGGAGGGAGTATTGTTGCCCGAGGTTATGTGGAAGGCAATGCCCCTGATGTCAAAGGCCATCTAGAATGCCGTGGGCTAATTTTGCATAAAGAAGGTATTATTCATGCCATACCTGAGCTCAAGGGTACATTGGCTGGCGTTGACCTATCCCATGAAGCGGCAGTAGGCAAGATAGCTGAGGAAGAAGTAGAGTATCTCATGGCACGAGGGCTAACTCGAACCGAAGCTACAGCCACGATAGTCAGGGGATTTCTCAGGGTGGATATCGAGGGATTGCCGCCCTTACTCGGTGCCGAATTACAGCGGGCTGTGGAAGCCAGTGAAAAGGAACTTATGTAATTAAGGCTAACAGGGGGATAATCATGAATCACAAGGCTCTGCATAATCTCGGCTACGGTTTATATGTGATAAGTTCCAGAAAAGGGGACAGATTTAATGGGCAAATCGCCAACACTGTGGTTCAAATCACTTCCGAGCCGCCAACTATTGCCGTGAGTATTAATAAACAGAACCTGACTCATGAATTTATCAATGCAAGCAAAGTATTTACCGCTTCTATACTATCCCGGGATACGCCGCTCTCTTTCATCGGTCATTTTGGCTTCAAATCGGGCCGAGAAGTAGACAAACTCAAAGATGTCCATTATAAGCTAGGTGAAACTAAGGCTCCCATAGTACTTGACCATAGCTTAGCTTATCTCGAAGCCAGGGTAATTAATCAAGTAGATGTCGGGACTCACACTATCTTCATCGGGGAACTTGTGGGAGCGGATGTCCTCAGAGAAGGTGAACCCATGACTTATGCTTACTACCATCAGGTTAAGAGAGGCACCACTCCCAAGACAGCTCCCAGCTACATCGAGGAGAGAAAGGAGACGGTATCCAAAATGGCGAAATACCAATGTACTGTTTGCGGGTATATCTATGACCCCCAGTTGGGCGATCCCGACGGCGGCATAAAGCCGGGGACTCCTTTCGAGAAAATACCCGATAACTGGGTATGCCCTGTCTGCGGAGCAAGCAAGGACCAGTTCGAGAAAATGAAGGAGTAAGTGATGGAGGTACCATGATAGAAAACCTGAGCCAAGAACAATTAGCCGGAATATTAGAAACGATACCGATAGAAATTTCTTTCGTCAATGAAGATGATTTAGTTAAATTCTGGAATAAGCACGAAACGAGAATGTTCAAACGGCCGGTTTCTGTGATTGGGAAATCAGTTCAGAACTGCCATCCGAAGCACAGTGTGGATAAGGTAAACCAGCTATTGTCCGATTTTAAGGCTGGCAAGAGAGATTCAGCCGAATTTTGGATAAATCTGGAGAAGAAGAAGGTATACATAAGATATTTTGCCGTGCGGAATAAGGCTGGCAGGTATTTAGGCACATTGGAAGCCACACAAGATATCACAGAGATAAAAAAGATTGAAGGCGAACAAAGACTTTCGAAATATTAAAAGAGGAGCGAATGAAAGCAAGACAAATAAAGCCAAATGTTCACTGGGTAGGCGCTATTGACTGGGACAGGCGCCTATTCGACGCTCTGATACCCCTTCCCGATGGAACAAGCTACAACGCCTACCTTGTGCGAGGCAGCCAGAAAGTTGCTTTGATAGATACTGTGAATCCCTCTATGGCAGAAGTCCTCATGACTTATCTTGAGAACATTCCCGTTATTGACTATGTCATTGCCAACCATGCCGAGCAAGACCACTCTGGTTCCATCCCTCAGGTTCTGGCGAAGTATCCCGATGCTAAGGTGGTCACTACGCCCAAAGGCCGGGATTTACTCATGGCTCTCCTGCTTATCCCGGAGGACAGATTTATCATCGTAAGCGACGGTGAAACTTTATCCCTGGGGGATAAAACACTGGAGTTTATCCATGCCCCCTGGGTACACTGGCCCGAGACCATGCTTACATATTTACGGGAAGACAAAATACTCTTCCCTTGCGACCTTTTTGGCTCCCATCTGGCTACCACAGACTTGTATGTAACTGATGAAGGTCAGGGCTACGAATCGGCTAAAAGATACTTTGCGGAAATCATGATGCCTTTCCGCACCAGTATTGAGAAACATTTGGAGAAGCTAAACAGTTATAAGATTGACGTCATCGGTCCCAGCCACGGCCCTCTCCATGACAAACCTTCGTTCATCCTGGAAGCATATCGAAGCTGGGTATTCGGCCCACCAAAAAACATAGTGGTCTTGCCTTATATCTCCATGCATGGCAGCACCCAAAAAATGGTGGAATATTTTGTGGGAGCCCTGGCTGACAGAGGTGTCACGGTTAAGCAGTTCAACCTGGCGGCAACTGATATTGGGAAACTGGCCATGGCATTGGTGGACGCCGCCACTATGGTCATCGGCACGCCTACAGTTCTGGTTGGTCCACATCCTAACGTCGCCTATGCGGCATTTCTAGCCAACGCTTTAAGACCCAGGCTCCAGTTCATCTCCATCATTGGCTCCTATGGCTGGGGCAGCAAGGCTGTGGAACAGCTCACGGGAATGATTCCCAACCTTAAGGCGGAGGTGCTGACTCCCGTGCTCAGCAAGGGATTTCCCAGAGAAGAGGATTTCCAAGCCCTGGACAACTTGGCTAGCACCATTGCAAAAAAGCATAAAGAGCGTGGCTTTGCCTGATAATTTTTTATAGGAAAGGGAGCAGGATGTCCAAAGCAGTGATAATCTATGACTCCAAGAGTGGCAACCCGAGATGATGGCTAAGACAATTAATCGCTACTTGTGTAATGTTTGTGAGATTTTAAAAAGGAGGAAAAAGACTTATGGAAAAAGCAAAGTTTTATACCCTTCCACAATTGCCCTACCGATATGATGAGTTGCAGCCTTATGTATCCCAAGAACAGTTAACTCTACACCATCAAAAGCATCATCAGGCGTACGTCAATAGTGCTAATGCCATACTCGAGAGGCTTGACAAGGCTCGCAAAGAAGGTACTGACTTTGATGTTAAAGCTACCTTGAAAGAGCTTTCGTTTCATATCGGAGGACATCTGCTACACTCATTGTTCTGGACCAACATAGCCCCGCCGGGCAAAGGCGGGGGAAAGCCAACCGGAACTTTGAGCACAGCTCTGGAGAAAGAGTTTGGAAGTTTTGAAAGATTCAAAAAGGAATTCAGTCTGGCTGCTACCAGCGTGGAAGGCTCGGGATGGGCAGCACTCAGTTTTTGCAGGCAAACTAACAGACCAATAATAATGCAGATCGAAAAACATAACACAAATGTTTATCCCATGTTTACCATCCTCATGGTTATTGACGTCTGGGAACATGCTTATTATCTGGATTACAAGAATGAAAGAGCTAAATTCGTTGATGCCTTCTGGAACATCGTCAACTGGGATGAGGTGAACAAAAGGCTGGAAAGAATACTCAAGTAGTTTTAGGACAAGGGATGTATAAAAGCAGTGGCTAAGGCGTATGACCATGCTACCAAGGGAATTGCAGAGCCTGAGCTGAAAGAGCTTCTTGCCCGGATAAGGGACCACGAACTATACCCCATATTGATATTTTTGGTGACCTCCTGAAGGAAGAGGAAATGTGGGTAGGGAAAAGATAGTGGGCGACAAAACTAATTCTAAGAAATCTGACAGGGCTTCAATCCACATAACTGGGATGACCTGCACTACCTGCGCGGCTACTATCGAGAAGGGTCTTTCCCAGACCCCTGGTGTAGAGCAAGCTGACGTTAACTTCGCTTCGGAGAAGGCTTCGATAAAATACGATCCTACAAAGGTGGACCTTGCCAGGATTAAGAATACTGTCTCGCAATTGGGTTATGGGGTCGCCACCAAGAAGTCCATATTCCCGGTGGGCGGAATGACCTGCGCTTCCTGTGTTGCCCGGGTGGAGGAGGCTCTGTCCAGCGTGCCCGGGGTAATTTCTGCTAGCGTGAATCTAGCCTCTGAGAAGGCTACCGTGGAATACCTGGAAGGAACAGGGCTGGCTGACATGAGACGAGCGGTAAAAGACGCCGGCTACGAACTTGGCCCCGAGGCGCAGGCTCTGGAGGATGTGACCACCGCTGCCCAGCGTGAGATTCGGGTTCTCAGGAACAGATTTATCGTCGCTGTCATCCTCGCCGCATCAATCATGGCTCTGGGTTTCAGTCCTTCCTTTGTGGGCCAGCCTTATCTATTGTGGGCTCTGGCTACGCCAGTGCAGTTCTGGGCCGGCCTGCGGTTCTACCGAGGGGCCTGGGGCGCATTGAAACACAGGACCTCCGATATGAATACCCTGATTGCGGTAGGTACCTCGGTGGCTTACTTCTACAGCCTGATAGCCGTTATTTTCCCCGGCCTTTTTGCTACTGGCGTACTGGAACCCCACTTATACTTCGACACCTCAGCGATGATTATAACCTTGATTCTTCTTGGCCGTTTTCTGGAAGCTAGAGCTAGAGGACAGACCTCGGAAGCATTAAAGAAGCTTATCGGTATGCAGCCGAAGACCGCTTTAGTTATCCGTGAAGGCGAGCAGAGAGAAATTTCCGTGGAAGATGTTCGGGTTGGTGACCTTATCCTGGTACGTCCTGGCGAGCGAATACCTGTGGATGGCATAGTGCGCCAAGGTTACTCTAGCGTTGATGAGTCCATGATTACTGGAGAGAGTATCCCTGTGGATAAAAAGGTGGGTGATGAGGTTATCGGTGCCACTATTAACAAGACCGGCAGCCTTGAAATCGAAGCAAGCAAGGTGGGTAAGGATACAACGCTGGCTCGTATCGTCAGAATGGTGGAGGAGGCTCAGGGAAGCAAAGCTCCTGTTCAGCGTCTTGCTGATGTCATCGCCAGCTACTTTGTGCCGGCGGTGATTGGCATTGCCATAATAACGTTTGTAGTCTGGTATTTCGTGGGGCCAGCTCCAGCCCTCACTTTTGCCCTCCTCAACTTTGTCGCCGTGCTTGTTATCGCCTGCCCCTGTGCCCTGGGACTGGCTACTCCCACCGCGATTATAGTCGGCACAGGCAAGGGAGCCGAGCATGGTATTCTTATCAGGAATGGCGAGGCCCTGGAGAGAGCTCACCAGATAAACACTGTTCTTCTGGATAAGACCGGCACATTGACCCGTGGCGAGCCTGTGGTGACGGATGTGGTCGCTGCCCCTTTTTCTTCCCCAGAGGAAATCCTCCGACTAGCTGCTTCTGCTGAGCATAGCTCAGAGCACCCGCTGGGCGAAGCTGTGGTCAAGGCTGCTCTGGAGAAGAAGCTAGAATTATCTCCGTCCTCAGATTTTGATGCCATCCCGGGGCAGGGTGTCGAGGCTTCGGTGGAGGGCAAGAAGCTTTTCCTGGGCAACCTCAGGTTAATGAAAGAACGAGGCCTTTCCCTAAACGTGCTGGAGAAGAAAGCTACTGAACTCCTCGAAGGAGGTAAGACGGTAATGTTCTTGGGGCGGGATGGCCAGGTAGCAGGAATTATTGCTTTGGCTGATACCCTAAAACCAGGCGCCAAAGAAGCACTCCAAACGCTGCGCAAGATGGGTATTGAAACAGCCATGCTCACCGGGGACAATCGGCGCACGGCAGAAGCTATTGCTCGCGAGGCAGGCATTGACCGTGTCCTGGCTGAGGTGCTCCCTGAGCATAAGGCTGGAGAGGTCAAGAAATTGCAGGAAGAGGGAAAGGTGGTGGCAATGGTGGGTGATGGCATTAACGATGCTCCGGCATTGGCCCAGGCAGATATTGGTATCGCTATTGGTACAGGTACTGATGTTGCCATGGAGACTGGCGATATTACCCTGATTAGCGGTGACTTGATGGGGGTAGTAACCGCCATATCTCTGAGCAAGCGGACCATGAGGACTATCAAGCAGAACCTCTTCTGGGCCTTTGCTTACAATACTGCCCTCATTCCAGTAGCAGCCGGGGTATTGTATCTTGCCTTCGGGAAGACTGGTGTACCCTCCGGGCTTCATTTCATTCTAGGTGAGTATGGTTTCTTGAATCCCATGCTAGCCGCAGCCGCCATGGCGGCTAGCTCCATCACTGTCGTGTCCAACTCACTGCGTTTAAGAGGGTTCAAGCCAGCTCGGCTTGGCAATTAAGGAAAGGAGGTGCTCAATGGCCATAGACCCAGTTTGCAAGATGGAGGTACAGGAAACTCAGGCAGCAGCTACTTCCGAGTATAAGGGAAAGAAATACTACTTCTGCGCTGTCGGTTGTAAGAAGGCTTTCGACCAGAACCCTGAGAAGTACCTCGCTAAGGGGAAAAACTAAATTCACAAGAGGTAAATAATATGTGGAAGTGTACTAATTGTCATCATGTAGAACTTAGCACCGACAAACCGCAACGCTGTCCGGTCTGTGGTGCTGAGGCAGAGAAGTTCGTCCCACATGAGGTGTCGGGGATAAAAGGGACTAAGACCTTGAAGAATCTTAAAGCTGGTTTCGTGGCAGAGTCCCAGGCACATCTGAGGAACCTAGCTTTTGCCATGAAGGCTGAGCAAGAGGGCTATTCTCAGGTGGCGAGGTTGTTCCGTGCCATCGCCGAAGCTGAGGCAGTCCATGCCTTCAACCACTTCCGCCTTTTGGGCGCTGCGTCTGGCACCCAAGAAAACCTGGAAAGCGCCTTTGAGAGGGAAAACCTCGCTGCCAGCACCTACCCTCAATTCATTAGAGAGGCAAACGAGGAAGGGAATACGAGCGTGGCCACGGTTCTGGGTTACTCCCGCGATGTAGAGAAGGGGCATGCCAAACTCTATAAGAAGGCGCTGGCGCATACGATGGCTGAAGAGGAGACCGAGTACTACGTCTGCCAGGTCTGCGGCTACGTCTCCGACGGCGTTCTTCCTGATGTGTGCCCTATTTGTGGCGCTCCCAAAGAGAAATTCCGGAGGGTAGTCTAGCCGGGTAGACAATAATTCGCTTAATAGCTAGGATTTATGAATGGAGGTGTTCTATGAGTAAGTTTACAGAGGTAGCTAAAATAGAAGAACTGAAAAGCGGAACAATGAAGGCGGTAATTGCAGAGGGGCGCGAAATCCTCCTAACCAGGGTTGGAGATAAGTACTATGCCACTGATAATCGCTGTCCCCATATGAAGGGCGATTTATCACAGGGTAAACCAGAAGGGACTGTGGTCACTTGTCCTGTGCACGGCTCTCAATTTGATATCAGTAATGGGCGGGTGGTGCGTTGGTTAAAGGGAGGGCTAATATCGAAGCTCGGCAGTGCACTCAAGATGTCCAAGGCCCTTACAGTGTACAATGTTAAAGTTGAAGGTGGCAAAGTGCTGGTCGAATTTTAGTGCTGGCTTGAGAATAGACCAGGAGGTATAAAATGGACAAGAACCTTGGGGCAGAGCTTGTGGTCAACAAGGTATCTATCAAACTCAACCCCTTCGCCAAACAGTTCTTGACTCGAACTGTAGTCGGTGCAGTCTCTTCCTTGAAAGGAACTGAAAACATACGGGACATGGAACTTTATCTGGAGCGGGGCGATGTCAAGCTCGTCGTCAATGGGAATGAACTTTCCCTTACCCCTTTCCCTAAAGAAATTCTCACCAACACAATAATTGGCTTGGTCTCTTCATTAAAGGGAGTGGGTAAAATAGACAGTTTGAAGATTACCGTTAAGGCACGCTAGTGTGGCAACCCCGTATAATTCCCTTGAGGTTGCTTCGGCACTGTCGTGCCTCGCAATGACACCCGGTAATAGTAATTAGCCTCCACTATGTGGGTTTTGACAGGTTTGCTAGCTAATGCTATCATAACTTACGGTGCGATTTTGGGGGAAGACCTTGAGAAGTTAAGGGAAATCGTCCCTGACCCGGCGCGCCAGCAGAAAGCACGAGAATATAGTAGGCTACTGCAGCGCGGCTCATTTATCGAGCTCGGAATAGGGGTCATCTTATTACTAGTCCTTCTTTTCACCCCTGCCTCAACTACGCTGGCCAGCCTTTTAGTTTTTCCTTCCCTAGGGTCAGCAGCCCTGTATCTACTGACACTAGCAGCAGGCTATGGAGTGATAATGGCACCATTAAGCTATTACTACGATTTTGTCTTGCCCCATCGCTATGGCTTATCAAAGCAAAACTTAGCAAGCTGGTTCAAGGATAAAGTTAAGGCTTCGGGGCTGCAATTATTGCTAGGCTTATGTCTGGTTATCATCGTTTACTGGCTTATAGGGCGCCTCCCGGCGCTGTGGTGGCTAGCAGCTGCCTTGATTATGTTCTTAGTCAGCTTAATCCTCACCTGGCTAACGCCCACCTTTCTTATACCTTTATTCTTTAAATTAAAGCCCTTAGAAGAAGGAGAACTCAAAGAAAAATTGGTAAATTTAGCCAAGAAGGCAGGAGTGGATATTGCAGAGTGCCTTACCATGGATTTAAGCAGCAAAGCCACTACAGCTAACGCCATGCTAAGCGGCTGGGGCAAATCTCGACGTATTATCTTCAGCGATACTTTGCTCCAAGGATATTCCTGGGATGAAATAGAGGTAACTTTGGCTCATGAGCTAGGACATCGCCTCCACCATGATATTCCTAAGCTCATAGGAATCCAGGCAGTCACTTTTTTATTGGCATTTTATCTGGCCAATCTAGCCCTGAGAGCTGGAGTAGTATTATTCTCCCTCCAGGGAATAAGTGCTATCGCTGGACTTCCCTGGCTAATTCTCGTCCTAGCCATGCTTATCTTGGTATTACAACCAGTACTTAATTGGTACAATCGTCGCGTAGAAATAGCGGCAGACGAGACTGCCTTGGCGCTAAGCAATAACCCCCAAGCCTTTATTGCTTTGATGACTAAGCTGACCGACCAGAATCTAACCGAAGCCGAACCTAGCCTTTGGGCAAAACTTCTATTTTATGACCATCCCACCTATAATGAGAGGGTAAAACTAGCCCATAATTATATCTCTCGCTCTCAGTGAAGCGAGGCAATCTAAGGAGGCCTTTTGAAGCTCATTTTAGTTAGGCATGGCGAAACTCATTGGAATAAGGACGGGATTGTCCAGGGAGGCGATAGCGATATCGAATTGAATGATACCGGATTGGAGCAAGCCAGAAAGCTAGCAGCTTTTCTCAAGAATGAGCCTATTATCGTTATACTCTCCAGTCCTTTGCAGCGAGCTGTAGCTACAGCCGAAGTCATAGCCAGCCAGCACCAGTTGTCCGTAGAGATTGATCAAGGGCTTAGAGAGCTCAAAGTTGGTGACCTGGAAGGCGTATCTATTTCAAATTTACGTACCACGTTCAGCCGGTTTTTACTACAATGGTGGCAGGACGGAGAAGCAATGAAATTGCCCAATGGAGAAAGTCTTGTCGACTTGCAACAGAGAGCCTGGAAAGTTATTGAAGGTTTGCTAGAAAGGCATAAAACTAGTCCTGAGCACAACAAAGACGCTACGGCGGTAGTAGTCAGCCATTACTTCGTCACCTTAGCCATCATTCTCAAGGCTTTAAATTTGCCTCTGGACTGCTTTATCAAATTCAAATTAGACCTTGGTGGAGTAAGCATTCTGGAGTTCCGGGATTATGGAGCCCGCTTGGTGACATTTAACGATACCTCCTATTAGCGTTAGCTGCGAGGGGCAAAGCAAAGAAGCAATCCCTATGAACAAAGTTAAGCTAGAGTCAAAGGTTTTAGATTTTATCCAGCGGTATAGCTTGATTCCACCTGAGGAGATAGTGGTTGTCGGCGTTTCAGGTGGTGCCGACTCAGTATGTTTACTTCATGTCCTGACAAAATGGCGGAAAGGACTAGGGATAAAACTTCACATAGCTCATCTCAACCACCAGCTTCGGGGGGCTGAGTCCGAAGCTGATGCTGAATACGTGTCTAATCTGGCTGGCTCGCTGGGCATTCCCATCACTATTGATAGGCAGGATGTGGCTGCCTACAGGATTGCAAGAAATTGCTCTATTGAGGAAGCAGCCCGGGAACTACGCTACGCTTTTCTTGTCCGGGTAGCTAGAGAGGTCGGAGCCCATCGAATAGCCGTAGGTCACACCAGGGATGACCAGGTAGAGACCATTTTGATGCACATATTACGGGGAACAGGAATTACCGGATTGTGCGGTTTAGCCCCTTGCTCGCCTATGGCGTATGACAGCCAGGGAATGTCATTGCGAGCCGAAGCCCTGAGCGTAGCGAAGGGGCAGCGAAGCAATCTCTTAGTAATAAGACCTCTTCTAGATATTACCAGAGAGGAAACAGCGAGTTATTGTCAGGAGCACCAGCTTGAGCCGCATATTGATTCCTCCAACCTGTCGCCTTCCTTCTTCCGAAATCGCCTTCGCCTCCACTTGCTGCCTCTGCTCAGGCAATATAATCCGAGCGTTGACCAGGCCCTGCTCCGTTTGGCTGATATCGCCAAAGAGGATAATGCCCTCATTGAACAACAAACTTCTGGGGTGTGGGATGAAGTGGCCAGGCAGGAAAATAACACCGTTTACCTGGATAAAAAACAGATTGCTAGCTTGCCGCTAGCCTTGCAGAGGCACTTATTGAGAGTAGCTGTGACCAAGCTGGCCGGGGATGTTCGAGACATCGAAGCCAGTCATATTGAAGCGGCCAGGAGCCTGCTAAATAAACCGGCTAGCAAAAGAATCTCTCTGCCACACGGACTTATCTGTCACGGAGGATATAATGAGCTCGTGATTACCAGGCTCCCCTCAGTCATTGCCAGCGAAGCGAAGCAATCTCCACTTCCGCCCTGTCCTTTCCCTCCGCTGCCAGGCGAATTTCCTCTTAAAGTGCCTGGTCAGACAGTTTTCCCGGGATGGAACGTGATAGCCAGCATAGTTCGAGAGCGAGTGGCTTCTCTGTCATCGCAAGGCGTCTTGAGCACAAGCGAGAGAACTTGTCAAAGCAATTTCGTTGCCTATTTCGATTTACACAAAACAGGAACCGCGCTCTTTGTCCGTCAGCGCCAGCCCGGAGACAGATTTCAGCCCCTGGGCATGAGCATGCCCAAGAAACTCTATGAGTTCATGGTTGACGCCAAGATACCTCGTTCCTGGCGAGGCCATATCCCAATCGTCTGTTCCCCTCAACAAATCATCTGGGTGGTAGGCTGGCGCATTGATGATAGAGCCAAGACCACTGAAGCCAGCCAAAAAATCCTCCGTCTGGAGTTTATCAAGTCAGAATGAAAGCAGTAGACAGGGAATTACTTTTACGTCGTCTTACCGTCGACGAAGCCCTATACCGGCTTGACCAATATCTCTACGACGCTTTTATGGCTGGTTTGTCCTCAGTGTGCATTGTTCACGGCAAGGGGACAGGAAAATTACGCCATGCCGTACACGAGTCACTAGCCAAGCATCCTCTGGTTAAATCCTATCGCCTTGGTGATTATGGCGAAGGAGACTATGGCGTCACCATAGTGGAGCTGACAAATCGTTAGAGCTTGCCTCCCGTGTCATTGCGAGCGACCTGCCCACCAAGGCTTGGCAGGCGGGAGCGTGGCAATCCTCATTGCCCCACCAAGATTGCTTCGGCTGGCTTTGCCAGCCTCGCAATGACGAGAAAAGTGTGGGCCATTGCTTATCCGTGGCCGAAAATTTTATAATGCTTCTTGATTTCTGTGAACTAGGGCATGGAAACGATTAGAGAGACACTAAGACAAGAGCGAATTCTTGCTGAACAAGAGGAATTATCAACTGGGATTAAGGAAGCGCATAGTGAGATAGAATTCTTATGCCGGCGGCTTGATCGGCTGGCGAAGTTACAATCACTTCTCAAAGAAAAGTACCACAGTAGATTGAAAAACCTCTCTACCCAGATTAGTGACATAGATTTACAACAGTGGGAACTCAGAAATCTGACAAGACAACTGAAAGGGAATAAAGAGAAGCAATCGATTATTAAAGAACAGATAGCTAGCCTGGAGAGGCGTAAGAAAACCCTTCTCGGAGTAGCAAGACAGATTTCAGGATATAAAAGAACAAGTAAGGCCCAAACTGAAACAATAGAAGAGGAACAAGAAATCCTTTCTCAGCGGATTCATGACCTGGAGCAGACGCTCGAGCTTGCAGAACAAGCTGAGTTAGATAAAAAAGAGCTGGAGATTGTCGTCCAGCGAATTCATACCAAAAAAGGATGGCTGGAAGAGCATGCACTGGACCTTAGCAAAAGGACTATAGATTTGCTCTTCGACTTTTACATACCTCCCAGGAATAATAAACGCTTTAAGCTATAAGCTGTCTATCGTCGCTCTGCCACAGAGAGTCGGTTAGATTCCAAGCGTAGTTTCTTGAGACGCAGCGGCCCGCAGCTTACCAGTTCAGCTTGCCCGCAGGGCGGGCTGGATAACCCCTGGCAAGAGACATGACAGTTAGCAGTGCAACCTGGAACAGGCTTGAATCTTCCGTCTGCTTGCTTTCGGGCAAAGGGCAGTGGTAATCCCTCGCAGTGCGGGATGTCCCGGGAATCACTTTCCCCGGCGGAAAGTTCCTGGCAGGTGGCATAGGTCATTCCCCTGGCTTCAACCAATTCCTTTACTTTCCGGTGGAAGCCGAGCCTTAAATCCCGGCGCAGGCGATAGCCCCCTCCTGACCAGTGTGCCTCGTAGATGTATTCCTGCTCGAATTTCTTGGCTGCTAGTGGCGACTGGCTGTAGATAACTTTGTATATTCGCTGCCATATGCTTGTGCCTTCGCGACCGCCTGCTGGAGAGCGCTTCCTGGATAGCCTGCCGGTGCTGGCGGTGACATGGCTGGCTCCCACCGCAGCGAAGACATCCAGCAACTCCGCTATTTTTTCAAACCAGGAATCGCCGTAAAGGGCCTGGAATAAATGAATCAAGACAGGGTCGAGGCGGATGATAATGTCTATGCCCATGTTAGATAGCTTGCCAGCAGCAGCTACCCTGGCATCGAACGAAGGCGCCCCTGGTGACAAAAGCCCGAGCACCTCAGGAGTCCCTTCGATGGTTATAGCTATAAACTTAGGCTTGTATTCAATAAAGCCAGGCAATTCCAGAAGAAAGGACGGGTCGCCTTTGGTGGTGATGAAAAAAGAGACGCCGTAGTCCATAAGAAGCCGTATCAGTCTCTTGACCTCTTTTTTCAATTCCGGTATGTCCTGACAGGGGTCGGAGATATTGGACAAGGAAATCGGCGGGCATAAAGTTAGCTTTTTAAGGTCCCTCTCCACTAGCTCGGGCAAGTTGTTATAAATCAGGGTATCCTCAGAGTAGTTGGAGTAAATAGCTTCTCTGGCATAACAGTAGATACAATTATGAATACATTGATTTGGACCTGCTGGCGTGACATTGATAATCCAGCAATGGAAACACTTCCGCTCCGGATGAGAGTAGGGAAAATCATGGAAGGTCGAGCCTTTCTTGGCTACTAACTTTACGGACACAATCCTATTTTAGCAGTTTAGCCAATTTGTTAACTCGCGAATGGATTCGAAAAACACAACACCAACTAGGCCTGCTACAAATTAGGTATTACGTCCCCAAATACCAGGAGAAGAAGGCTATGCCTTGTGTCTTTTCACACGTGGCTTCTCTCTGGTAAGTCTAAGACCCCGTGAAAGCACGTTAATTTCAAGTTCAATGCCCTTATCGGGCAATGGTTTTTGAGAAAGCTCTTCGTAGATAGGCTTAGCAAGGGCAGCATTTTTCTTGAAAAGATATAAGCGAGCTAAGGCATGCCTTAAACGAATAGAAGAGGGAATAAGACTCAGACCTTCTTGCAATACATCAAAAGCTTCCTGGTAGCCTTTTGATTTAAGCAAGGCATAGGCTAAGTTAATGTACGATGCCTCAATTACATTGGCTGGGTGTTGCTCCCACTTCTCTCTAAAACCCAAGTGATTTTCCGGCAATCTCAACCTTAGGTATGAAGCCTCAATTTCAAGCCTACTGAACGTAAGGAGAAGCGCTTCCTCGATTCTCTCGATAGCCGTCTCATATTTGTCCTCTTTGCCCTCATCAATATCTATATAGCTAAGGTTTAGAAGCGTAAGAGGCAGTTGAAGATAGTGAAGGTCAAGGGCAGTTTCCAGATTTCTCCTTGCAAGAGGGTTATTCTTTAGTTTTGGCCCACATCTCATATAACCAAGGTCGTTATAGAGTTTCGCTTGCACATGCCTTTCTCTCGTTTCTTCCAATTTCTTGACGAGGTATTCCTCCGCTCCGCTCTCATCGCCTTTAGCATAAAGAGCTATCCACCTACCCGACTCCTCTCCATCCTCGTCCCGGTCACTGGCGCGTTCTACCCCCGTAGTGGCTTTTCCCGATTGAACTAGATGCTGAATCGAGGTTAGTCTCCACCGCTCCACTACACCGATTTGGGCCAATAAGACATCGAGGCTGGGTACTCCCACAGCCTTTAATAGACTAGCCAAATCAGGGAGTTCTATTAGAAAGCCATCATACCGTTCAATCAAAACCCTAGCATCATAAGCTTGCTGGTTCATAAGATTAAATAGCGACAATAAGTCAATTGCCCGCATCTGAGCAGCATCAAAATACAGCTCAACTTGCATTACTTCCCGCGGATTCTCCAAGTTTCGGAGTGAAAGACACAAGAGATAGAATGCACCCGCCTTGCCAACCATCTCACAGACATTGAAGCATTCACCCAGCAGCCCCAGCATGTCTTCACCGTCAGGGCGTTCTCCTGCCACCAGCTTCGCAAGCATTGAAAATCTGCGTTTGATTGATCCGATAATATCCCCCTCATCTCTATAATATGGATGGAAAATGAATCTTCCCAGTTTTGGGCTTTCCCCAAGAACATAGGAAAGTGATTGGACAAGCTTTTCGCTTTTTTCTCCAAATGGTGTCGGTGGGCCCTTACCCAGAACGAGTCCTCTTGAGAGCTTTCCATATCTGCGAACTTCGTGCCAAAACCTGAGATACAGTGATACAAATTCGCCACCAGCCAAGATGTATCGGTCTGTATCCTTAACCATAAGCCCCAAGCTAACAAAATATTCTTGTTTTTTTGTCAAGTTTCGTTCGCGCCTTGTGGTAGCCAAATCGCTCTTTGCCTCCCCCCGAAATGACTCATCCAAGTCAATAATGTCTTTTACGGACCAATTTGGGTATCTAGTCATATTGTATAATAGCTCCAAATCAACGCTGCTTAGCCTATGTATAGTGTCCACCCGAGCCCTTAATTTTTCTTCCTGAAAAGCTGCCACTAAAATATCAAGTACATCATCCAAAACGTCGACCGTTATGTTCAAGTCATCCTGCCCGCCCTTAGCATATCGATTATAGATGGCCTGACATATCAGCCTTATCTGATTGGGCTTTCCTTGGCTATATCTAGACAAGTAATCAATTGTCATGGGGCTCATAAGTCGCCGTTCATCCTCGCTCAGCGGCAACAATGCGCATTCCGCCACATCGCTCACATTTGTAAAGCTCTTTAGCGGAATTACCCGAGCTTGACCAAAGAAAGGTTCGGAAGACTCCGTAAACATAAAGCCCAATTGGGGTAGCCCTGCAAAGATAACCCCACATCTACTCGCTTCCTGTATTACATAACGAACTTGTTGCTTTATCTCTTGTGCTTCCATCAGAACCTGTGCCTCATCTAGCATCAATAAGACCCCTTGATAACCTGCTACTAACAAGCCATCAATGATTGTTTTTATATCATGTTCCAGAATGAGATTGGTTAGCCCGGGAGGGCCTGAAGTTGCGAGATGCATGCTATAAGCTTTGGGAAACCATAGATCACCCATCACAGGTTGATCTGCCTGAGCAGGTCCACCCGCCGTCGGAATCGGAAAGCCAAAACGTTTTGCGGCTTCCGCGTCTATCAAAATACCTCCCTTTTGAGCCTCAAATAGCAATTTCGAGATTATCTCCTGCCAAAAATACCAAGGATCAGCAGCAATCGTATCTGTAACAGAAGTTAGAACAGCCAAAAGTCGATATTTATCACATATTCTTTCTATTTGTCGCAATAGGCTAGTTTTGCCCACCCGCCTCTCCCCAATAACAGCAACCATCGGCACCATAGGCTCAGCATCAGCAAGCCTTGCAATCTCTTCTTCAATTGTTTCAAGCTCCCCTTTTCGACCAGCGAACAGCTTTGCCTCCACCACCGGGTTAATCCAATCATAAGGGTTTTTCCTCGGGTTACGAGTAGCCATTAGGCTTCACATCTCTCCTACAAGTATAACGTGCTTTGCCTTAGATAAATTAGAAGCGATATTTCTCTTGTTATGTGCCATTTTACTTAAACCATGTCTTGAGTCAATGATTTAGTGTTGCCTCCAAAGTGTAATGACTCCTTAGCACTCCAGGAACACAAAACTAATTAAGTCTACTATAAATCAGGTATTATGTCCAATAAGAATTAATATTAGAAGCTCTCATTTATTGCCCTTGGGCTCGAGAAGCTCGAAGCCGCTCTGCTTGTCTTGAATACGCACCACCTTTGCGCCGAGGATTTCATAGAGGATGACTTCTCCGACAAGCCAGGTGGTGACGCCATGCCGCAGACATCCAGCCATAGTCTGCCCTGCCCGACCCAGCGCAGCATGGATATGCAGAGTCGGTTTGCCATCTTCACCGGGGGCGAGCACACCCACTCCCACCACCTCATGTGCTCCATCAATAGGCAGGAGCATGGGCTCTGGCCGCTTTTCTTCCGAACGCCGCGGGCCGACAACGACGTCACCACCTCCAATGCCACCCACCAAGATAGCCTGTCCCACAGACACCCGCTTCTTCTTGGCAAACCGCTCGATACATTCGGGCACAACATCCCCGTCCTCCAGCCTTATCACGAAAACCCGGCCAATTCTTCCTTCACATGCTTTCATGCTAAACCTCCTTCACGATTCCAGAGCACAATACTATAGTCAACTGCAAAACTCCTTATAACTCTCCCTCCCCCGGCGGGAGGGAGTTAGAGGGAGGGGGATTTCACCCTCACCTCGCTCCTCTCCCATCAAGGGAGAGGATGTTCTTCGCTTTGCTCAGGATGACAGAGAGACTCAAGACTCTTATTCACGGATTCAGGCAGGCAAGTTCAGTTACCAGGAGCTCGAGAGCTAATTTATCGCTATATTTGCCAGTTTTGATGGCTAAGTCGGTTTCCAAAAGCTTATCGTAAGTCCGCTTCACGCCCTCAAAATCATACAGTTTGGCCTGGCTAAGCGTTTTATCCAAGCTGTAGCTTGATTTCAACCCCAACCTGTCCTGAATCTGCAGGCGAGACAGACCCTTTCCCAAATCTCTGGCTTGAGCTATTAAGCGGAATTGTCTGGTAATCATAGTGAGAATATAGGTTGGTGCCATACCCTCATCATATAGCCGATGAAGTATCCGTTGGGCTAACTCGGTTCGACCTTCGGCCACGGCATCCACCAGAGCAAAGATGTTAGCCTCCTGGACATGACTTACCAGTTGTCTAACATCATCTTCTCCGATAGGTCGCTCCCGACTATAAAGAAGCAGTTTCTGAATTTCACCATTCATCGCCCATAAGTCTCCGCCTATGAGTTCAGCGAGCAAATTCACGGCTTGAGGGGTGATATCGCCGCCCTCTGCCTTCACCCGTTGTCGTATCCAGGCCTTCAAATCCCTGCCCTGCAGCAAAGGGAAGGTTCTCACTTCAGCTAATGGTGAAAGTTTCTTTAATAGAGGATTAGGGCCCTTCACCTCCTCATCAACTAGCATCAGCACAGTCGTTTCGGGCATTTGCTTGATGTAGGAAGCCAAGCCTTCCCATTCCCCCAGCCCGTTTCCCGATTTGCCTTTGCCCGACCGTGGCCGGCTTTGCTTTACCTCAAAGCGCCCTAATAAGCCATCGACTATAACCAGGCGATGTGAGGATAAAAAAGGAGCGGTACCACATTTATTGCTAAGTTCGCTTAAAGTTAGATGTTGACCCTCTAAGTTAGTGGTGTTAGTCGCCACCATCTCCCGATCGCCCAGGTCAGCTTTAATTTCCTTCACAGCTTGATTAAGGGAGAAATCGTCCTGACCATAAAGAATGTAGAGCATTTACCTCGTATTCTATCACAGCACCAGCCTTTCCTGGCAGAAGCTCAAAACAAAATATGCTAGGATATAATCATGAAGGTTGCCATTATCGGGATACCTGAAAGCGGCAAAACGACTATCTTCAATGCCCTGACCAGGGGCAAGGCCGAAGTTGCCGCTTATTCCCCGACACTGGCTCCCAATATCGGCGTAGCTAAAGTGTCCGATTCCCGACTATCCGTGTTGGAAGGCATATTCCAGCCCAAAAAGACCATCCCCGCAGAGGTGAGTTCCATAGATATTGCCGGTTCCATCAAGGGCTTCGGCAAAGAAGGAGCAGGGGGAGAATTCCTGAACTACCTGACTACCGCTGATGCCTTGCTCCAGGTAGTCCGGGTTTTTGAAGATGCCAAGGTCCCTCATCCTGAAGGAAGCATAGAGCCGAAACGAGACATAGCATCCTTAGATTTAGAACTCTCTATTTCCGATTTAGCTATTATGGAGAGAAGGCTTGACAAACTGGAGACAAGCTTAAAAGGAGCTAAAGCAGCAGAGCGGGAGTCCTATTTAAAGGAGCAACTTTTGCTTCAAAAGATTAAGGCGGAGCTAGAGAAAGATATACCAATAAGAATACAAGGCCTGTCTAAAGAAGAACTCAAAATGTTAGCCAACTATCAATTTCTTACCGCCAAACCTATGCTGGTAGTCCTTAATATCGGAGAGAAGCAAATATCGCAGGCTTCACAATTGGAAGGTGAGATAAGTTCCCTTTACCCCCAGTTTGCCGTGGTCGCTCTCTGCGGCAAACTGGAGATGGAGTTAGCTCAGCTCAGCGACGCTGAAGCCAAGGAATTTCGTGAAGCCATGGGGCTGAGCAAACCGGCGCTGGACCGGGTTATAGACCTTTCCTATAGTCTTCTGGGACTGGTTTCTTTCTTTACCACAGTTTCTTCTGAACTGAAGGCCTGGACTATCCCCGGCGGAACTCCCGCACCAAAAGCGGCAGGAAAAATCCATTCCGACATGGAAAGGGGATTTATCCGAGCTGAGGTTATCAGCTATAGTGATTTGGAAAACTGCGGCAATCTAGCGGAGGCGCGAAAAAGAGGCCTGCTAAGGACAGAGGGCAAAAATTACATCATCCAGAATGGAGATGTAGTTACCTTCTTATTTAATGTCTAGACACTCCAGATCTTTGTATTTGCCTGCTGAATCAGGCAAATACAAAATTTGTGAGTGAGATTATTTCAGAGCAAGGAGGGGAGATGGAGGTGATGGTAAATAAAACAAAAGTGTCTATAATCCAGGGGGATATCACCAAGCAAGCTACCGAGGCCATCGTTAACGCTGCCAACCCCAGCTTAATGGGTGGTGGAGGGGTGGATGGGGCAATACACCGGGCCGGGGGACCAGCAATATTAGAGGAATGCCAGAAAATCGTTGCCCAGCAAGGAAGATTGCCCACTGGCAAAGCTGTAATCACCACAGGGGGGAATCTCAAAGCACAGTATGTGATACATACTGTTGGTCCCATCTGGCATGGTGGCAGCAGAAACGAAGCTCAGCTTTTGGGAAGTGCCTATTACGAGTGTCTGAAATTAGCTACCAATAACAAATTGGCCAGCATTGCCTTTCCTTCCATAAGCACCGGAGCCTATGGCTACCCCGTGGATGAAGCGGTAAAAATAGCGGTAAGCACCGTCGTTTCGTTTCTTAAGGAGCAAGCGACATCCCTTAAAGATGTCGTGTTTGTTCTCTTCGATTCCCGGACTTACCAAAGCTATTGCTCCGCTCTGCAAGTCTACCTCAACCGCTTAGAAGCGTAAGAAAACAAAACCTCAAGCGACAGCCACCTGAGAAGGCGGGGATTTATTCCCCACGACAAAGAAGCTTTTGGCATTGCGAGCGAAGCGCGGCAATCCCATTGACTAAATTCCAAATCCCAAAATCCAATCTCTAAACAAATCCAAATATCAAAATCCTAAATTCTAAACGTTTTGAGCATTGGTGTTTGGTGCTTTGATATTGTTTGGGATTTGGTGCTTGGGATTTAGGATTTCCCTTTGAGAGATTGCTTCGTCCCCTTCGGTTCCTCGCAACGACACGAGGGGGGAGATTGCGGAGTCTGTTCCGAAGCGTAAGCGAGGAATCTCTTTCCTCGCAATGACAGAAGAGTGGGGTGTTGAGAAAAACAGAGTTGACCCCTTTTACGTGAAGAATCCTTTAGGATCGAATAGCCTTAATAAAGTCACTTCCTCTTTAGCTACCGGCTGAGCCTCTTTTAAATTGGGGCTGACCTTAAGTTCCCAGCCGACTTTTTCTTTTATCCCGGCTATGGCTTCTTTTACTGCCTGTTTTGGTCTGGATGGAATATAGGTTGTCAGCGTAAAAGTTTTTTCGCCGCCAATCTTTTCGAAAACGCCGACATCTGTTACCAGTGTCGTCACATTTTTCCCACTGAAGGTAATATAGGGCACTTTTTCCACTAATCTCTGCTTTCCCGAGTTGATTACCACTACAGTCTCTCTGTTACCGTTAGCTATATCGTTGGCTCCTCCCGAGCCGACCAGATATCCTACGCCGGGAAGTTTTGTAGAGTTCCCGTTGCCATATTTATCTATCTGCCCTCCTCCCAGAATACCCAGGCATTGATTTGATGGGCCACCGACGAAGACTCCCAGCATGGTTTCATTATTGTTCAGTATTTTGCACGTGTGCATGTTGTGATAGCTGAATATAAATGGGTCTGAGGCTCTGGGAAGGTGGCCAAACATGCCTATCTCAGCCATTAAATCCACGTCATAGCCTTTTTCTTTTAGTCTATAGGTTGCCAGCCACCCTGCCAGATGTGACAGCCCGACACCAGCGAGTATGGTCTTGTATCCTCCAGCAATGAATTTGTCATTTATAACCTGCGCAGCAGTGACCACCATCTTCTCCAGCGAGTTTGGCTCTTTGTTGAAATCCAGATTTGGTATCTCAGCCACTGCTTCGTCTTTCCACGAATCCGAATGAGCCTTCCCTTTGAGGTAAAGAAGCCTGTCTCTACCGAGTTTCGCAAGATACTCGTTGTAGTCCTTGCAATCCAGAACCCAGTACTTTATCCACTCCGAGAATTTTCGCTCGTCCCTTGATGCCTCCCTGCTTTCAGTGAGGAAGTCGTAGTCTTCAAAGTAGTGCTCGAATTCAGGCAGGCCGCAGTTTGGCATTCCCGCGGGATGCGCTCCATAAGGGACTTCGCAGACCGCCTTGACCATGTAAGATGGAATCCGGACAAGGTGTGAGTGACTACGTATATATTCCGTGGAAACGATTTTCTCTGCGCTGACGATGACTCCATATTTTGCCCCCCAGGCCCCAAAGACATCAGCCCCCAGGGGATAGGTAATAATTGTGTTTCCGCAGCGGTCGGCAGCAGCGCCGTGGACCAGCGCAATATCTGGTCTCAATGCCCTCATGAGCCCTATTTTCTCGCCGGGGACAAACGGGTCATCGATGACCGTAAATGATTCCTTGTTTTCCTCCTCCATGGAGCTTCCCACAATTGACCTGGTGGGAATTACGCTCCATCCCATTGCTCCAGCCAAGAGTCTCTGGGGGATGGTGAGCATCGTCCAGTTCTCGAACTCCACTTCACCGGAGAGGTAGGCTTTCTGAGCCACGGGATTCGGTCCTGGCGATGGGTATACGTCACCGATGTAACTGGCTATGATTTTCTTGGCCAGTCTTCCGTGAATTAAAGACAGCACGGTTGCTGTGATGCCATTATTTATAATGGTGAACTCGGGGTTTTTGTCCCAGAACTCCCTTACAAGCTGGTTGAATAGAGCTCCGCCTCTTCCGGCAAAACCGATGGACATTCCTTTTTTAACGTGCGTTCTTATAGCATCATCAAGGGAGCAGACCTTATCTTCACCTTCAATTACAGGAAGTCGGAATTTCGAGTCTATGAAAGCCTTTAGCTCTTCTGTCTCCATCATCGTGGCTGTACGTTTCAGGTGAGTGGGCTTTTAGTTTGTCCAGGGTGATAGTTTAGTTTCCCCAAAACCTGGTTTATGCTATATCACCCCCCTCACACTGTCAAGCGCTTTTCGAAACGTGGACGCCTGATAGTGATTGGGGCTCAGGTGTGCCTTCTTTAGCTTGTCTGATTATACAGGGTATTGTATGATAGGGTAAAACTTGATTGGCCGTGATAGTTTAGTGCAGACATTCAACCTAGCGGCAAAGAAAAACCAGCCGAGCCGGAGATGGTGCAGAGGTCGGAGATGGAGATAATCCCAGCCGTTGACATCAGGGGCGGCAGGTGCGTCAGGCTATACCAGGGTGATTATAAACAGGAAACTGTTTTTGATGAGGACCCGGTGACAGCAGCCTTGACCTGGTATTCCCAGGGGGCACGATGGCTCCATATTGTCGATTTGGACGGGGCAGTTGCTGGTGAGCCCCAAAATATGGAGGTGGTTGAGGAGATAATAAGGGAGAGTGGCCTGTTAATAGAATTAGGCGGTGGTATCAGGCAAGAAGAGGTGGCAGAAAAACTGTTGCGGCAGGGGGTAAGCCGGATAATTCTGGGAACTGCGGCGATAGAGAACAGAGAACTGGTAAAAAAGCTATGCCAGCAATTTGGCGAGGCTATCGCAGTTAGCCTTGACGCCCGGGATGGCAAGATAGCCATCCACAGCTGGCAGAAGAACACAGTTGTTGAGGTCCTCCAGTTAAGCCGAGAGATGGTTGATGCCGGAGTGAGGCGCTTCATTTATACTGATATAAAAAGGGATGGCACCCTTACCGAGCCTAACTTTGACATGATAAATAGATTGCTGGCTGAAGCAACTGCCCCTGTCATAGTGGCCGGGGGGATTTCCAAGCTGGAGCATTTACGGAGGCTTAAGGAGCTCGGGGCGGAGGGAGCCATTATAGGCAAGGCTCTCTATACCGGGGATATTGATTTGGGGGAAGCTATAATCAATTTCGGAACTTAACCAACCTAAGAAAAACTTGCGAAGTTCTTAGGTACCCAGTTAACATTTAAAACAAATTTAGCGGGGTCCCCGAAAAGTCGTAAGACTTTTTGGGGTTAGCTTAGGAGGCAAATGCTAAAGTTTGATGATAAAGGCTTGATTCCAGCTATTGTCCAGGATGCCAGGAACGGTGAAGTCCTGATGCTGGGCTATATGAACAAAGAGTCGCTAAAGCGCACATTAACCAGCGGAGACGTCTGGTTCTACAGCCGCAGTCGGCAGGAATTGTGGCACAAGGGAGAAACCTCGGGCAATTTCCTCAGACTGAAGTCCATCACCAAGGACTGCGATAGCGATACCCTTCTAATAAAAGCTGAGCCTACGGGGCCAGTATGTCACACCGGCAACCAGACTTGTTTCTTCCAGCAATTGGAGAGCGAAGACACAGCATAGTAGCCGGTGGAGGTGTCGTCACCAGCCTGCTCCCAAGATAGTGGCGCGCGTTTAGCAATGTTATTCTGAGGGGTCTTCTTCCTTTGTCATCGCGAGGAACCCTCTCTTCTTGTCATTGCGAGGCACGATAGTGCCGAAGCAATCCTTCCTTTCTGTCCTTGCGAGTCCCGATTTATCGGGACGAAGCAATCTTGTGGTGGGGCATGGGATTGCCACGCGGAGTTTACCCTGAGCGGAGGTAAGATTCTTCGCCTTCGTCTCAGAATGACAGAAAGTGAAGGGCTCGCAATGACACACCAATTTGTCTTTGCGAGGCTGATTTCGGCAGCCGAAGCAATCTCTTTTACGAAAAAATGAAGGGGGCAGCTTCACGCTGCCCCCTTTTGAATCTTTATCCGTTCCCCTCGTTACCAGTTCAGGCAATCTCTCCACTGCCGGTTCCGGGAAATCAACCTGGCAATCTTATTGAGATTCCTCTCTTACTCACCGGCAACCAAGCGAGAACATTATGCAATTGTTAAAGAAATTATTACGGCAAATCGCAGGTTACATACACAGCGCTGACGTTGTTGCAGACTGTGGGGCTCCAGCAGGACGTGAGATCATCCTGTAGAGTTGTAAGGAGAGTGCCTATCCAGTCCGGAAGGCCCAAAGTCGTACCAAGTGCGCTCACAATATCACCCACTACGCCCACGCCCCACGCCAGCATATCGACTGACCAGGCAAGGGGCACACCAGCCCAATCGCCAACCTTGAACATGATGGGCGTTAAATCAGTCAAGGGAAAACCCAAGTCCATGCCAAGAGCACTTAAGAGAGGGTCCAAGTCTCCCATCAAACACCCGACGAGATAGAAGCCACTCTGGACGATTGCGAACGGTATTTTGGCATTCGTAGACGGCTGAAGGTTGGCTGCGCCTACTGCGACTGGCAGCACCACCATGGCCAGTAAGGCCAGGGCAACACCAATACTAATTAATTTTTTCACCTAAACCTCCTTTTTATTTTGATATTTCGACATTGTCTTACCATCCCGATTTCCCGGCCTCGGGACGACACATGTTTTCTTTATGAACTCCCCCCTGAACACCTCCTTTCCGGGCTCTCAGCCCACTATGGTTACCAGCTTGATTATCTGCAACAAGACAAATCGAAAATGTTAAAATCTTGTTAACTTAAGTATATGGTACAAGAAATGGGTTGTCAAGTCCCATAAGAGATTATTACCAGGGCTTACAAAAATAATTTCCTAGGGCATATCTTGACAAACTTATCAAGTTGAGGATATTATGTTTTATATTATATTATGTTTTATTTGTAAATTTGTAAAAGAGAGGAGATAACAGTTTAGTTTTCCTAAAAGAAGCAGAGCTTGCCATATTCTATAAGTTCAGCCAAACACACTTTGTGGGGAAAACTTAACTGCTACAAGAGTTGAGAGTGCGCATAAAGCGAATACAGGCTCCTATCATAGCGGGGCTTTTACTATTGATGCTGCTATTGCCCCAATTGGCTCTGGCCGATGGGCCAGTCATATCAACTGTTTCTTATACGGTTACCGAACCCACTGCCGCCAACATCACCTGGACTACCGATAATATTAGCGATAGTCGGGTGAACTACGGTACCACCCATACATTGGGCGGCATTGTATATAATAGTAGTTATGTCACCAGCCATTCAATACGCCTTGAAGGCTTAACCCCGGACACAACCTACTACTTTGAGGTTGAATCTACCGACGCCTCGGGAACTTCCACTGATAATAATGGTGGAGCATACTACTCCTTCAGAACATCTCCCCCGCCAGTAGGGTACTATTCCATTACCATCAACCCTGTTTGCGGGGTCTGCGGCGAGCTGGTCGACGTAGGGATTTGCGGCGAGGTGATCGGAGTAACGGCAATCGTTTCAATAGCCGCCCCCACCACCTATCATATTTGCTGGGATTCTCTCACGAATGTCAGAGAGACATTCACAGCAGATACGATTGGAAGCTACTCCCTCGCAATCTATACCCCCGAGGCTACGAAGGGCGATCATACTGTTTATTTGGTTGACAATACTTATGCCCAAAAAGCGTCCGCTGTCTTTACAGTCCTCCCTTCCGCAAAGATTGACCCTGCGGAGGGGCCAGTCGGGACGACTGTAACTTTCAAAGGCTATGGCTTTACCGCCTCGCAGCAACTCCAGATTAAATTCAATGACACGGTAGTAACGACAACTACGGCTAGTTCTGTGGGTAGCTGGACGCTAAATTATACTATCCCAGCCACCCCCGGTGGCGGCTATACCTTCGATATCCAAGCTAAGGAAGGTACAGTATGGGTAGCTTGGGTGAGCAAGTATTTTAAGGTGACCCCCAAAATCACTACCACGCCAGGTTCGGGGACAGTGGGGCAGACGATCGCGATAAATGGCACAGGCTTTGCCAGTAAAGAAAAGGATATTGAGGTTACCTTCGGTGGGAAAAAGGTGAAGAAGATCAGCTATTCTGAAGAGAATGGCTCCTGGAGTGACATCATTGCTGTTCCTCCTGTCCAGAGAGGTGACTATAAGATTGATGCCTCAGGAACATCGACCAGGGCCCGTGATGTCCCTGATGTTACGTTCACCGTGAACCCCGGAATACTGCTTGAGCCAATTTCGGCTTATATAGGTGATACAATTACCGTTGCCGGAGGCGGTTTCGCACTCGGAGAAACGGGCATCCAAGTTTACTTTGATGGGATGGTTGAGACCCCTACTACCATCACCGCTAATATGTCCGGTTGTTGGGAATCCTCCTTTATTCTGCCGGCCAGCACCTATGGCAGCCATACCGTCTCGGCTTCCGGTGACATAACCCAGCCTGCTGTGACGAGAACCCTCAACACTCTAGCTAAAATACTAGAAATCAGCCCCATCGAGGGAGCTCCCGGCGACTCCGTTAGCCTCACCGGCAATGGTTTTCACGGTAGTCAAAAATTAACGGTGACTATTGGTGGGACTGCCGCGTCTGGGGATATGCGAACCCAAACTAACGGCAATGTGGTCATTAGCTTCCGAGTGTCCAAAAGAAGCACTGAAGGCATACGGACGCTGGTGGTGACTGATGAAGGTGGAGCTACTGCCTCGGTCGACTTCACGGTAACGAAGAAAACTCTATCAACAACTCCACTGCCCATCTCGCCCGAGGACAGCAAACTAAGGTCGGGGATAGTGACTTTTAACTGGCAAGGGGTAACGGGTGACACCGGTTATACCTACACCCTGGAGATAAGCAGGACAGCTGATTCGGGAAATATCTGGTCGAAGTCAGGTATTACGGAAAGCAGCTACACACTAACTGACTCACCAACTGTGACGGAAACTTTACCCCCGGGGACCTATTACTGGCGGGTTAAGATAGTAGATGACTACGGCAACGAAGGCGCCTGGTCGGATTCTATCGAGTTCACGGTATCCCCGATTCCAACCTGGGTATGGGTACTAGTGGGACTGGTAGTGCTGGTCGGGCTCATGGTCGTGGCCTATCGGGAAACAAAATTTAAGGTAACAGAATAAGCTCAACCCGTTAAAATTTTCTCCCGGTTCTGCAATAACACCTGCAGGCGGGGAGGTTGTTAAGTCAGGGAAAATTAATGGTGCGTAATCCTATAATCCCATATGAAATTCTTTAAAAAGAGCAAGACGAATTTTCCCCGGTGTACTAAGGAAGGGGGGGCGATATGATAGGATGTTTCATGCTCTTACCACTCGCAGGGCTTCTCCTAGCCGGGACTGCAGTTACGAGTGCTTTGGTCATGGCCATGGGTGCAGTTACGAGTATGATTACCGTAGTCACGGGTATGTTTATAACTAGTTTGATAGCTTGTTCTACAGCTGTCATGGCTTTCTGGATGTTCATATTGTCATGAGTCTATGTCAAAGTGTATATGGGGCACAATGAAAAAGAGCAAGGCGAAATTTCCCTGGTGCACTAAGGAGATTGGGACGACATGAGCTGTTTAGCGCTCCTCTTGTTAACCGCGGTTGTCATTTACTTCGGTGCACTGATATCCTTTTTCCTGGCTGTCGGGGCAGTCCCTCTAGCCATATTATGTTTGGTCCTAGTACCGTTAGCTCTTCTTTTCACGTGGCGCATTATCTATCCCTGGCTGGTCCGGATGGGGAGATGGTCAGCCCAACTCAGAAACCTTATCTTCCTAGCCCTTGTGCTGATAGCCGTAGGTATTGGCCTGGGTTACCTTATTCCAAATATCCCGACTGTCACAATACCACTAATAGGGATAAAGCTACCTGTCACAGTCCTAGTCTTTGGATTGTTCTTCCTTTTCCTGCTCTTGCTGGCCTTAGCAGTCTGGGTAGTGAGGTTGTGGCGCCGCGGCTGGCCTCTTACAAGAAATTTCTTCTGGGACATTGGGTTTCGCAGCGTCGCCCTGTTCTGGAAAATACTGATGGGAATTCCTCTAGGTATAACCTGGTTTCTCTACCACCCTCCTCTACGCTGGCTAATAGCAGCCCTCCTGTTCTACCTCAGGGGGATTGCAGCCGCAGCAGCCTGGCTTGTATATAACCCACCATTGCGGAGCATACTAAAGGCTGTTGCTTGGATTACTCGGTTAGTCGGTCGAGTCGTAGCCTGGATTTTATACAACCCGCCAATACGCTGGGTTATAGAGTTTGGTATTTTCATACTCAGGTTGATAGCCCGCTCCGTTAGTACCGTGATTTATTGGATTGTCTCCTGGTGGCCTGTCACGGGCGTCAAAGGGACACTAAGGAGAGGGCTAACCGCTGAGAGCAAGTCCTATCAAGACTACAAGTATGCGGGTAGTGGGCCACTTTGAAATAGCGCCGCCTGGCAAGCTGGCGACGTCCAAATAAGTAAAACTCGGCCAAATATCTCCTGGCCAAAAGCCGACACACGGGGCGTCAAGCTAACTCCCGAGAGTTAACCCTACCAGGACTACAAGTATACCCAGGATGACGATAGTGGCGCCGCCTAGCAACCCAGCGACGTCCATATGAGTAAAGACTCGGCTAAATATCTCCTTGCCATAGGCTGCCATCCGGGGCGTTAAGTTACTTGACTCCTTAGAGGATTCAGGTGCCATCTCAGAGGAGTCCCTATCAAACATGGGCAATACCAATTTTTTCCATTCACGCGACTCCCGATAGACTACACCGGCTATTATTATGCCCACGATGACGATGAAAATCCCTAAGATTAGCACCAGATTAGATAGACCAATGTCAACTATCGTAGCTGGTAAGGGGTTAGCTGTACCCATTTTCGCCTCCTTTTCCCATCAAGTTCATTTAATAATCCTCTCTCAGGGTGACAATTAAACGGTCTCCCATCAAGCGAGTCTCAATTTATTTTAGCGTAGCATAGCTACTGCATGGTGTCAATAGCTCTCTTTTGCGGGGAGAGTTATGCTAAAATCCAGCAAGAGTTCATATGGTAAGCGCTGACGAACTGAAATATTGGGTAGCTTTTTCCGGGATACCCGGGATTGGTCGGGTACGGATTTCCCAGCTAAAAGAGTACTTTGGCAGTTTACAGGAGGCCTGGAAAGCTCCCGAAGGCAAGCTAAAGCAAGCAGGACTAGATTCCCGAAGCATCGATGCCCTGGTGACTCTACGTCCGAGAATTTCCCTGAGCGCCGAGATGGAAAAACTGGAACACTACAGGGTAAAGGTGTTTGTCTATGAGGACCCTCTTTATCCCTCGAGATTAAAAGAAATCTATGATTATCCCCCGGTGCTTTATGTGAGGGGTAGCCTCCCAGCCGAGGATGAGCCTTGCCTGGCCATAGTCGGTACCCGTCGTCCCACCATCTATGGGAGGCAGGTAACTGAAGAGATTGTAGCCGACTTAGCCCGAAGTAAAATCACTATTGTCAGCGGATTAGCTCGAGGAATTGACTCTGTAGCACATCGGGCTGCTCTGGATGCCGGGGGCAAAACCATAGCTGTGTTTGGCTCCGGTCTGGATATCGTCTATCCCGGAGAAAATGCCAAACTGGCTCAAGCTATTATGGAGCACGGCGCTCTGGTCAGTGAATATCCTTTAGGCGTCAAGCCTCGGGCTGAGAATTTCCCGCTCCGCAATCGAATTATGAGTGGCTTGAGCCTGGGGGTGCTGGTGGTGGAAGCTGGAGAAAGGAGTGGGGCTTTGATTACGGCCCATCAGGCAGTGGAACAGAATCGAGAGGTCTTCGCTATCCCGGGCAGCATACTCTCCCCGGCCAGTCAGGGAACTAACCATCTTATTCAAGAAGGAGCCAAGTTAGTTTACAATTGTGCTGACATTCTACAAGAATTAAACTTGACTATCGTAGTACAGCAAATGGAAATCAAGGAATTTTCGCCGGCTGACGAAGTTGAATCTGCTATACTAAAACAATTGAGTTCCGAGCCCAATCATATAGATGAAATTTGCCGCCGCAGCGGTTTACCAATGCCGGAAGTGAGCAGCACCCTAGCGATGCTAGAGTTAAAGGGGATTGTCAGACAAGTAGGAAATATGAACTATGTGCTAGCTCGAAGGAATTAAGACAGGATAAATTATGGCAAGTAAACTAGTTATCGTCGAATCTCCCGCCAAAGCCAGGACGCTAAATAAGATTCTGGGACGCAGCTATAGCGTCAAAGCATCTCTGGGGCATGTGCGCGATTTGCCCAGGGCAAGCCTCGGGGTAGATATAGACAAGGGTTTCATCCCCAAGTATGTCATTCCCGCAGCGAAGAAAAAGATAGTTGGCGAAATCCAAAAGGCGGCTAGTAAGGCTAGTTCTATCTATTTGGCTACTGACCCTGACCGCGAGGGAGAGGCAATTTCCTGGCATCTGGTACAAGCAACCAAGCTGGACAAGGATGACAGACCCGTTCAGCGCGTAGTTTTTCATGAAATAACCAAGGACGCGGTTCAAGAGGCCTTCCAAAGTCCCCGCTCTATTGATATGAACCTGGTGAATGCCCAGCAAGCCCGGCGTATCCTGGATAGACTTGTGGGCTACAAGCTGAGTCCGCTCCTGTGGCGAAAGGTGCAGAGGGGACTTTCCGCAGGCAGGGTTCAATCGGTGGCCGTGAGGATGATTGTTGACCGTGAGCAGGAGATTCAAGACTTTATTCCTCAGGAGTACTGGATTATAGAAGTTGAGCTAGCTCCGCTTGAAGAAAAAAAGGCGAGCTTTAAAGCCAGGCTGTTCGCCCTGGCCGATGGCACCAAGCTGGATATTGGCAGTAAGGATGAAGCAGACAGAGTTACCGCCGACTTAGAAAAGGCTAAATATGCAGTTAAGACGGTGGTAACTAAACAGGTAGCCCGTCAGCCAGCCCCACCCTTTATCACGAGCACCTTGCAGCAAGAGGCCTGGCAGAAGCTGCACTTCACCGCCAGGCGAACTATGGCTATTGCCCAGCAACTTTACGAAGGCTTGCCCTTGGGCAAGGAAGGCTCGGTGGGACTTATTACCTATATGCGCACCGATTCTACCCATGTGGCGGCCTCTGCCATAAGCGAGGCGAGGGAATTCATCGGTGAGAAATACGGAGCCAAATTTCTCCCGCCAAAGCCACGTAGTTTTGCCAGGAAAGTAAAGTGGGCCCAAGAAGCTCACGAGGCAATTCGGCCCACCAAAATTTACCGCCAGCCGGAGCAACTCAAACCATTTCTCGATCCAGCTCAGCTAAAGCTCTACGAGCTTATCTGGAAGCGTATGGTTGCCAGTCAAATGTCAGCAACTTTATACGACACAACCAACGTGGAGATAGAGGCAAGCAATGCCAAAAAACAACCTCAAGGATATCTACTCAAAGCAAGTAGCTCTGTGGTTAAATTTCCTGGTTTTATGGCTGTTTACAGCGAAAGCAGGGATGAAGATGAACGAAGCGAAAGCTTTGTTTCCTTGCCCAAGCTGAGGATTGGAGATAAATTGATTTACCTGGGAACATTTCCCGAACAATGTTTTACCCAGCCGCCACCCCGCTACACTGAGGCCACATTGATAAAAGCCCTGGAGCAAAAAGGAATCGGACGCCCCAGTACCTATGCCCCCATCTTGTCCACTATTCAAGAGAGAGATTACGTTAACAAAGCCGATGGCAAATTCCATCCTACGGAACTAGGGATAACTGTCAACAAAATCTTGACTGCGCATTTCCCTAAAATCGTTGACCCTGGTTTCACGGCTCAGATGGAAGAACAACTAGACGAAATAGCCCAAGGTAAATATGCATGGAGCGCTGCTTTGCAGGAATTTTATCCCCCCTTTCAAGATATGCTGGATAAAGCTTGGATAAATTTAGAAAAGGTCAGCATGACTCAGGTAAGCGAGGAGACATGTCCCAAATGCGGTCGCCCCATGGTCATAAAGGTCGGGCGTTTCGGTAAATTTCTCGCCTGTAGCGGCTATCCTGACTGTAAAACAACCATGCCCTACATAGTTAAAACCGGGGTTTCTTGCCCCCAGTGTGGGGGTGAGCTCGTGAAAAGAATCAGTAAGAAAAAGAAGGTATTTTATGGGTGTAGCAAGTTTCCCAAATGCCAATTCACCGTAAATCGCAGGCCAATAGCTCAGCCTTGCCCTGACTGTGGCAATCTTTTGGTACAATACAGAGGTGATTGGGCTAAATGCGTGGCTTGTCAACGTAAAGTACAACTATCCGAGCCGGAAAAACAAAAAGAGGAGGTAGCCTTATGAAAATTCTAGTTATCCATGGACCAAATTTGAATATGCTGGGCAAAAGAGAAAAGGCAATTTACGGAGAAAAGACCCTGGGCCAAATTGATGCCCTACTGAAGAAAGAAGCCCGGGCTTTAAATGTCGAAGTGGTGACATTTCAGTCTAACCATGAAGGGGCACTCGTAGATTTTATTCAAGAGCAAGCAGATTCCGCCCAGGGCATAATAATTAACCCTGGCGCCCTCACCCACTATGGATTTTCTCTGCTTGATGCCCTGGCTGACAGCAAATTACCGGTAATTGAAGTCCATTTATCCAATATTTACCGCCGTGAGGAATGGCGAGCCAAGTCTGTAATTGCCCCCATAGCTGAAGGTCAGATAAGTGGCTTGGGTTGGAGGGGGTATATTACTGCCTTGCAAGTCCTGGTTGGTGGGCTGAAAGCAAAGCCTTCACGTTAGGATTTCAAGCTCCTTTTATTTGCCCGATCGGCTGCTCAGCAATAGTCCGTTGCCCTGCGACACAGGAGAATTTATCTGGAAGTGGCAAAAAAGGCCACTTTTATTGACATTCTCAGGATTGGCGTTTCTTAAAATCTTCTAAATCAAGCGTATTTATGAAATCCTTATATGCTGATAGCCCTTTCAGCTCTTGTTCATCAACTTTACTTTCAGAAACAGCTTTGCCTGTTTCTTCTTCCAGTATAATGCCCGCTTTTTCCAACACCGATTCCTCAACATATATTGGTGCCCCAACTCTTACAGCCAGGGCCAAGGCATCGCTAGGTCGAGAATCAATATCTAATTTAACACCATCAATGCTGAGAGCAAGTCTGGCATAGAAAGTATCTTCCTTAAGTCCATTTACCACAATATAGTCAACTGAAGCCCCCAGGGTAGAAATTACAGATTGCAACAAATCATGCGTCAAAGGGCGAGATAATTCGACATTTTGTAACTTTACGGCAATAGCATCTGCTTCAGCAGGACCAATCCAAATGGGTAGATAACGATTAGTCCCCTTCTCCTTTAAAATCACCACCCTTTGATAATTCATCAAGCTAACCCGGATGCTGTCAATCGTCATCTCTACCATGCTATGCCTCCTTTGCAGCGTTTATTTTACACCCACAATCCTAATTAATCAACGAGCACAAGTCAACCATCCAAGCTCAAGAAATTGAGTTTCTTCCCAGATTGGTATAAAGTCTCAGACATTAGATAATTATTGTGGGGGAGCCATGGCAAAACTTATCCTGGCAAGACACGGAGAAACCGTGTGGAATGTAGAGAAGATATATCGGGGTAGAGCAGATGTAAATCTGGACGAAGTGGGCATTAAACAGGCAGAGCTATTGGGCAAGTATTTAAGCAACTGGGGATTAGAGGCTATTTATTCCAGCCCTTTAAAAAGGGCGCTAGACACGGCAAATATCATTGCCCGTTATCAGAAAGTTGGCGTACACGTTGCCGAGGGCCTTATAGATTTCGATTATGGGGAATGGCAATCTTTGCCAGAGCAAGAAGCAAAGAAGCTATATCCGACCCTCCACAACGAGTGGCACAATAATCCTAACAAGGTAAAAATGCCCGGCGGAGAGAGCCTGGAAGATGTAAGAAGGAGAGCTATCGAGGTAGTTAATGATGTCCTCTCCAAATATCAGGGCAGCGTATTATTGGTATCGCATAGGGTTGTGAACAAAGTCCTGATATGCTCCTTACTGGGACTGGGCAACTCACACTTCTGGAATATCAATCAGGATGTAGGTGGAATCACTATTTTCAATTACGTGGATGGGCGTTTCGTCTTGACCAGACATAACGATACTTCACATCTAAAAGAGTTACAAAAATCCGTACTTGATGATTTTTAAGCTAACCCCATCTCCCTCCGCTCTTGGGAAAATCGTGTGTACCCTCGGGCATAGCTCTCTTTAGTCATGGTCCCTTGAACCGAGTGGAGTGGTGCCGAAGTGCTCGATGTGCTGCTGTCGTTACCTACTACAGGGAATGCCTGCTGATTTAGGCCGTTTTCAGTTCTGAAGTGCAGTTCGGACAGCGACTGGCCTTAATAGGAATGGCGGTAATGCAGTACGGGCATTCCTTCGTTTTCGGGGCAGCCGGTTCTCCTGCCTTTTTGCGGGCTTGCAGCTTGGCAATTGGACGCACAATTAAAAAGAAAACGACTGCTGCTATTATCAGCAAATTAACAACAGCATTTATGAAGGCCCCGTAGTTGATTGTAACTGCCCCGGCAGCCTGGGCGTCAGCCAGAGAAGCATATGGCCCGGGAATTATTAAACCTTCTTTAAGGACAACGAAGAGGTTGACGAAATCAACGTTGCCCAAGGCGAGACCTATGGGTGGCATAATGACGTCTTTAACAAGTGAGTTTACAACCAAACCAAAGGCAATACCGATGATGATGCCCACGGCCATGTCAATCACGTTGCCTCTCATTATGAATGCCTTGAAGTCTTGTAACATTCTCTTTCCCTCCTTTCTGTTTTATTTATCATTTATCTTACAACGTCCTTACCTCATTATCAACGCCTTTTTTCAGGGGACACCATACCTACTCCATTGGCATCTCCTATTTTCCTATGAAATCCATCCAGACAAATCGAAGATTTTGTAAGGCATAAAAGAGTGAAGTGAATTTCCTGTGGGAGTACGAGATAGACTCTGCACTATGATAGCGCGCCTAGAGGGATTTGAACCCACGACCCCCGGTTCCGAAGACCGGTGCTCTTGTCCGCTGAGCTATAGGCGCAAAATAAATTGGGGTGAACGGTGGGATTTGAACCCACGATCTCCAGGGCCACAACCTGGCGCCTTAACCGCTGGGCTACGCTCACCACAACCATCAATATTATACTTTACAATAGCTGCCACTTTCAATCTTGAAAGCGAGCGATTAGCTGCTCGCGTAACAAACGTGGTGCCTCAAGAGCTTGAGCACATATCATCCGGAAAGCTCTCGGAGAACCAGTCTCCCCAAAGTAAGGAACTCGGTTGACTTGTATGAACTATGCACCAGCCGCCAAAAGTCTTTCCGACTTTAGGCAATAAAATGGAGAATAAGCGCTGCCACTCCGCACAATATCAAGAAGATGCCCACCAGATAATTGAGGATTTTAGGGAAAATCATTATGACGATACCGAAGATAATGGCGATTATTCCTCCAACGACAGTTAATGTGGGTAGCGAATGAAGCACATCAAGCATAGATTATCACCTCCTGTAATTGAATTACCACTAGTATGATATGAAAACAAGTATTCCGTCAATAGATATGTTCCCCGCTGCTATCAAGCTAGCCTTGTCAAACGACAAACTTGAACTGGGCTACGCCTCCGAGTAAAATAACAAATACCATGATTGGATTTGAGCACATGAAGAAAATATCCCGGACATCCCCGTCTAAAATAGTGCTTTTGATAATAGATGGCGTAGGCGGTCTACCCCATCCTAAAAGCGGTAAAACAGAGATGGAATCAGCCAGGAAGCCCAACCTGAATCGCATAGCCAAGGACTCCCTTTGCGGGCTCATTGACCCTGTTAGCCCAGGAATTACGCCGGGGAGTGCGCCGGGGCACCTAGCCATCTTTGGCTACGACCCTGTCCAATATAATATCGGGCGGGGAGTCATGGAAGCTTTGGGAATAGACTTAGAACTAAAGCCAGACGATATCGCAGCCCGGGGTAATTTCTGCACAGTTGATGACAGGGGAATCATTACCGACAGAAGAGCAGGACGGCTTGCCACAGATAAAAATACCAAGTTGTGCCGCTTATTGAGTAATATCGCCATAGATGAAGCTGAGATTTCCGTGCTGCCGGTGAAAGAACATAGATTTGTGCTCATCCTCCGAGGCAAAGCTTTGTCTTCTGAGCTAGCAGATTCTGACCCCCAGCAAGTAGGACTAGCCCCCAAAAAAATAAAGGCATTATCGCCGCAGGCACAGAAAACCGCGAGAATTGTCAACGAATTTGTATCTCAAGCAAAAAGCCTCTTACAAGGTAAAGCCCCCGCCAACATGGTGCTCCTGCGCGGCTTCTCCCGTCGCCCCGACATCCCCCTTATATCTGAAATATATAAATTAAAGCCGGCAGCCATCGCTACGTATCCCATGTACCGGGGCCTAGCCAGGCTGGTAGGGATGCAGGTATTGCCAGGGGGTGACAGCATAACAGAGCAACTGGACAGCCTACGCCGCTACTATGCCGATTATGATTTCTTCTTCGTCCATTTTAAGAGCGCCGATACCAGAGGGGAAGATGGCGACTTCCGGGCTAAAGTTCAGGCCATTGAGGAACTTGATAATGCCCTCCCCAGCTTGCTCAGCTTAGAGCCGGAGGTCCTGATTATCACTGGAGACCACTCTACCCCGGCGACCTTAGCCATGCATAGCTGGCATCCAGTCCCTTTCATGCTAAAGTCCAAATGGTGTCGCCCCGATAATGTCGCTGAGTTCTCAGAACGAGCCTGCCTGGCTGGTGGTATGGGGCGTTTCCCGGCTACGGAAATAATGCCCTTAGCTATGGCTAACGCTTTAAAATTGGATAAGTTTGGCGCCTAAACAAAATCAAAAATCAAAATTACAATGCAAAATGCAAAAAACTTTTGACTTTTGCTTTGTCACTTTGCATTTTTATTTTTGCATTTTGCATTTCAAACAGGTTTGTTTAGGATTTAGAGATTAGAAATTAGAATTTCTCCGTTTCGGGCGGAGTCTCTTCCACTAAACCTGCTTGTTGCAGCGCTTCCATAAGGCGGGCAGCTCTAGGATAGCCAATACGAAGACGGCGTTGTAAGAAAGAGGTGGAGACATGTCTATAGTCTTGTGCCAGGCGCTTTGCCTCTTCCAGAAGAGGGTCGGGAGGAGCAGCTATCTGGGCACCTAAGAGGCGCTCAGCTACTTCATCAAAGTTAACAGAGCTCACCTCAATCTGCCGCTGGTTCCCCCAGAAATACACCAATCTCTCAATCTCAGCATCAGAAACAAAGCTTCCTTGAAGACGTTTAGGCTTGCTAGCTTCAGTAGGCATGTAGAGCATATCCCCTCTACCTAGCAATTTCTCAGCACCTACCATGTCAAGTATAGTCCTGGAATCTACCTGAGAAGTAACGGCGAAACTAATACGGGTAGGAAAGTTAGCTTTAATAAGCCCGGTAACCACATCTACTGAAGGGCGTTGTGTAGCTACAACGAGATGAATGCCTGTAGCCCTAGCTAATTGAGCTAATCGACAAAGTGTATGTTCCACCTCATCGGAAGCTGTCATCATTAAATCAGCCAGTTCGTCAATGAGGAGCACTAAATATGGCAACCCTTCTCCAGGTGTGCGGTCTTTGTTATACCCCTCAATATTGCGTGCTCCCGCCTTAGCAAACTGACGATATCGACTATCCATCTCCTGATTAAGCCATCTTAAAGCCTTTATCGCCTTGTCAGTATCCACAACCACAGGAGCAAGTAGCTGGGGCACCCCATTAAAAGTCACTAACTCCACTCTCTTGGGGTCAATCATAATCAACCGAACATCGTCGGGGCTGTTGTGCAAAAGCAAGCAACAAATAACAGAATTAAGACAAACAGTTTTACCACTACCAGTAGCTCCAGCGATAAGCAAATGCGGCATCCTGGTTAGGTCGGCTGCCACTGCCTCACCACCAGCACCTTTACCCAAAGCGATAGCTAGCTTGGAGCGGGCTTTAATCTTTTGAAAAGCAGCGCTCTCTATCGCACCGCGCAGAGCAACTGAGCCAAACACAGTGTTAGGAACCTCAATGCCCACCACCGGTGCTCCAGGCACGGGAGCCTCAATCCTGATGCTGGGCGCAGCCAGGGCTAAAGCTAAATCATTAGCCAAAGAGGTAATGCGATCTACCCTTACCCTGGTTCGGGATACTTCTTCCACCTTCGTTTCATAGCTACCATTCTTCCCCTTTTCTCTTATTTCCTTATATTTCTTGTCCCAACCAGGCTCAACACCAAACTGTGTCACGGTAGGCCCTATGTTTATCTGCACAACCTTGGCTTCCACACCATAGCTCGCTAGAGCTTCCTCAATCAATCGGGCTCGTTGGTCAATGGCGTCCTTGTCCAATTTCATCTCAACTGGCTTATCCAAGATATCAATCGGCGGAAGATGCCATCCTCCGGGGGTGAGAATTGGTTCATGTTCTGATTGCCACCCGGGAGGGGAAGGAGATGGAGCAGGCTTTGCCTCCTCTTCATTGACTGCCCCTGCTTCAGGAGAGGTAGCCTCGAGAGAGGTAGCTTTAGCAGGAGCTCGCCGAGAAAAGATGCCCCTGAGACGGGGTCGGAAAACTTTGGCCAAGAGACGCCAGGCATTCTTAGCAGCGTTCCAACACTTCCGAGGAATGATCAAAATAATGCCGAGCAGGACAAGCCCGGCTACTAGAAGTCCTCCAACTTTATCGGGAGAATACATTATTATGCTCTGCCCAATTTTGCCTCCCAGTGTGGCGTCCTTCAAAACACCTTCCCCGTGGAAGAAAGCAAGGATTCCCCACACGGCACAAGCCAGGCTAATGCCCCCGAGAACCCAATTCCACATCTGTTTCACAATAGAGAACTGCCGCCGCCAGGCCATCCAGACCAGCGTGCCCAAAGCAATGGCTATTATTATTAATCCATAACCAAACAGTGTGAGTATGTCTTCCCATAATACATACAGCAATACTACTACTACGATAATTAAGATAAGCCTTCGTACCACCGGTGAAGCTATGAAGCTAAAGAATCGCTTCCATGCTGGCCGGCTTTCCTTTGCCTTCCGCCCCGACTTAGCCCCACTTTTTGTTTTAGACACGGACTTATGCCCCCGAAATTAGTAGTCAGAAGTCCACTTCCTACTGGCTACTGGCTTCTGGATTCTTCCCTCTTACCTCCACAACCACAGGAATGATAACAGGACGACGATGAATTTGTTCATAAAAGAATCTGCTCAGGGAATCTTTTACTTTGGCATCAACGAAGCTTAGTTCAATCAAACGTCCTTTATCATGATTTAAAGCAGCTAGCACCACATCCCGGCCTTTCTCAACCAATTTCTGTTCCTCTCCAGCATTAATGAAGCCCCGCGTCATAATGCGCGGCCTTTCAGCTAGTTTCCCATTTTCAGCATCAACAGCAATGGTCACCACAACAACGCCGTCCCGCGAAAGTAATTTGCGGTCTCGAAGCACACCGCCATCCAGCTCGCCTGTTATCATGCCGCTTACATAGATAACTCCGACACGGGTTCGAGCAACCACCTTTCCTGAATCTTGCCCAAGTTCAAGAATATCCCCATTATCAAGGACAAAAATGTTATCTTTGGGTATACCCATACTTCGAGCTAAGCCGGCATGCAAGCTTAAATGGCGATACTCCCCATGAACAGGAACAAAGAATTTAGGCTTAACCAAACTAAGCAAAAGCTTCAACTCCTCTTGACTACCATGCCCGTGGACATGAACTTGAGCCAGCTTGTCGTAAATTACATTGGCACCTTGACGAAAAAGGCTGTCTGTAGTCTTGCTAACCAATGCCTCATTGCCGGGAATAGGAGTTGCTGAAATCACCACGGTGTCGCCGGGGACTATCTGAACTCGACTACTGGGGTCGCGATTAGCCATACGTACTAAGGCAGAAGTGGGCTCACCTTGACTTCCCGTGCTCAACACGATAACTCGATTGTGAGGCAAGGTCTTAAGTTCGTCCAAGCGACAAATAAGGCCGGGGGGAGCAGTAAGATAACCCGTTTTCAATGCCATGCTCACTATCTCCTTCATGCTCCGCCCGATGATAAATACACGGCGACCATGTTTAACGGCAATATCAAATACTTGCTGCGCGCGAGATATGAGAGAGGCAAATGTAGTTACGATTACCCTTCCCTTTGCCTCGCTTATAATCCTATCTAAAGTATCGCTAACCACCCGCTCGGAAGGAGTATATCCAGGAAGCTCGGCATAGGTGGAGTCAGAAAGAAACAGCAAAACACCCTTGGCCCCTAGCGAAGCTAATTGGCTAAAGTTAGTAGCCTCGCTAATGACCGGCGTATAATCGATCTTAAAATCACCACTGTGAACTACAATTCCCAGGGGAGTGTGAATTATCAGCCCTACAGAATCAGGAATACTATGGCAAACAGAGAAAAATTCTATGGTGAACTTACCCAGTGTAATCCTGTTCCCCGGCCTAACTAAATTCAATTTTACGCCAGTTTTCACTCCTCGCTGCTTGAGCTCCATGAGAATCAGCTCTCGAGCAAACTTGGTAGCATAAATTGGAGGGGCGATGCGAGATAAAATGTAAGGCAGTGCCCCAATGTGGTCTTCGTGCCCATGAGTAATCACTATCCCCCTTAACTTTTGCTGTCTCGCCAAAAGATAGCTAATATCCGGGATAAGCAAGTCAACTCCCAGCATCTCCTCGCTGGGGAACATAAGTCCGGCATCAATGACGACGATGTCATTGCCATATTCCAGTGCCATCATGTTCTTACCAATTTCACCCAATCCGCCTAGAGGGATGACTCTTAATTTATGTGTTGGCATGATTTTTCTCTTCCTTTCATTCAGAACATGGTTCTAAAACAAGCTTAATTGTTGAGATTCAACTGTGTCTTGAGGCAGGTCTTTACCTTGAGCTAATATCTGCGGAATCCTGAGTATATCCGTTTCGATGGTCCGTCGTAGAGAGCCCTGATGGAGAGCTGCTGCAGGATGATACATGGGGTAATAAATGACGCCTCCCAACTTTCGCGGCTTTCCATGAATCTTTCCGATGCTCTCAGTGGGAAAATACCGCGCTAGAGAGTAACGTCCCAAAGTAATAATCATTTGGGGCTGAATTATCTCTATTTGACGGTCAAGCCATTTGCAACAACTTTGTATCTCCGCTGGTAGTGGCTCACGGTTTTGGGGAGGACGGCACTTAATTACATTAGCAATATAAACTTCCTCACGCCGTAAACCAATTGAGGTTAACAGTTGGTCCAGAAACTGTCCTGCTGGCCCGACGAAGGGACGCCCTTGCTGGTCTTCGTGCCAGCCTGGAGCTTCACCGATAAAAAGTAGGTCCGCGTCTTCGGCCCCCTCACCAGGTACCACTTTAGTGCGAGACTTAGCTAGCTCACAATCCCGACAAGCTACAATTTCCTCACAAAGTTGTGCTAAAACTGACATCTAATCCGATGGTAGCATATCTACCTTTGTCGGTCAATGTGGGCTCTTCCTAGACCAGGACTGCTCGACTCATTCACTCTTCTTCCTCATCCTGCTCCCAAATAGGCTCGGTGAACTGGTCAATATATTCAGCCGTCACTCTCTTTGCTATTCTATCCATCTCCTCATCCACTCGTTCGGCCAGATGACTAAGCTCGGTCAAGTCAAGTGTAATTCCTAACATTTTAGTCAGGATACCAAGCACAGCCAGGGAGGCTTTGGGATTTGCTATTTGCGTGGCATACGATGGCACTTCGCCCAGCAAGCAAACGCCTTCCATCTCCCTTTCTTTAGCCATCCCTAGTATCAATCCGTTCAAACCAGCGATGCGAAGGCTATCTCTAAGAATCACATTTTGTTTGCTTAACTCGTCAACTAAATTGGAGGTTGTAGCTGCTCCCCAAACCTTCATCTCTTCACTATGGTGGATACGTGTTACCGCAGCAGCACAACTATATACCCTTGACACTCTAAGCCTTTGTGCTACGTCCAAAACACAGTTAACCAGTTCATACCCTTTAAAAGCAGGCTGTTCTTCCCCAATAAAAATCACCAAGCCTTTACCGGCCTTGGGATACTGCCAATAATAAAACTTGCTCTCGGGAAAACGAGGGCTTTCAACCACGTTGTCTCTGACAGTGACACCCACTGGTTCAAAGAAATTAACAGGTTCAATCTCCCCTATTTCTACAGCATTTAGCTTCTCCACAAGATACTTCGCCGCGGTTAGGGAAACGTCGCCAATGCCCGGCCATGAGGCAAGCATGGAACAACTCTTAGGGCGTGGGTGCTTATAAAGTTTTATTACGTCTTTCGTATCCATCTTAGCTTCCCTTGGTCGTCACCGATACACGAGAGCAATATAAAGGAGGAGTTTGCAAAATCCCGCCCACCCATCTTGCTTCCTGTCCTATGCCCAGAAGCTCTTTTAATACTTGATATACGTTACCGGCAATCATAGTATCTTTCACTCTCCCCACTATCTCACCATTCTCTACCTTGTATCCCAGCAAAACATTGCCACTGAAGTCACCACCCAGAAGATTACCCTGCTCAGCACCAATAACTTCCTCCACAATTAATCCTTCTTTCATATCTTTCACCATCGCCTGGAAAGAAATATCTCCTTTTCCTAAAATAAGAGAGCTTATAGCTGGGCTGGGAAAACCACCACCTGCCCGCCTACCGTTACCGGTACTGTGTGTGCCAGCTAAAGCTGCCGTCTGTAAATCATAAAGGAAATTCGTCACTACTCCATTTACAACAAGCGGTAGACGCTGGCCGGGCACCCCCTCGTCATCAAAAGGATAACTCCCTACGCCGTAAGCTACGGTAGCATCATCCCATAAGCTCAGTTTTTTGTCAAAAACCTGCTCTCCCAGTTTATCTTTTAAAGGCGAAGCTCCCTCGAGGACTGTTTTGCTGTTAAACGCCAGCACTAGAGGGCTCAACAAAACACTGGCTACTCCAAGAGGTGTAAAAATTATCGGCAGCAACTTGGTAGATACAGTAGCTTTTTTCTTTGCCATTTCCAGTTGCCATATCACCCTATCAGCCAGGGCATCAATCGCGATAAAACCGGGGCGACATGAGCTTTCACTATCATCTACCCAGAGTATATCTGTATCCCGAACAAGAATGCCTTCCAGGCCAAGGCTAAAAAAGCTCTTATCATACCCCCCCTCACCGCCTTGAGAATTAATTAAGGAGACGGAGCTTGTCCCCTTGGTTACTTGAACATCGCACAGGATATCAGGAGTATGCCCCTTAATCTTGGCTATAAGCTCCTTCCCGATATCAACCATCCTCTCCATAGCCATTTTTTCTATTTTAGGGTCGAAGATGCGCACTTTCGAATAGTCCTGAGAGGAAGGAAACTGAAAATTGGCCGGACCGCCAAATTGAGATGTTTCCACAGCCATGTCCACCAAGGCTTCCCAACCACCCCCTCCACTCGCAATAGCAAAGCCCATTTTACCTTCCCTGAAAATTCGTAAGGCACTACTGCTACTCTCTCTGGTCTGGACTTGTTTTAGTTCATTGGCTTCAAACTGTATCGTCGTTGCCCGAACAGAAGCTGAAAAAACCTCAGCTTGCTCAGCCACCTTCCGAGCCGAGCGCAGGACCTCCAAAAGACCTTCCATCTTAAATCTTAGTCCCTAAACAACATTAAAACTCAAAGATAAAAAATCAAAATTACAATCTAAAATGTAAAAAAACTTCATCTTTTTCCTTTCAGGGTCAATCTTTAAATTCATCTTTGAATTTTGCTTTGTCATTTTGCATTTTTATTTTTACTCTTTTATTTCCTGAGCGATGTCATTTGTTTGGCATTTGGCATTTGGCATTTGAGGTTTATTTGCTACCTTCCTCCTATCACACAATGGCGAATCCTGATATGTGGGCTCCCATCAGAAACAGGCAACGGGTATTGTCCCCCTTTGCCACAGCCACCACCCTGATTCATCTCCAGGTCATTGCCTATGGCATCTATATTTTGCAAGGTAGTAAAAACATTACCAGTGAGCACAACGGGGCGCAATAACTCCGCTAATCTCCCCCTGCGAATCATGTAAGCTTCCCCAGCGGAAAAGGTAAACATCTCCAGGGTAGTCGTTCCGCCGTACCAGTCCTTAACATAGACGCCTTCCTCAATGTCACCAAGCATCTCCTCGAAAGAAGCGTTACCGGGCTCAATAAAGGTATTGCTCATCCGCACTATGGGGGGAAAGAGATAATTGATGGCTCGAGCATTCCCCGTAGCCCTTTCTTCCATCTTAGCCGCTGTTTCCCGGGAATGAAGCCTGCCCTCCAGAATTCCCTCTCGGATAAGATAGGTTCTCCTTGTCGGCGTCCCTTCATCATCGTATTTATAACTTCCCCGCAAATTGGGAATGGTAGGGTCATCAATGATATTGAGATGCTTGCCGGCAAATCTCTTTCCCAGGACCATGATTTGCCGCAGGTTTTCATTTTGATATACATGGTCGGACTCCGATAAATGTCCGAAGGCTTCATGAGCAAAGACTCCCGCCAGAATAGGGTCCAAAATCACGGTATACTCTCCACCCTTTACCTGGGGGGCAGCAAGAAGGGCGGCCGCACGCCTCGCTATATCCCGTGCTTGCTCATGCAGCTCTTCCATAACAGAAAACTCACCATTGCTGCCCAGACTTAGTCCGGCTTGTTGAATCTCGTTATCCTCACGAGCGATGGCTGTCAATCGTAAAGAAAGGTCAGTTTTAGCTTGTTCTATGTAACTACCTTCAGAATTGGCGAAAATAGTCCTTCGCTTCACATCATGGTAATTAATTCGTGTGCTCTGAATTTTTGAGCTACTTAACATAATATCATTATAGCTATCTAAAAGCTCTTTCTTGGTTGCCAACGGTATGGTTGTGGCATCCTGCTTCAATCGCGGGATCACTGCGTCCGCCACAGGCTCTGTAGGGAAAAGCTTAAATGATTCCCTGCCTGCTAATCTTGCCTCCTCCACCGCCAGGGACACTTTCTCCCTCAACCCATCCGGGCGATTAAAGCTGACGAATCCCCAACTACCCTGGACCAAAGCCCGGATATTGCCACCAGAATTACGAGCCTTGCTTATCTCCTCCAGCTTCTCCCCCCTGTAGACAATGCTGGTAGCCTGGCTCTCTTCAAAATGGATTTCAATATAGTCGGCACCACGGCCTTTCAAGGCATCAACAATCAAGTCGCGCACGCCTTTATTGTAGCCTTTGACACGAATAAAGGCAAAGAGTGTTGTCATTCTAAGCCGCCTCTCTTTTGTCATTGCGAGCACCTGAAAGGTGCGTGGCAATCTCTCTCCCAAGGTAAACTGCGCCACGACATTAACGAAGCTACCTGCACAATGACCTCCCAATATAGTAAAATGTTGGCCGAGCTTTAATTTATCCTCATCTCCTGATATTATCTGGGGTACGGTAATGAAATTCACCGATAAACTGCTTAATGCCAGCCGAAAGAACAAGAGCTGGCTTTGCATCGGACTCGACCCCGACCCTGAGCTTATGCCCGGGGTAGACGTTTTACAATTCAACAAAGCCATTATCGAGGCCACCTGCGACCTGGTCTGCGCCTATAAGCCCAATCTAGCTTTCTATGAAGCTTTAGGGACCGAAGGGCTGGCTATCCTGGAGAAGACCGTTAAATATATGCCTGGTGATATTCCTGTAATTGGTGATGCCAAGCGCGGCGATATCGGTAACACTGCCAGGGCTTATGCCAGGGCTCTCTTTTCGGTTCTGGGCTTCGATGCCGCTACCGTCAATCCCTACCTTGGCTTCGATTCCCTAGAGCCTTTCATTAACTATCAAGATAAAGGGGTATTTATCCTGTGCCGAACATCAAACCGCGGAGCCACCGATTTCCAAGACCTTCTCACCAATGGTCTGCCACTATACGAAGCAGTGGCTCAAAAAGCCCAAGAATGGAATATTCATGGCAACATCGGCCTGGTCGTCGGGGCGACCTATCCTGAAGAATTAAAGAAAGTCCGCTCAATTTGCCCCGAAATGCCTTTGCTTATCCCAGGCATTGGCGCACAGGGAGGGGACCTGGCTTCAGCAGTTGGCTACGGAGTGGATGCCCGGGGCGAGAAGGCGATTATCAATGTGTCCAGGCAAATTCTTTACGCCTCAAAGGAAAAGGATTTTGCCCAGGCGGCTAGAAACGTGGCTGAAAAAATCCGCAGTCAAATCAATGACTATAGAAATAAAGCTCGGTGACGTAGTCCGGCTGCGCAAAGTGCACCCCTGCGGCAGCTACGAATGGGAAGTGGTGAGGGTGGGCGCCGACATCGGCCTTAAATGCCTCAAATGCCGGAGAAAGGTGCTTTTGGCAAGAGACGTGTTTGGGAGAAGGGTGAAGGAATTTGTCTCAAAAGTGACTAACTAACCAGCTTCACAACGATAAAGACGCCCTTCAATGGTTTGTGTAGTGAAACAACAAGACAGGTTAATGTGTCCTAACCATTAGACTATGAGCCCCAATTATAGTACTCTATCTCCTCTATATTTTCAATTTATTAACGAATTCTTTTTATCAATATGAAAATACTCGTTTTCTTGCACGGAACAACTATAATGCACAAAGATGCTAAAGGTCTTACTCGAGAAGAAATAGTTAAGCAAGTTATGGAGGGTGATGAATCTATTCATGATTACGCATTATACATTCCTGTCGGCAATGCTGTTAAGAAACTACAGGAGTGGAAGAGACAAGGAGCAAAAATATGCTATTTGAGCTCTCATAAAAATGCTGGAGATGTTGAAAAGGATAAGTTTGTTTTGAAGAAATATGCTTTCCCCGATGGTCAAATCTTTTATCGTCAAAATAGAGAGGAATACAAGGATGTTGTTGAAAGAATTCGACCTCTTCCAGATGTGATTGTTGAAGACGATTGTGAATCAATAGGTGGAAAGATTGAAATGGTCTATCCCAATCTTAAGCCAGAATTAAAAAACAAAATTAAATCAATTGTTGTTAAAGAGTTTGAAGGCATAAATTATATTCCTGACAAAATTTCCGAATTGAGGTAACAAAACAAGGTTTTGTGCAATCCCCGATTGCTTCGTTCGCTTCAGAAACGGAGACGGATTCTCATATGAAATCCTCTGGAAGACTATCAACGAAATCGGCGAGTCCACCAGTAGTACCCCATCGCAGCAACGAACGCTATCGAGGCGATGGGTGCCCATACGAGTCTGAGGTCAGAGGGGAACGTATCAAGCAATATTCCTCCCAGCAGTGGACCTATCGCTATACCTGTGGTTTCGCTTAACCCGAAAAGTCCCATATATCGTCCCCTCTGATCTTGTGGAGCGAATTCCCCTATCACTGAGAGTTGAACCGGAGAGGATATAATCTCGCCTGTTGTAATTATCGCCATTGCCCCCAGCGCCCATCCAAATTGCGTAATCCAACCCAAGGACAGATAGCCAAACCCGTAAAGCAAACTTCCCAGCATGAGAGCTCGGAATTTCGCTAGCCGCCTGAGGGCAAGTGTCATCGGATATTGAAAGAAAATCACTATCAAGCCATTCAAAGTGAGTAATAGACCATATTGAGCGGTAGAAAAGCCGACTCTATCCACGGCAAAGATGGATAAAGTACTGCCAAGCTGTCCCGCAACTATGAATACCAGGAGACTTAACACTGCGAAGACCAGGAAGGGTCGGTCGTCAGCAGTGGGAAGCATGCTACGAAAGTTTACCCTTTTATTCACTCCATATGAAGACTCGCGAATAAAGAAAAAGACAAGGAGGAAAACGATGCCACAGGTTAAAGACGGAATCCCAAAGAGCCAGCCATAGGGTAAAAAAGTGGCCAAAAATCCCCCTATGGCAGGGCCAGCAGCCCAGCCTATGTTAGCTCCTATACGAATGATTCCATATGCTTCTGTCAGCCTCTCTTTCGAGGTAAAATCTGCCACCATGGCTGAGATCACAGAACGTGTTGTCATGGCCATTGACCGACCGGCGATGTAGACAATTGCAATAGCCCACACTGGAGCTGAAATCCCAATAAGAACAGCTAATCCTGCATACAAGAATACACTTACTAAAGCAGCCATAAGTAGAATCGGGCGCCGACCGAATCTGTCTGAAAGCGCTCCTCCAAACGCCTGACTAATGGCTGAGCAAAGCCCACCGGCCAAGAGGATCATTCCGACCAGAGTCATGGAAAGACCTCTATCCTGATAAAGATATAAAGATAGAAACGGTATGCAAACGGACCAACCGATTGCTCTGAAAAACTCAATGGTAGCCATAACCCATATCGCAGATTCAAATCGGTAATAGACATTTCGCAATGGGTTTTTAGCTTTTCTTGATAACTCTTCCATGGCCTGCGTAAAACACCAGATTATAACTCTTTTGGGTGCGCTTGCCTTCTAGTCTAACTAATAATCCCCTGGGCAACTACGAATAAAAAACGGTGAGGGTGGGCGCCGACATTGGCCTTCAATGCCTGAAATGGTGAACTCACACTACGGCACCGCCTCGCTCAGATTCCATTTGACAAGTCCGACCTCGAGGTCTGCGGTGACTACTGTTCGGTCGGACTTAAGCCTCACCGTGTTAGCCGAGGCCTGTGCAGGGGATCTCCCGAAAGCTGGCGACGATATAGTAGTTACCACTCATGGTGATGTTGGTTGAGGCGGCGTTGACATTGGCAATGGTATCCACATCGCCAGTCCACTTGTTAAACTTGTGGTCCTTAGCTGGTGTTGCCACGAGGTTGACGACTGTCCCGGTATCATATGTGAAGCTCCCATCTCCGGGGGTGGTTACCGAGCCACCAGCTGCGCTGAAGATGACCAGTCTGTACTGGACTACCTCAAAGTTAGCCATTATGGAATAATTACCGTTCACGGTGATGATGGTCTCGGGGGAATTAACATTGTCAACGGTGCCCACATCGCCAGTCCACTTTACGAACTGATAGCCGCTGTCTGGGGTAGCGTTCAAACTAACCATTGTTCCAGTGTCATAGGTAAAAATCACTTTTCCAGGGATGGTTACATTATTAACGGTGACCATACCGCCGGTGGTACTGTCGATAGCGAGGCTATGCGATTCATCAGCACCAGCACCAGCACCACCTCCACCTCCATCTCCACCACAGCCTACCATCCCGGCAATTAACACTACTACAATCAAGAAGCTGCTAATTCTTTTCACGTATAAAGATCTCAAAATGCTATTGTATCACTAGCGAAAGAATTATCAATAGATTGTGGTGTCCAAGACATTCTGTGGTGCTAAGGAGTCACAAAACGCCAGAAAGTTCAATAAAGGACAGTTTAACAATATACCATTTCTCGACTATCTCTTAAGCCGCTTTGTCCACTGCTTTCGGAACTTATTGACCTTGGGTGAGATCACCGCCTGGCAGTATGATTGTTCTGGATGTCGCGAAAAGTATTCCCGGTGGTAGTCTTCTGCGGGATAGAATTTGTCCAGCGGCGCAACCTGCGTCACGATTGGTTTCTCCCACAGGTGAGCTTCATTGAGTTCCCTGATGAGCGCTTCAGCGACGGCTCTTTGCCGGTCGTTGTGATAGAAGATGGCGGAACGGTACTGTGTGCCCACATCCTCGCCCTGCTGGTTCAATGTCGTCGGGTCGTGGACGGAGAAGAAAATCTGCAGGATTTCCCGATAGGAAATCTTGCTGGGATTGAAGGTCAACTGAACCGCCTCCGCGTGGCCGGTGTTATTGGTACAGACCTCCTGATAGGTCGGATTAACGACGGTGCTGCCTGTGTAGCCGGAAACCACATCCTCAACCCCATCCACTTCCCTAAAGACTGCTTCCAGGCACCAGAAGCAGCCGCCAGCAAGAGTGGCAACTTCTGCTCTAGCCCTCTCGGTCATAGCTTGTTTTCTGGTGTGAATTTCAGCGCAATGCCGTCTATGCAATAGCGTTTGCCAGTCGGTGCCGGGCCATCATTGAAAACGTGACCGAGATGGGCACCACACCTAGCGCAGAGCACTTCCGTCCGCACCCTTCCCTCACTTCTATCAGGTTGCTCTGCCACGTTGAGTGGCGAGACTGGTTCATAATAACTCGGCCAACCTGTCCCGGAATTGAACTTGGTTGAACTGCGAAAAAGGTCAGTGCCACAACGGACGCAACGGAAAATACCCGGTTCATGGATCTGGTCAAATGTACAGGTGCCCGGAACTTCAGTTCCTTTCTTGGTGGTGATTTCGTACTGCTCTGCGGTCAATAATTTCTTCCATTCTGCGTCTGTTTTCTCTACCCTCTCTACCATTACCACCTTGTTCTGTTTAGCATCATAAATCTTGACCGCTGCCATATGCGCACCTCCTATGGGCTCCGTAGGCCAATTATAGCACGGTAGATAAGCCTCGCCTGCCAGTCATCTGTGTCTGCGACTGTTGACATCGTATGAGTAGTAGTTTATCGTTAATGTAATGATGAAGGCGAAAGATGCGAAACAGCCTCAGAGCAAAAGTCGCCCTTTGAGGAGTCCGGTCACTTATTATGGCGACTATTAGGAGGAGCCGATGAACAAAGAAGACAAGAAAATAAAAGCCCCAAATGCCATCAAAAAGATATTGCTGGCGGATGAACAAGTTATGGCAGTCATAAAGCAATCGAGGTTGAAGGCAGCCATCACACCCGACTCCATAATAATCACTAACCAGAGGATAATCAGGTGTTCTCCATCAGCCCTGGGATTACGCAAGGAGATTGAAGATTACAGATATGAAGATATAGCCAATTTGAAAATCGATAAGGGAATTTTGTTTGCCACCATCACCATAAAGCGACGATTCATGAGCGAGGATCTAATCCTGGACAACCTCCCAAGAAGTCGGGCGGATTACATTTCCAGGGTCATTCAGGAGAATCTCAGGCGAATGAGTGGCGCCCCCGCATCCCCGGTTACAGCCAATCAGCGGACTTCTCTAACTTCGCCAGAGGACCCTCTTAAAGTCCTGAAGCTTCGCTTTGCCAGAGGAGAGATTACTAAGGAACAATTTGAGGAAATGAAGAAGGCGTTGGAGTAGACTTGTCCGGCGCCCTGATTGCCCTCTGTCTCGTCCTTGTAGCTGTGGTGAGATAGGGACGGACTATGCGTACACTTCTTGAATGCCAGAGAAGGGCGCTTTTGGAGAGAGACGTGTTTGGGAGAAGGGTTAAAGAATTTGTCTCCAAAAGTGACTAGCTAACCAGCTTCGCGCCAATAAAAGCACTCTGCGATGGTTTGTATAGTTAGGTGATGGTTCGAGTCCCCTCGACTTCGATTTGCCTTCACAAGCTGAAACAAAATTATCATTAGGTAGAACTATATTTCATTCCACCCTTCCAGTTTTTACTTTCAGCTTTCATTCGTATAGAATCTATAATATTACAAAGCATAATGCTTTTGGGCAGAAATGTATATGGAAGAAAAGTCAGCCAATAAAACCTTACTTGAAGCAATAAATCAGGCCGTGCAGAAAGGATCGTCGCGGCTAATCTTTCGCAGAAGTGAACTCTCTACTCTTCCGCGAGAGATAGCTCAGTTGACCAACTTAACTCAGCTTGACCTGTCTGGCAATAATTTGCCTTATCTTCGTCGAGAAATAGGTCAGCTTGTCAACCTGACCCAACTTAACCTGTCCCGGAACAAACTGGCTACTCTTCCACATGAAATAGGTCGGTTGACCAACCTAACTCAGCTTGATCTATCCGACAATAAGCTAACCACCCTTCCAATGGAGATAGGTCAATTCAAAAGGCTAACTGAGCTTAACCTCTCAGCTAATGGACTGACTACCTTGCCGCGAGAGGTGTGTCAGCTTGATAACTTGACTGTGCTTGACCTTTCCGGCAATAAGTTGACTAATCTTCCGGTGGAAATCGCTCAATTGACCAACCTAACTCAGCTTAACCTCACTGGAAATAATCTCACTAGTCTCCCCAGAGAAATAGGCCATGTCACAAATCTGGATTATCTTAACCTCTCCGGTAATAGCCTGACTACTCTTCCACGAGAGATAGGTCAACTTGACCATATGCAATTCCTTGATCTTAAAAGCAATAATCTAGTCAATCTGGTCCCAGAAATTGGTCATCTCATCAATCTGACACAGTTAAACCTTAGAAACAATCAACTGACTGCGCTGCCCCCTGAAATTGGCGAACTCACCAACCTGACTCAGCTAAACCTCAGAAATAATCAGTTGACTGCACTGCCTCCTGAAATTGGTAAGCTTGTTAACCTGAACCAGCTAAGTCTCTATGGTAACAATTTGACTAAACTACCCGCTGAAATAGTCCAACTGAGGCAGTTAACCCAGCTCGGCTTCTCTAACAATAACTTGACTTCGTTACCCCCTGAAATATTCCGGCTTACTAACTTAGGACAACTTTTTTTATCACAAAATAATTTAACAGCTTTGCCACCTGAAATGGCAAATTTATCCGCCCTCTCCCAACTTGACCTCAGAAACAATAACATAGCTTCATTTCCTCCAGAGATATTACAACTTACCGAATTGACTCGCCTTTTTCTATCCAATAATAAACTGACCGAACTGCCTCGCGACATAATTCGTCTTAGTAAACTGAGGTTGCTTTATCTCGCGAGTAATCAATTAACTGTGCTGCCTCCCGAAATAAGCGAGCTAAATAGATTGACCCAAATAACTATAGGTAACAATCCCCTTGTAGAGCCGCCAATTGAGATAGCAGCACAGGGTATAAAAGCGATAAGAGCATATTACGATTCGTTAAAAAAGGAGACAAGAATACCACTTTCTGAATTGAAAGTCCTTTTTGTTGGAGATGGTGGTTCAGGCAAGACTTCTCTTATGAAGCGACTGCTTGGAGAACCCTTCAATCTTGGCGAACCCCAGACTCATGGTATAAACATTCAGGATTGGAAAGTAAACGAATCTGGAATTGCTATGCATGTCCATTTTTGGGATTTCGGTGGTCAACAAATCATGCATGCTATTCACCAATTCTTCCTGTCCAAGCGTAGTCTTTATATTCTTGTCCTTGATGGGCGTAAGGAAGAAGATGCTGAGTATTGGCTGAAACACATTGAGAGTTTTGGTGGTAATTCGCCAATTCTTGTAGTATTGAACAAAATGGACGTACACCCATCTTATGATGTGAACCGATTATTTCTCAGAGATAAATACAGAAGCATCAAGGGTTTTTTCCCTTTATCATGTTCAGAGAGCAAAGGGCTAGAAGAATTTTCTAGTTCACTTAGACAAGAGCTTTTGCAATCCGAAATGCTCAAAACCACGTGGCCAAAGAGTTGGTTCGATGTTAAGACTTATCTTGAGGAAATGAAAGACGATTTCATCAGCTATGATGAATATAGTTACATATGCACCAAATTCGGCGTCCACAACGTTGACAGCCAAGAAGCTCTTATCGAATTCCTTAATGACCTGGGAGTAGTTCTACATTTCAAAGATTTAGACCTTTTCGATACTCATGTATTGGAGCCCAAGTGGATTACAGAAGCCGTCTATAGAATAATCAATTCCAAGGAACTGTCGGAATCGAAGGGTATGTTATATTTGGGTTCACTAAGCCAGATACTAAAACCAATTAGTGCTAATGACCGATCTTACCCGCAAGATAGATTTCCTTATATAATCAATCTGATGAAGAAATTCGAGCTCTGTTATGAGATTGACTCATCGCGTGTACTTGTTCCACAACTACTTGATATACAAAAACCAGTAATAGACTTTGACTACGCCGTTTCTCTCAAGTTCTTTATTGAATATGATTTCCTTCCCAAATCTGTTATACCACGTTTTATTGTCAAAATGCATCGTGATATAAAGGGGGACCTGCGCTGGCGAACTGGCGTTGTCCTTGAAGATCCGGCCTTCACATGTACAGCAATGGTGGAAGCCGACGAAAGAGATAAAAGAGTATATGTCAATGTTCTAGGCCCCCGTAAGAGGGACTACTTCGCAGTGATTCGATATGTCCTTTTTTCGATAAACAACAGTTTCGAGAAGATACAGGCTATCGAGAAAGTCCCGATGCCTGACCAGCCTTCGGTCACAGTGAGTTATGAACATTTGGTTAGGTTAGAAGAACTTGGAGAAAAGACCTATATCCCTGATGGCTCCATTAAGCGCTACAATGTCAAGGATCTTCTTGGCACTATTCAAGCAGACAGTAGAACCGAAGAAGAAGTCCTTGGTATACTCAATAAACTGAAGAGCGATTCTGACACTCCCGATACTTTGCTCAAGAAAGCCAATGATATTGTTTTACTGCAGCCTAACTTTTTTGGTTTAGGCATTGATATAAACAAACTCCTCAAAAAGCTGTTCCACAAGAGATAGTATTGAGAAGAAATATTCTGGTGAATTTATTGTGCCCTCGATTTCTGACGGAAGTAAACTTTGCGGTGGAGACTCCAGTCGAAGGGGGTCTGTCTCTCCACTAAGTGCCGTTGCACAATAGTCAGGAATGTGCAACGGCGATTTGGTGCATCACACAATCTGATGAAAAGTTGGATAGTAATCCAACCAAGGGTTGGCTTTAGCAACTCTGTGTGCTAGTTTATATGCTGTTTCATGATCTCGTCGTCCAATTACTACGTTTGTAAGTATTTCGTTAGAGACGTGGATAGCTTCTGGAGGCCTTCCGGGGTGTCAGAGTATTCAACGAGTTGCCTATGCCGCAAGTCAAAAGGGACATCTTTTATGTCTTGTGTAATGAGAACGGTATTTTTGCCTAGTGCGTGCGCATAGCCCAGCTCATAGAACACATTCGCATTTCTTCCAGTTATCTCTGCAATGATAAGGTCTGATCTAATGATTTGCTCGCAAATAATATTCATAACCTCTCTAGCCTCGTATATTTCATCGGCTCTTCTGCATTCCCAACCATTGCTAACGAAGGTTGGCTTGACATGGTTCAAATAAATTTGGCTGAATTCCTCTCTAAAAGGCATTAGCACGAAACAGATCCTTCTTTTGGCAACAGAGTCTAAGACCTTGTGAACTGAAGCTGTCTGCTGAATAGTGATCTGTCCACGAGCAATGGCGCGGAGAATAAGAAGCCGACATTCTGAGCAGAAGTCGCTTTTAGCGAGGCCAATCTTCACGTCTTCTTTGTGCTCACAATAGTCCATTGGACAACCTCTTGTCTCATAGTGGACTGGCATCGAAACATAGAAACTCAATAATATATCAACCAAGAAGAATGCTAAACAATCCTGCGTTGAATACGGGGAGAATAACTCTGTCCAACCATATGTAGAAATCAGAGCCACTCTGTTATCAAACGAGGTAGATAGTTCGTCCTCTAGAGGACAATCACAGATAGCTACTGGGTACTCATCGGGATATTTGTCGCTACAATACTTCAACGCCAGCGATTCAAGCCGCCCCGTCGAAACAGGGTTTGATAAACTAATGTCTTCAGGGTATTGAACTACATCATCATTGAATTTGAACAAGAACTCCGATTGTATGTAGTTTAGATTAAGGGCCAAGTTATGAATGACGGTGTTATTCGCCCATCCTATCTGGACAAATCGAATTGGTCTCATTTCGCCCGTCCTTCAGCGCATTCTTGTTAACAAATTTGATGTGCGTTAACACTTAACAAGTCTAAATGGCCAACACATGTAACGATTCAGTCGCCTAGGCTACCTCAGTCCCTCGTCTTATCCGTTTTCAAAAGTATTATAGCACACGAGTGAACTTTCTAAGTCCAACTACACAATCCGATGAAAAGTTGGCTTTATCAGCTCTGTGTGCTAGTTTATATACTGTTTCATGGCTCGCTGTATCTTCCATATTGACCTAGACGCCTTCTTCGTTTCTGTGGAGCAGGCGCTTAACCCGGAGCTGAAGGGAAAGCCGGTAATCGTGGGCGGAGACCCTGAGCGCCGCGGCGTAGTCGCCTCGGCTTCCTATGAAGCGCGACCTTTTGGTATCCACGCCGGCATGCCGCTATCCAAGGCACGCCGCCTTTGCCCCCAGGCAATTTTGATACGGGCTAACTTCTCTCGTTATAGAGATGCTTCATCCAGGTTTATGAAAATCCTTGCCGATTTCTCCCCTGACATCGAACCTTTAGGGTTTGACGAAGCCTATCTTGATGTCACTGGATGTGAAGAACCTTATGGTTCTCCCCATCAACTGGCGCGGGCGATAAAAGAAAGAATAAATAAGGAGCTCAAGATCACAGCTTCCGTGGGCATAGGTACATGTAAGGTGGTGGCCAAAATTGCTTCAGCCCTTTGTAAGCCCGATGGGCTGCTGGAGATAGCCCCGGGAAAGGAACAGGCCTTCCTCAATCCACTGCCCGTATCCAGATTACCCGGAGTGGGCGAAAAAACAGAGCAGTCTTTAAAAGAGATGGGAATAACGACAATAGGAGAATTAGCCTCGCTGCCTTTAGACACGATAACAAGACGATTCGGAGCAATTGGAGCAGTGATTCATAGCTATGCCAGGGGGATAGATGACCGAGAAGTGGAGGCGCCGGGCGAAGCTAAATCCATCAGTCAGCAGCTTACTTTTGCCCGCGATACCCTGGACCGTAATTTTCTGGAGTCTAATCTGCACAATTTATGCCAGGAGGTCTGCCAGGAGTTGCGCAGCCAACATAAAAGAGCAAAATGTGTAGCTATAAGACTGAGGTATGCCGACTTTAAGACAATCACCCGCCAGATCACCTTACAAGAAGCCAGCGACGTTACTCAGGTTATCTTTGCCACAGCCCAGCAGTTGCTCTGAGTAAAACTCTGGCAAAACAGGAAAAACCAATACGCCTCATCGGTATTCGAATATCAAGCCTGGTCGGCGAGGAGAAACAACTCCCGATGTTTGATTCCAGGGTCGCAAAGTTTGGGCACTTAGATCAAGCCGTAGACAAAATTCGTAAGAAATACGGCCCATCGGCGATAAAAACAGGCGACGACATTTTTTCTGAAAGCAGCTAGGAGAATAGGAAATCCTAAATCCCAAGCGAAAGTCAAAAATTAAAGGTCAAAAATAAAAATGACAAATCAAAACGCAAAATTTTTAACCTTTGCTCTGTCATTTTGCATTTTCATTTTTACTGTTTGCATTTTGCGAGGTGGCTCAGAATGGCGGGGAAGGCTTGTCTTGACTTATAATACGAAGTATAATTGCTATCTGTACCTATAATAGGAAGGAATAACATGCCGGATTATGCCTTTTTCCACAAGCAATTTATGCCACTATCCGAAGCCAAAATCGGAGTCCTGACCCATGCCCTCCACTACGGCACCGCTTGCTTCGAGGGCATCCGCGGTAACTGGGACAGCGAGCAGAAAAGATTTTGTCTTTTTAGAATTCAAGACCACTATAAACGCATGCTTGGCGGCTGCCGCATCTTAAAAATCAATCTCCCTTACTCCGTTGACAAACTTTGCCAATTGACCGGGGAGCTTGTGGAAAGAAGTGGCTACCAGGAAGACGTATATATCCGTCCTCTGGCCTATAAAAGTTCCGAAAGTGTGGGAGTCCGCCTTCACAACCTGGAGGATGATTTCCTTATTGTCGTGACCACACTCCCTCCTTACCTTGATGCAGAAAATGGTGTCCGCAGCTGCGTCTCGTCATGGCGTCGCGTGGATGATACCATGATTCCACCGCGGGGCAAGATTTGTGGCATCTATGTAAACAGCGCTCTGGCTAAAACCGAAGCCTGGGAAAATGGCTTTGATGAAGCAATATTGCTAACTCAGGATGGGCATGTCTCCGAAGGTAGTGGTGAGAATATCTTCCTCATTTTAGGAGGAAAACTGATAACTCCTCCTTCATCCGATAACATCCTCATGGGCATCACCAGGGACACGGTCATGAAATTAGCTAAAAATGAGTTAGGCATAGATACTATTGAGAGGCAAGTTGACAGAAGTGAACTTTATCTAGCTGAAGAATGCTTCTTTACCGGGACGGCCGCCAACATAGCCCCCATATTGGAAATCGATCATCGCCCGATAGGCACGGGCGAGATTGGCAAAATGACCGCCAAATTACAAAAGCTCTTCGCCAAAGTGATGCTGGGGAAAAATCCCAAATACACTGATTGGTATTACCTGGTTTCCCCTAAAGTCGTAACGGCCTAACCGGATTTCTCAAACGGGAATTATCCCGGGATCTATCTGTAAAGCCTTAAGCAGGTAGAGGAGGCGACAACTTTGCTCCAAGACAACAGTATAGTAATAGGCTTCCTCTAACAACTGGCTGGCAGCAAAAGTTCCATGCCCGCGCACTAAAACCACTCTGTATTCTCCCATCAGCCTGGCTATCTCATCGGCCAGTTCTCCCGGCTTCCACTCCATTCCTGTACATAAGATGGGCACCTTAGACAACAAAGCCTGTCCTTCTACATCGGGGGGCACAATCTCCTTTTCCGTGAAGGACAAGGCAACAGCGTAAGGCGGATGAGCGTGGACCACTGCTAATGCCGGGGTATTCTTATAGATACAGCGATGCACCTCCAGCTCCGTTGAAGCTAAGGGCGTAGCCCGATTGTTTTTACTTATCCCCGTCTCTACCAAATCCCCTTCCTGAATGGAGCCCAAAGCGCTGCCCCGATGGGTAATAACTAGATGTTCCCCAAGCTTGACGCTGAGATTACCTCCCTGAGGAGAAACCAATCCTTGGGTGAAGAGAGCTTGCCCTATCGCTTGGAATTGGGACAACATCGCATTAAACCAAAAATCTAAAGTCTAAAATTAAAAAGCCTAAAAGGCTGGACTTATTTTAAAATTTTCCTTTGTCATTTTGCATTTTTATTCTTGCTTTTTACATTTCATAACTTACGATATACGCCGTATCACAGCCACCACCTTCCCCTGAATCTCGACATTATCTGGAGTAGTATAAATGGGTTTCATGTGCCTATTGGCCGGCTCCAGGCGGATGCGATTTGGCTCAGCGAAAAACCTCTTAAGTGTGACCTCTTGTTCTTCCTTAAGCCAGACCGCCACCATATCGCCATTCTCAGCACTACCCACATAGTCCATTAAAACTATGTCCCCGTCTCCTATCAAAGCATCCAGCATGGAGTCGCCTTTCACTCGAAGGGCATAAATATCTTGCTTACCGCGAACTAACTCCTTACTGACTTCCAAACCTTCATTGGGAGCAATATTGCCTGTGTCAGGCACAGGAATAGGCTCACCGGCAGCTATTACCCCCACTATGGGAATATAAACAAGTTTCCCTCCTTTTTTCTGTGGAGCCAAAAACTTAATTCCCCGAGATATGTCACTGTGTCGGCGAATATATCCTGCTTGTTCTAATTTGTTCAGGTTATAAGCTACCACCGAGGTAGAACTTATCCCACATCCAGCAGCAATATCTCTAATAGTAGGAGGGTAACCTTTATCACTCAAAAATTCGGTGACAAAATTGATAATTCGTTCCTGCTTTGGCGAAAGAGACTTAATAGCCATCGGTTACCAGTTGACTATTTCTTATTTAGCTTCTTCATTAAGCGAGACTTAAGTCTGGCGCCTTTATTTCTATGAATAATCCCTTTGCTCACTGCTTTATCTACACTACTTATAGCCAGCATTGTTTTCTGAGACGCCGATTCTTCCCCGGCATCAACTGAACTTTTTGCTTTACCCATACATGTCTTAACACTACGGCGCACCAAGCGATTCCGTAACCGCTTTCTCTCTGCCGTCCTGGCTACTTTGTTCCCTTGCTTAGTAGCGTTCCCTTGCTTACCAGTGTTCCCTTGCTGACCAGTGTTCTCTTGTTTACTAGCTGACACTTATTTCCCCCTTTCTTGTTACACCTATTACATTCCATACTGAATAAATTCTAGACATTATTTTGCTCAACTGAGCCGCACTTTTCACCTCTAAGGCAAGATGCAGTGTGACACTATCATCACGGTGATTGCTCATGCTTACCTCGCTAAGGTTTATCCCCTCCTCGGCTATAATAGCACTAATATCCCGAACAAGGCCAACTCTATCCCAAGCATCAACCTGAAGCGCCACGGGGTAAACCTGCGCCACATCACCCCACTCTACCTTGATCAACCTTTCTTTCTCTTCTTCATGGATAATATTAGGGCAATCCCTCCGGTGCACAGTGATACCCCGGCCTTGAGTAATATACCCAATAATCTTATCCCCAGGCAAGGGATGACAACAATTAGCCAAACGAGTAAGTAAGTCCCCCACGCCCAATACGTTAATACTTACAGGGCTGATCTTCCGCGGAGGCAGAACTTCAACCCCTTCTTCAGTTGGCTCCAACTCTCCGCTTAATTTAAGCATTATCTGAGAAGAATTGATGCTGCCATTGCCCAAGGCGGCATAAAGGTCATCTGCGTCGTTATAGTCAAGCAGACGCGCTACCTTGTCAACACCGGGCAAACCGATGCCTAACCTCTTAAGCTCCCTATCCCAAATTTGCTTGCCAGTTTCAATACATTGATTTCGTTCCTGCTTTGCAAACCATTGCCGAACCTTGTTTCGCGCGTGAGACGTCTTAACATAGCCCAGCTCGGGATTAAGCCAGTCCAGACTCGGGCCTTTATCTGCTTTGCTGGCCATAATCTCCACTACATCGCCATTCTTAAGAGCATAACTTAAGGGTTCAAGCCTGCCATTCACTTTCGCTCCAATACATCTATAGCCTAAGTCCGTATGAATTCGAAAGGCGAAATCTAGAGGAGTAGCGCCCCTGGGCAACTCTTTTATCTCCCCCTTAGGAGTATAGACAAACACTCGATCTACAAGAACATCGGTTTTAATAGATTCCAAAAATTCTTCACTAACAAGCTCCTCCCTCCCATCACCAAGCTGCCGCAGCCAAGCTATTTCATCTTTAAATTGCCCACCCGCTTTCCCTTCTTTATAGAGCCAGTGAGCAGCCACTCCATATTCGTTGACCCGATGCATATCATGGGTTCGAATTTGTATTTCTAGCGGTGTTGTACCCTGACACATTACCGTAGTATGCAAAGCTTGATAGCCATTATCCTTGGGATTAGCAATAAAATCGTTGAACTCTTCAGGTGTAGGACGCCAGAAATTATGAATTACACCTAATGCTTTATAACAATCTGAAACCGAGTCCACTAACAAACGTAAGGCAAAAAGGTCATGGATATCCCCAAAATTCTTACCCTGCGCATCATACTTGCCCATCTTTTGATAAATGCTGTAAATATGTTTTGGTCGGCCATAAACCTTGGCTTTTATGCCGGCCTTATCTAATTCCTGGCTTAGCTTCTGACTAACCTCGGTTATGAAGCCTTCCCTCTCGGCTCGCTTTCCAGCCACTAAATGAGCAATCCGATGGTACACACGTGGCTTCAGATAGCGAAAAGCTAAATCCTCTAATTGCCATTTTGCCTCCCTATAACCTAAACGGTGCGCCAAGGGAGCATATATCTCCAGGGTCTCTTGAGCGATAGCATGCCGTTTCTCTACGGGTAAAGCACCTAGTGTACGCATGTTATGTAACCTGTCTGCCAATTTGATAAGAACCACCCTTAGGTCTTCAGCCGTAGCCAGGAGCATTTTGCGTAAGTTTTCCGCCTGAACCTTCGATTTTGTTTCTCCCGTTCGAGCTCGATTTTCAAGCTTGTTCAGCTTCGTAACTCCATCAACAAGTTTAACTACTTGTAAACCAAAGTTGGCCTCGATCTCGTCTAATGAGACACCGCAATCCTCGGGGACATCGTGCAACAAGGCAGCAGCTAAGGTTTCAGCATCAAGGTGCAGCTCAGCCAAAATCATAGCTGTATTTACAGGATGTTCTAAATAAGGTCCTCCTGTTTTACGCACTTGCCCCTGATGAGCTCGCGCAGCAAATTCGTAAGCTGCTTTAACTATAGCTACCTTATCATCAGGCAGGTAGGTGCTAGCCTTTTCTATAAGTGCATTACCTTCCATCTAGTTCATAATACTGCAAGAGCAAAAGTAACGCAAATCAGTAAATATGGTAAACTAAAAGATGGACAAGGAGGATTCCTTTGCATAAAGCACCTCGGGGAACATTCGACATCCTGCCACAAGAGCATGCCTACTGGAAATACGTAGAGGAAAAAGCTACTTCTTTATGCCAGCTCTATGGTTACCAACCATTGAGCACGCCGGTATTCGAAGATGCCCAGATTTTCACTAAAACTGTGGCCGGCGGGACAGATATCGTCGACAAGGAGATGTATATCTTCGAAGATAAAAGTGGACAAGAATTGGCTTTAAGGGCAGAAGGAACAGCGCCAGTTTGCCGAGCTTACCTGGAGCATGGATTATTTAACTTACCTCAACCTGTGAAGCTTTATTACATTGGACCGGCCTTTAGGTATGAGCGCCCCCAATCTGGGAGGTACCGTCAGCATCACCAATTTGGCTTTGAGGCTTTAGGGGAGGCCGACCCCGCCCTCGATGCCGAAGTAATTGAAATGGCCCGACAATTCTTTTATTCGCTAGGGCTCTCTCGATTTACTATTCAACTCAATAGCATTGGCTGTAAGCTTTGCCGCCCCGGCTATTTAGAAGTACTGAGGCAGCACTATGCAGGTTATACAGACCATCTTTGCCCTGACTGCAAAGCCAGGCTGGTCAAGAACCCGCTACGCTTGCTTGATTGCAAGAAACCCTCTTGCCAGGAGATAGCTAAAACCGCACCGAAAATTGCAGATTATCTATGCCCTGAATGCCAACTCCACTTCCAAAGCGTTCAAAAATATTTAGGGGCAATGAGCATCCGCTTTCAATTGAATCCTAGATTGGTCCGCGGCCTGGATTATTACACCAGAACAGTGTTCGAGGTTGAACCTCGAGATAAAGGAGGTCAAAGCACGCTTGGCGGAGGTGGTCGCTATGATAACCTCATCGAGGAATTAGGAGGAAAACCAACTCCTGCGGTGGGCTTTGCGGCCGGGCTGGAAAGAATAATATTGAATCTAAAGAAACAGAAATTAGATATTCCGGCATTGCCCAAGCCTGATGCTTTCATCGCCTACTTGGAAGAAGAAGCCAAGATTGAGGCGATGAAGATTGCCTCGGAGCTACGTAAAGCTGGCATTGCTGTTATCATGGCTACAGGTGATAAGAGCCTGAAAGGGCAGATGAGACAAGCTAATTCCTTAGGCATTGCCTACGCCCTTATCCTCGGCGAACAGGAGATTAGCAAGCGAAATGTGATGTTGCGGGACATGAGAAGCGGAGAACAGAAAACCATTCCGTTAACTGAAATAGCCAGAATTCTTAAACAGCTCAAAATATGATATAATATACTATGCTATTGACCTCTGAGGGAAGCCTAAATTTTTCCTCTCTTAGTCTAATCTCGCACTTCAGCAAATGTACTCGGGAATAAATTACCTATGCCTCAAAATGACATAAATAACCACGCAAGCTCGGAATATACCGCCAAAGATATCCAGATTTTAGATGAAATCAAGGCCGTACGCTTACGACCGGGAATGTATATTGGCGGCACCGATCGACACGGATTACACCAAATCCTCTACGAGATAGTGTATAACAGCATAGACGAAGCCATGGCCGGCTGCTGTGACCGAATTGAAATAACAATCCATCAGGATAATAGCGTCACTGTAATTGATAATGGACGAGGTATCCCTACGGAAACTATCCCGGGACAAGATATCACAGCCTTGGAAGCAGTCTTGACTCGCCTGCACGCTGGAGCCAAGTTTAGCAATCATGTCTATGGTGTATCCAGTGGTCTTCACGGCGTTGGTGCTTCGGTAGTAAATGCCTTATCTTCCTGGCTTAAAGCTGAGGTTAAACGCCAAGGAAAAATCTACTGCCAAGAATATCACCGAGGAGTTCCCCAAGGCGACATAGAAATTGTCGGCGACGCCCAGGACACAGGTACTTCAATTTCCTTCCTCGCTGATAAGGAAATCTTCGAGGGCATTGACTACGATTTCGACCTGGCCTGCCAGCGATTAAGGGAACTGGCTTACCTGAATAAAGGGGTAGAAATAGTTTTTAAAGACGAGAGAGCCGATCAAGAGAAAGCGTTCTACTTCGATGGGGGAATAGCTAGTTTCATTCGCCGACTCAATAGAAATAGAGCGGTTATTCACCCTTACCCTATTTATATCTCAACCATGATAGATAGCACCGTAATAGAAGCAGCTCTACAATATAACGATAGCTTCACCGAATCCACTATCTCCTTCGCTAACTGTGTCAATACTAGAGACGGAGGCAGCCACCTTACCGGCTTCCGCTCAGCATTAACCCGAGTTTTCAACGATTATGCCCGGAATACGAAAATTTTAAAGGATACTGACCCCAACTTAACCGGGGAGGATGTGCGCGAAGGGGCAGTGGCCATCATCAGTGTAAAGCTACCCCAGCCCCAATTTGAGGGACAAACCAAGGCAAGGTTGGGAAATCCCGAAGTAAAAAGTCAGGTTGAATCTGCCGTAGCAAATAGCCTGTCCCTCTACCTCGAGCAACACCCCAACGAGGCCAAGGCCATTATAGAGAAGTGCCTCATCTCCGCCAAAGCTAGAGAGGCGGCGCGCAAAGCTCGCGACCTTGTTTTAAAGAGGACTGGATTCGAAACATCAACTCTGCCCGGGAAGCTAGCCGATTGTTCCGAGAAAGAGCCCGCAAAATGCGAGATTTACCTGGTTGAAGGTGATTCAGCCGGTGGCTCAGCTAAACAAGGGCGAGACCGCCGCTTTCAAGCCATTCTCCCTCTGAGAGGCAAGATACTCAACGTAGAGAAAGCTCCCAAAGATAAGATTCTGGAACATGAAGAGCTAAGGGCCATTGTCACAGCGTTAAAAGCCAGTGCTGACGAACTATTTGATAGCTCTAAACTTCGCTACCACAGAATAATCATCATGACCGATGCCGATGTTGATGGCTCACATATTCGTACTTTGCTCCTCACCTTCTTTTACCGCCATATGACAGAGTTAATTAACCAGGGCTATCTCTACATTGCCCAACCACCCCTTTACCGCATCAAGTCCGGTAAACAGGAGTCCTGGCTTTACTCTGAACAGGAAAAGGAGAAACGAATTAAGGAGCTGAAACAAGACAAAATAGAGATTCAGAGATACAAAGGGCTGGGGGAGATGACTCCCGTACAATTGTGGGAGACAACCATGAACCCCGCTAACAGAACCCTGCTCAAAGTAGAGGTAGTGGATGCCATAGCCGCAGACCAGGCTTTTCGTATGCTAATGGGCGACGAAGTTTTGCCTCGCAAAAGATTCATCCAGGCCCATGCTCAAAGCGTCAGAAACCTCGATATTTAGCCGTTGGGCTTCCCCGGCCCCGAGGGGGGGGTGCGTGATATGGGGAGAATTCGCTAGAGAATCTCGCTAATGGCACATCCGAACTAACGCCGTGCGGTGAGTGAACTTGGTCGTTAGTTATCTCGCAGATGTCGGATATATCTTTTGTTCTGTTATATATTTTTCTACCTCAGCGGGCACCAAGTAACGAATGGGCAGCCCTTGCGCTATACGCTGGCGAATTCCTGAGGAGCTAATCCCGATTACAGGCATATCAAGCTGAATAACTTTGTCCAGCAGCCCGGGTATTGCTGTTTCTAAGTGCTTCAAATCTTTTGAGCCTAATCTCGGGGCAACCACCAGCCTGCATAAGTGAACTAATTTCTCCGGTTCTTTCCACAAAGGCAACTCGGCTAAGGTATCACGCCCAAAGATGAAGAAAAAACTTGCTTCACTGCCTAGCTGCTTTCGTAGCATCGTCAGGGTATCCACGGTGTAAGAAGGACCGGGGCGCTCTACTTCGAGAGTACAAAGCTTAAACTGAGGGTTGTTAGCTATAGCACGGCGCACCATCTCTACCCTGTGGACTGCCAGGGTAATATTACGGCCTAGCTTAAGCCAGGGCTGTCCAGCAGGCACGAAAAGAACTTCCCGCAATCCAAATTTTATTCTTGCTTCCTCAGCGACAACAAGGTGACCCATATGGATAGGGTCAAATGTACCACCAAGAACGCCTATATTCACTTCTTTATTTTCTCGGTTTGGGACGAAATATCGCTATTTGTGCCGGCGAAACTATTTCCTCATCCCGGCTCGCCTGGTCCACCATTTCCATAGCTTTCCTCATCAATTCTAACACAGCTTGACCGCTCACTGCAGAGATGTAAAAGACAGGCACCCCAAGCTTGGCAAAGCACTGCTTCACTTCAGGCAAACGAGCTTGAACCTCAGGCAAATCTATCTTATTTACCACCACGATTTTTGGCTTGTGTGATAAGCCTTTATATAAGGCTATCTCTTTATCCAATGTACTGAGGTCATCGATAACGGTCGGCGAACTGCCATCCAATAAATAAACCAGCAGCTTGGTTCTTTCCGCATGGCGCAAAAACTCATCCCCCAATCCTTTGCCAAGATGAGCACCTTCAACAAGGCCAGGAATCTCGGCAACAATGAAGTCTCTCCTGTCGTCTGGCATAACTCCTAAAATTGGCTGGCGGGTGGTAAAGGGGTAATCGGCAATTTCGGGTTTGGCTCTCGATATCGCAGATAATAAAGTGGATTTCCCCGAGTTTGGATGACCAACAATACAGATATCGGTAATGAGTTTTACCTCGAGGATAATATACCGCTCTTCTCCTGGTGCACCCTTGCTAGCAATCTCAGGAGCTTGATTTACCGCTGTAGCAAAACGAGCATTGCCCAGTCCTCCCCGACCTCCCTTAGCCACCAAAACCTTTTGCCCGGGAGTCCTCAAGTCAGCCAAAAGTATCTCTCCCCCCGACTTAGCTTTAGTGAAAACCATTGCCCCCACGGGCACTGAAATAGCTAAATCCTTCCCTGTCTTGCCGCGCTTCCGCCCACTACCTCCTCGGCGGCCGTTTTCAGCTACAAACTCCTTCTGCCATCCCATCAAGCTCAGGTCAACTAAGTTGGGATTAGTCACAACAATCACATTCCCCCCATCTCCACCATCCCCACCATCCGGCCCACCAAAAGGAACATACTTCTCCTTCCGAAAGCTGACACACCCATCCCCGCCACATCCACCCCCAATCATAATTTCTCTCTTATATATCATAAGTTAATAATCTAATATACACTTTATTATATTAATAGATAAGTACTAATTATTATAAGCGATATTGTTGCGAGATGGGTAAAGAGTGAGAAAGATCAGAGTTCAGAGGGCAGTGGGGGCAGGATAAGCAACAATTTATCCACAAATTATTAGTGCTTCTGCACAGTTTGGTATGCCGCTCTATAACCTTTCTGTGAATTAAGTTGCTCTTTAATTTCCGCAATTTGGTTAGAAAGAGTAGGATTAATACTCAATTCGTTAGCTATTTTTTCGTAGCCATGAAGAATTGTGGCATGATTTCTGCCACCTAATTCTTTGCCGATTTCAGTTAGAGTGCAGTTGTATCCTTCACGCATGAGATAGATAGCCACATGTCGTGCCAGAGTGGTTTTTCTATCTCTTTTCTTGTTAATTAGCTCTTCTGCCGAAAGGTTGAAATAGTCCGCTACCGTCCGTAAGAGCAGCTTTATGTCTTGTTTACAGGTCATGCTTGTTAATAACTTGTTGATTGTTTCGGGAGTGATCTTGGTTCCACTTAATTTAGCCTGGGCAGTGAGATATACCAAAGCACCTTCAAGCTGGCGGACATTCTCGCATACTTTCTCCGCGACAATATGCAGCACCCCTTCGAGTTCTGAGGTCATCATTGTGTCTGCTTTAACCCGTAAGATATTCAGGCGTGTTTCAAAGTCGGGTGGTTGTAAATCAACAACAAGCCCCCCTTCAAGGCGTGATTTCACCTTGTTGCTAAGTGGACGCATGTCTTGGGGAGAACAGTCAGCGGTGATGACAATTTGGCGGTTATTACTGTAGAGCTCGTTGAAGGTGTGGAAGAAACATTGTAAGGTTTGTTTCTTGTTGATCAGGAAATGAACATCGTCGAATAGAAAGATATGGATATTTCTGAATTTGCTGCGGAACTTGTCAACTTGGTTTTCTCTCACAGCTAATACAAATTCATTGGCGAATTGTTCCGCGGTAATATAGGCTGCCTGCAGCCCATTGTTTGTCGTTAAATGCCCGATAGCATGCAGTAAGTGAGTCTTACCTTGCCCTGTGCTGCTGTGAATGAAAAGAGGGTTATAACTACTTCCTGGATTTTCAGCTACTTCTACAGCGGAAGCATAAGCTAAGCGGTTAGAATCGCTGACAACGAAGTTATCAAAGGTATACTTTGGATTGAATCTATACTGCGTGGCTTTGCTGCTTGTCCCGCCATCGGTTTGAGTAGCCAAAGGGCTAGCTGATAGTTGTTCACGATTGTGGATCTCAAACCGGACGTCGATATCCTTACCTATAATATCAACTAAGGTCTTCCTTACCAGAGGATAAAGGCGCTTGGATAGCCATTCGGCGACAAAAACGTTAGGGACACCGACGACAAATATATTATCGTGGCAGCTTAGCCCCTGGCTATCGCTAAGCCAGGTTGTATAATTTGCCTTGCTAACCTGAATTTGCAGCTTGCCGAGGGCACTCTGCCAAATCTCTTTTGCTGGTTCCAATATATCCCCATTCCCAACAATACTCAGCCACAAAGATAGCTTAAAGGAGTATTAAGGAGCGATTAAGAATTTAAGAGCTTACTAGTTACTAGTTATAGAATATCAAGTTTTCTCCAACCTTCGCTAGGCAATGTTTGACATAATTAAAAAATTAATTAAAAATAGGTTTGCGATGAAAGCGCGCACCGTTTTTATGGGCACTCCGCAGTTTGCTGTGACTATATTGGAGTCCTTGCTCCGGAGTTCTTACCAGGTGCTTGCTGTGTATACTCAGCCCGATAAGCCGGCTGGCAGGGGGCGCCCAGTTGTTTTCCCTCCGGTGAAAAAGCTAGCACTGGAGCGGCAAATACCAGTTGTGCAGCCCGAGACTTTTGAATCAAGCGAGGTGGGGGAGAAGTTGTCCAGCTTTCAGCCCGAGCTCGTAATTGTAGCAGCCTTCGGTTTTATTCTTCCCCCAGAAGTGCTTTCCTTGCCCAAATTTGCCTGTCTTAATGTTCATCCTTCATTATTGCCGCGGCACCGAGGTCCGTCGCCGGTCGCTAATACCATTCTCTGTGGAGATGAACTTACCGGGGTCACCATGATGTTAATGGACGCTGGATTGGATACCGGGCCGATTTTAGCCCAGAAAAAAGTGGGGATTTCCTTTATGGATACCACCGGCTCGCTTAGCTCCAAGCTAGCTGATGTTGGAGCCAGACTTTTGCGGGAGGCCTTGCCTAAATGGCTGGGGGGCGAACTCAAACCGCAAGCTCAAGATGAGTCGCAGGCTACTTATAGTAAGTTGATAACCAGTAAGGATGGCGAGATTGATTGGCATCTTCCTGCGCTCGAGCTCTGGCGGATGGTAAGGGCGTACAATCCCTGGCCAAGCTGCTATACCTGGTGTCAGGGGAAGCGGCTGAAAATCCATAAAGCTATTCCCCTTGGCGACGCGAGAGGAGGAGAGATGGGGGAAGTAATCGCCCTGGCGGAGCAACCGGGAGTTGGGGTGGTAACAAAGCAAGGTATTTTAGGGCTTTGCCAGGTTCAGTTAGAAGGAAAACGCGAAATGCCGGCAAATGATTTTGTCCGCGGGAAAAGAGATTTTATTGGTTGTGTTCTGGGGCGGAAATAGCTTCTCTTGCCAGTGTTATTCTGCGAACATTTCTACAAAATCTCAAAGAAATTATTTGAGATTGCCACGCACCTTTGAAATGGCTGCTTAGTCGAAACCGAGCCAGGTAGTGACGTTTTTAATAAGCTCCCGCCCACTTTCCACTTTGTTGGCAGGGAAATCCCAGTCAGGGTAGCCAATAGCGATGGCCACTATTATCCG
>CAISEW010000015.1 GCA_903884455.1 uncultured Chloroflexota bacterium | reverse complement strand
TAAGGGAAGAAGTTAAGCCAATGTGAACCAAAAATATTCAAAAGGAAGGTGATTTCATGCCACAGTCAATAGAGTATCACAAACTAATGACGGAGATAGTGTATATCAATTTACCTGGTCCAAGCCAGCCGGTCGACGGAATGACAGGTGGTGAGCTATTGCATGGTTTTCTAGCGGATTTGTATACGGAGTCAAACACGGATACTAAGAGCTTCGTCATGACTCTGTGCAACAAGTGGAATGTGCGTTACCGCTAACCGAAAGGCACAACTTGTGAGCTAAACACAGAATTGGTAGCGGTTGAAGTCTAGTCCAAGACGAATATATTGCACTATTCAAGATATCTTGGTTAGAAGTTTAATTCGAAGCAAAAGAGCCGAGCAAATAGATAGGGCCTTCAAACTCGAGGGGTGATTGTGTATTATCAGCCAAAATGGGACATAATTGAGACGAAGGTTAAGGGACATTTAGGGGCTTGCTCCTGTTTCCCGGAAGAAGTAGATAGGTGTATGTAGTCAACAAAAGTGGGACAATTGGGCCTTTGAAAATATCCGGCATCTTAAGGATTACTACTCTGTATCTGGCACTTTTATCGTAATCCCTTCTTGTTGCTAAAGTCCTGCTTTTTACCTCCTTGACAAGTCGCGCTGCTATGCTTATGATAGTAAGTTAAATAAATCTAAGCGGAGGTAGTGTCCATGACTGAAAGGAAAGAGGAAAAAAAAGAAGGGCAACCATATAGTCCGGAGGAGATGCTTTCTTTCGACCGCATCAAGAGGGCTATGACAAGTAGGGTTTTGGATAGGATAGAAGAATTGTGGCAGGGAAAGCAGCCTATAAATGTTGAGCAGGTGAATGAGGTGATCTCGAGTGAATGGCAGAGGGTAAAGGACACGGTAAGGTCAACACCAGCAGCACGGGAAGCTTTCCGTAAGTATTTGGAACACACTGTCTCTGAACAAATAGAAAAGTTGATGAAAGAGGATAAAACTGAGCTAGAATCATTAGGCGTTGTAGAGAAGAGTCTATAAATTGGCTTCACAAGATAGAGCTAAGCTAGGCAAACAGGTCAACCAAGACCGGGATATAGGGCAGTTAATTAAGCGCCTCGATATGTTAGATGAGAGGCTGGATAATATAGATTCTATAGTAACATCGCTTATAGAAAGGGTGATGGGAAGGCCTCTTGTTATAGAAGTAACCTGCCCTAATTGTGGTCAAACTATACAGATCAATGTCACCAGTGGTGTAAGGCTGCGAGGTAAAGAATAGCCATAGCAAGCATCGTATTTTTATCAATGTTTAATTTCTAAGCCACCCAATGATAAGTAATCTTCTATTTCTGCCATATTATCAAAGGTTTGCCCTATTTAGCTATGTTTGATAAAATCGTCAAATGGGCGGTTAGCTCAGTGGTTAGAGCGCTGCGTTGACATCGCAGAGGTCACTGGTTCAAGTCCAGTACTGCCCATTTTTTGATGAAATCATGTTTGATTTCTAAGTTTATAATGGAAAGTACGAGATGAAATCCAAAAAAAATGGTGAGCAAGTGGAAAGGATGCGCCACTCTGCATCTCATATCATGGCTGAGGCGGTACAATGTCTTTTTCCCGAGGCTAAATTTGGCATCGGACCGACCATTGAGAATGGCTTCTATTATGACTTTGAGCTGCCGCGCCCATTAACACCGGAAGATTTGCCTGTAATTGAGAACAAGATGAGGGAGATTATTAGTCAGGATGTACCGTTTGTTGCAGAGGAAATGAGTAAGGATAAAGCGCGCAAGCTCTTTACTACCCAGCCCTATAAACTGGAGCTTATCAACGAAATCACCGATACTAGTGTAACTATCTATAAACAAGGTTCTTTCACCGATTTATGTCGTGGTCCTCATCTAGCCTCTACGGGTGAGGTAAAAGCATTTAAACTTACTCATCTAGCTGGAGCATACTGGCATGGTGATGAGAAGCGCCCCATGCTACAAAGAATTTACGGCGTGGCTTTTGAAGGCCAAGAGGAGCTTGACGATTATTTATCGTTGCAAGCTGAAGCTGCTAAACGCGACCATAGGAAGTTGGGCAAGGAACTTGACCTCTTCAGTATTCACGAGGAAATTGGTCCTGGCTTAATTTGCTGGCACCCTAAAGGTGCTGTGATTCGACGAATCATCGAGGATTTCTGGAAGGCAGAGCACACCAAGCGAGGCTATGATATTGTTTACACTCCCCACATTGCCAAGCTAGATTTGTGGAAAACTAGCGGGCATTGGGAATTCTATCGGGATTATCTGTTCTCACCGATGGAAATTGAGGGACAGCAGTATATGCTGAAGCCCATGAATTGCTTGGGCCATATTTTGATTTATAAAAGCCAATTGCGCAGTTATCGCAATTTGCCCTTGAGATATGCCGAATTAGGCACAGTATATAGGTATGAGCGAACTGGCGTATTATATGGTCTTGCCAGAGTCAGGGGATTTACTCAAGATGATGCTCACATTTTTTGCCGACCTGAGCAAGTTGAAGAGGAAGTAAGGGAAGTTTTGAACTTGGCACAATTCATGATGTCTAGCTTTGGCTTTAAAGAGTATGAGTTGTTGTTATCAACGCGTCCTGAGAAATATGCTGGCACAGTTTCAATGTGGGAAGAAGCCACAGGATCCTTGAAACACGTTCTAAAGAAACTTGACCTGCATTATGAAGTGGATCCTGGCGAGGGGGTTTTCTACGGGCCTAAAATCGATATTAAACTCAAGGACGCTTTAGGGCATGTCTGGCAAGGTCCTACCATCCAGGTCGATTTCAATTTGCCACAACGCTTTAATGTCTGTTATATTGGTGAAGATGGACTGGAGCATAGTGTGGTGATGATACATCGCACAGTCTTAGGCAGCATGGAGCGTTTTTTAGCTTGCCTCACAGAACATTATGGTGGTGCCTTCCCGGTATGGTTATCGCCGGTTCAAACAATAATAATTCCTATAGCAGATCGCCATGTTGGCTATGCACATAAGGTAGAGAGCGATTTTAAAAATGAGGGTATTCGAGTTCGAGTTGACGACCGCTCTGAGAGGATGAATTTGAAAATAAGAGAAGCCCAACTGGAGAAAGTCCCATATATGCTTATAATTGGTGATAAAGAAATGGCTTCATCCAGTGTGTCACTTCGCTTAAGGAGTGGCGAGGATCGGGGCTTAGAAACTGTGGTACAAGTTAAGAGTAGAATAAGGGCAGCTATAGAAGCCAAGTCCTGAATACTGTTCCAGGGGGTAGAAAGAGCATAGTTAAAGAATTATTAACCAATAGGAGAATCAGAGCCAAGGAAGTTCGCCTCATAGGGGAAGAAGGGGAACAGCTGGGCGTGGTGCCTCTACAGAAAGCATTGCAAATTGCTTATGAGCGCGGCTTCGATTTGGTGCAGGTAGCATCAACGATGACTCCGCCAGTATGCCGACTTCTTGATTATGGTAAATATAAGTATGAGCAAACTAAAAAGGAACGCAAGGCGAAGCGGGGCCAAAGAGTGGGCTTACTCAAGGAAGTCCGTTTAAGACCCAAGATAGAAGAGCATGATTTACAGGCAAAAATTAAGACCACGAAGAAACTATTGGAGGAGGGCAATAAAGTAAAGTTAATGCTAAGGTTTAGAGGGCGTGAAATTATTTATCCTGAACTAGGTTGGAAGGTGCTGCGTAAAGTAGCTGAAGCCTCTCAGGAAATAGCGGTAGTAAGCAACTCTGTTAATGTGGGGAATAATATAGCCTTGGTCTTATCCCCAGTTCCCCAGAAGAAATCTAAGGAGACAGGAACAGATGCCAAAACTTAAAACCCATAAAGGGGCCAAGAGCCGTTTTCATATAACGGGTAGCGGCAAGCTGATGCGCACTAAATGCGGCAAGAGCCATTTCAGACGAAAAAAGGCTCCTAGAACTAAGCGCCTCTATGATGAAATGATCATGACCTCCTCAGCGGATAAGAAGAGAATAAAGAGGCTTTTACCCTACAAATACAAATAGTATAAGGAAGAAAAGTGGATATGGCTAATTTAGTTCCCATTTTTGGCATAATCTTTGGCTGCGGAATAGCTTTGCTGGCAATCTGGGCTGGATATAGGAGAGACAGGGCTTTAATTGAAAAAGGGCTATACCAGCCCGAAAAATCAGAGACAGCGGGCCCCCCGGGGTGGGGATTCTTGGTCGCCGGCTCCATATTGGCTGGGATAGGCATAGCCCTCATTGTCAGTGCTTTTGTTTTCCAGATAGGCAAGGCGATAGGCGTGCCAGGGTTTATTTCCTATTTATTGGCATTGCATTGTTAATAGTTTATTTCATTGCTAAAGAGAAAAAGATAACACCCAAGGATTAAAGGAGGAAGAACTTGCCACGAGCTAGGAGTGGAAAAACCACACATAGACGACATAAAAAGGTGCTTGAGCTGACTAAAGGGCATCGGGCTGGCAGGCACAATCTTTATATCATAGCTAATCAGTCCATGCTTCATGCTTTAGATTATTCCTATCGTCATCGTCGTGAGCGGAAAGGCGACTTCAGAAGGCTGTGGATTACCCGCATTAATGCTGCGGCACGGGCTAAAGGACTTACTTACAGTCAGTTTATAGTCGGGTTAAAAAAATCAAATGTAGAAATCGATCGCAAGATGTTAGCTGAGATGGCAGTCAAAGATCCTGAAGGGTTTGCTACATTAGTAGCTTCGGTAGCTGAGACTAACTCACCCCGCTTGTAATGACGTTATGCCTGGAAATTCCAGGATTTTTGAACAAGGATAACATTGCGTGGCAGTCAATGCTGAAACAACTCAAAGACCTTCATGCACAAGCTATCGAGGAGCTAAATAAAGTTGATAATCCTCGGGAGCTGGAGTTGTGGCGCATCCGCCACCTGGGTAAGAAAAGCAGTTTAACTCAAATCCTGCGTTCCTTGGCCGCCTTGCCCTTGGAAGAACGGCGCGAGGTTGGTGCCCAAGCTAATGAAATCAAGAGAGCTTTAGAGTCAAGCCTGGAAGAGAAAGGAAAATTACTTCAGGAAGCCCTTTTGACTTCTCCTCGGGAATCCCAAAGATTAGACGTTACCTTGCCTGGTCGGCCTCTCCCGACAGGGCGACTTCACCCCACCACTCAAATACTTAAGGAAATTTGCGACGTCTTTAAAAGCATGGGCTTCCAGGTAATTGAAGGACCTGACGTGGAGTGGGATTACTATAACTTTGGAGCCTTAAATATCCCTCAACATCATCCGGCGCGAGATATGTTTGCTACCTTATGGATAGATGTAGGCATGGGAGAGAAAGCTAGACTTTTGCGCACCCACACTTCCCCCATGCAGATTAGGTTGATGGAGAAGGAACGTCCGCCAATAAGAGCCATAGTACCGGGGCGAGCTTATAGATATGAAGCGACTGACGCTACTCACGAATCTATGTTTTATCAAGTTGAAGGTTTGGCTGTGGATAAAGGCATCACCCTGGCTGATTTAAAAGGCACCTTGTTTGAATTTTGCCGTTGTATTTTCGGTGAGGAAAGGAAAGTGCGCTTCCGCTGCGATTATTTTCCTTTTGTGGAACCCGGAGTAGAGGTAGCCATCGGGTGTTTAGCCTGCAATGGAGCGGGCTGCCGGCTGTGTGGCTACAGCGGCTGGCTTGAAATACTGGGGGCGGGAATGGTGCATCCCGACGTCTTGGCACGCGTCGATATCAACCCCAAGCTTTACAGTGGTTTTGCCTTCGGGTTGGGAGTTGAGCGTATACCTATGCTGCGCTATGGTATTGACGATATCCGTCTATTTTATAGCAATGATCTCAGGTTTTTGAGGCAGTTCTAAATTTTAAGGTGATAACATGAAAGTTTCCCTCAAGTGGCTCAGGGATTATATTGACGTAAAACTCACTGCCGGAGAACTAGCCGAAAGTCTGACTATGGCTGGCCTTGAGGTCAAAAGCATACAGGCGATAGGTGGCACCTGGGATAATGTGGTAATAGGGGAAGTGATAGCATTAAATCCTCACCCTAATGCTGACCGCCTTAAGCTAGCTACAGTTGACCTCGGCACTGAGCAAGTCACCACGGTTTGTGGTGCCCCCAATATCAGCCTTGGTCAGAGGGTGACTTTTGCCCATATAGGAGCCCGGCTTATAGATCCGCACACTGGGGAAGCTATAGTGCTAGAGCCGGCTAAAATCCGCGGCGTCGTTTCCGAGGGTATGGTCTGCTCCGAAAAGGAGCTAGGGATTTCCGAGAGTCACGAGGGCATTTTGGTATTGCCGCCGGAGGCGCCCATAGGTGTACCTCTCGGTGCGTATCTGGGCGATGTGATTTTAGACTTAGATGTAACACCCAACCGCCCGGATTGCTTATCCGTAATTGGTATTGCTCGCGAGATTGCTGCCTTAACTGGTGAACCACTCTGCTTGCCCGAAATTCATTACGAAGAAACGGAAGAGTCAATAGATTCCTTTGCCACCGTCAACTTAGCCGAGCCAGACCTATGCCCCAGATACTGTGCTAGTCTGATTACCGGAATCAAGATAGCCCCCTCCCCAAGCTGGCTACAGCAGCGTCTGAATAGCTGCGGAATGCGTCCCATTAACAACGTAGTTGACGTTACTAATTATGTGATGCTGGAATATGGTCAGCCCCTTCATGCCTTCGATTATCATAAGCTTAAGGGCCGACAAATTATCGTTCGCAGAGCCGGGAATGGTGAAACCATAACTACCCTCGATGGTTCAGAGCGTGCTCTTAACCCGGACATATTGGTTATTGCCGATAAAGAAGAAGCTGTTGCTGTTGCTGGAATCATGGGTGGTCTGGATTCCGAAGTTATGGACAAAACTGACACTATTCTCCTGGAGTCAGCGAATTTTAACCAAGCTACCATTCGTCGAGGCTGTAGCCATCTTCAATTCCAAAGCGAGGCCTCGATTCGTTTTGACAAAGGGCTTAACAGTGGGCTTCCGTTACTACCATTGAAACGAGCCACTCAACTGCTGCTGGAGCTAGCCGGTGGCAGAGCAGCCAAGGGCATAATTGATGTTTATCCCGGAAAATCAGAACCAAAGCTCATATCACTTACCACCCGGGAGGTGAAGCGCCTTTCAGGCTTGAAGGTCAACATTGATGAAATTCTTAAGGTATTAAAAGCCCTGGGTTTTGAGTGCCAGGAGGGCGATTCAGGCTCGCAGATTTTGGTGTCTGTGCCTTATTGGCGTAGCGACATTAAATGCTCTGCTGACCTCGTGGAAGAGGTAGTTCGCATCCTTGGTTATGAAAAAATTCCAATCACCAGGCTCAGTTCTCCTTTGCCTCGGCAGGAATCAGGATTGTCATTGCCAGCACAGCGAAGTAATCTCAAGGAGAAATTATGCAATATTCTGACCGGCTTTGGCTTTCAAGAGATATTAACTTATTCTTTAGTCAGCCTGGAAAAGTTGCAGAAGCTTTCCCCGAAGCTTGAGTTGAAACTTCCGCCGTTAAAGGTAGCTAACCCTATGACGAGGGAACAAGAATATCTGCGTACCAGCTTACGGGCTGGTCTTCTGGCCACGTTGGCACATAACCAGAAATTTGAGCAAGCCGGCATAAGGCTCTTTGAAATTGGCAAGGTATTCTTACCGCAGCACCATCCTGTCATTGCGAGCGAAGCGAAGCAATCTCAAGAAGAAAGGGAGCTACCCCAGGAAAAAGAGGTGTTCTGTGCTGTGCTCAGCGGCGCCAGGGCAGAATTATCCTGGCAAGCTGATAAAGAGCCGCTCGATTTCTTTGACGCCAAGGGGATAGTGGAAAATATTCTGAACCAATTGGGGCTGAAAGCCAGTTTTGAGAATAGCGATGATGAAGGGCTATTCCCCGGGAGAGGGGCTAACATAATCGTTGAAGATGACAAAGTAGGTATTGTAGGGGACCTGCATCCCAAGGTAACACAAGCCTTTGAGCTTTCTAATACTATTTGCCTTATAGAAATTGACCTGGAGAAAGTGTTGACCAAACTTACCGGGACAAAGGAATACCAACCTATCCCACGGTTTCCCAGCGTAACCCGGGACATCGCTTTAGTAATAGATGAGCAAGTGAGCTATGGGGGAGTGGAGGAAATAATTCAAAGCTTTCCGCTAGTGACAAAGGTAACTCTCTTTGACCTTTATCGAGGTGAGCAAATAGCTGAGGGCAAGAAATCTTTTGCCATAAGGATTGTCTACCAATCGCCCAGCCATACCTTGACCGACGAGGAAGTTGACCAAACTCAAGAACAGATGCTCGCTAGACTACATCAGGAACTAGGCGCTACTTTGAGAAGTTGAGTTAAGGGCGAGTTAGGGTCAATCAAGACTGAGCTTTTACATCCTCATTTAGAAGCTTCTTTACCTGTGCCGCCAGATTATCTAAAGGCAGAAGCTGAGTTTCCTTCTCCGTGCGCCATTTTGCCTCTATGCTCTGGCTCTGTAAGGTGCGTGGGGACAGGGTCAATCGCAGTGGTATTCCCAGAAGGTCAGCATCGTTGAATTTAACGCCGGGGGAGTCGTCACGGTCATCGAAAAGCACTTCAATGCCTTTTTTTTGTAATTCTTGATAAATCTTTTCAGCCGTAGGAGCGACTGCCGACTTGTCCAACGACAGAGGACAAAGATAGACTTGATAAGGGGCTAAGGAAAGCGACCAGATAATGCCCTTGTCGTCGTGGCTTTGTTCTATTATGGCTGCCAGCAAACGTCCCAGTCCGATGCCGTAGCATCCCATGATAATAGGCCGGGATTTGCCCGCATCATCTAAGAAGGATGCTCCGAATTTCTCACTGATGAAGGTGCCCAACTTAAATACATGCCCCACTTCAATGCCCCGGGCCGAGGATAATTTGTCTCGACATTTGGAGCAGCTATCTCCAGGCCGAGCCAGGGCGATATCAGCTATGAGGTCAACCTGGAAATCCCTGGGGTAATTAGCATTCCTGAGATGATACCCTGGCTTATTAGCGCCAACGGTGAAGTTGGAGCTCGAGGTTATGGAATCATCAGCAACGACTTTGACTCCCTTTGCACCTATGGGTGAGGCAAAACCAGCCACAAGCCCAGCTTCATTTACTTCGCCTTCCGTAGCCAGGCGAAGCTCAGAGCGCTTTAAAGTATTTCTTAACTTCGTTTCGTTGACTTCCAGATCGCCCCTAATGATAACGAAGATAAATTCTCCGTCAGCAGAATAAAACACCGCCTTAAGAGTTTGACTCGTCGGCACACCCACAAATTTAGCCACCTCCTCTATGGTTTTTGCCTCCGGCGTGGCTAGCTCTTCTAAAGGCAATAGCTTCGCCGCTTTGCTCAGGACGGTGGTTTTGTCAGTTTTGGCAAATTGAGCTTTCTCCGCATTGGCGGCGTAGCCACAACTGGAACAACGAATAACCTCGTCTTCGCCAGTCTCCGTGATAACCATAAATTCGTGGGAATCCTTGCCCCCTATGGCGCCGCTATCAGCCTCCACCATCAATGCGGGCAAGTCAAGGCGGGCATAGATATTTTTATAGGCCTGGCACATCTTTTGGTAACTTTCATCGAGGCCAGCTTCGTCAGCATCAAAGCTGTAAAGGTCCTTCATGATGAACTCACGGACTCTTAATAAGCCACCGCGAGGTCGAGGCTCATCACGTAGCTTAGTCTGTATTTGATAGAGGAGCAAGGGAAGCTCCCGATAGCTTTGCACGTAGCGGTGGACAAGGTCGGTGATAACTTCTTCATGTGTGGGTCCTAGAGCCAGCGTGTGCTCTTTGCGGTCGGTCAAAGTGAATAGAGACTTGCCGAAGGATACATCTCTGCCTGATTGCTGCCACAATTCAAAAGGCTGCAACACGGGCAGCATCAATTCCTGCCCACCAGCTTTATCCATTTCCTCTCTGATTATGTTTTCTATCTTCCTTAGCACCCGCCACCCTAAAGGCAGGTATGAATAAATTCCAGCAGCCTCTTGGGCAATCATGCCCGCCCTGAGCAATAGCTGATGGCTTATGCTCTCGGCTTCTGCGGGTGCCTGCCGTAATGTCTTGCCAAAAAGTTTAGAAAAACGCATTTCTCTTATCTTTACTCTAATCCTCTCCTATCAAGAGAGGTTACTTCTACTAGCAGAGCTTTTAGCATGTTATCTTCTCTCACTGTCTTCACTACCTTCCCCTTCCTAAATATAGCACCTTTGCCCTTGCCGCAGGCAATGCCGACATCGGCATCTTTAGCCTCGCCAGGGCCATTGACTACACAACCCATAACTGCCACTTTGATAGGCTTGTTTAATTTTTCCAGGCGTTTGCTCACCGCCTCAGCCAGGGCAATGATATCAACTTCAGCCCGGCCGCAGGAAGGGCAGCTCACCAAGGTTGGACCTCGCTGACGAAGTCCCAAGCTTTTTAGAATCTCGTAAGCCACAAATACTTCCTCACGGGGATGAGCACTGAGAGAAACGCGTATGGTATCGCCAATCCCCTGATAGAGAAGTATACCGATGCCTATGGCGCTGCGTATGGCTCCCGTCCGGGGAAGCCCAGCCTCAGTGACGCCCAGATGTAGTGGATAGGGCATTTTATCGGCAATCATCTGATAAGCCTGAATGGTAGTGGGAACATCAAAGGCTTTAAGGGAGACCTTGATTAAATCGAAGTCCAAGCTTTCCATAAGCCTTATCTGCTCTAATGCCATATTAACCATGCGCTTAGCCAGTGGAGCCTTGGGCTGAAAATTGGCAGGTAAACTGCCAGCATTTACCCCAATACGGATAGGCACCTCTCTTTCTTTAGCAGCAGCTACTACCTTGGCAATCTGTTCTTTGTCTCCTATGTTGCCGGGATTGAGGCGAAGTCCATCAACACCCGCCCGTAGCGCAGCCAAAGCCAGGCGGTAGTCAAAGTGTATATCAGCAATAAGCGGTAGAGAAACGCTCTTTTTTATAGTTGCCAGGCTTTTAGCAGCTTCGTTGTCAGGGACTGCCACCCGCACAATTTCACAGCCGCAATCCTCTAGCTCCTTAATCTGGTTTATAGTGGCCGGAATATCACGGGTATCAGTCTTGGTCATAGACTGCACCACGATGGGGGCGTCGCCGCCAACGGGCACATTGCCAACTCTTAAGAATTTGGAGGTCCGACGTGTCATAATCCGAAACCCTTTCCACTCCATATACGCCAAATATCCAAAATGGTTACTAAGACCATGAGTGCGATTAAAAAAGTGGTGCCTATGGTGTAGGCTAAATGCACTGCTCGAAGGGAAAGACGCTTCCCACGCCTAAAACCTTCAATGAGTGCCACCAGCATACCACCTCCATCTAGAGGAGGTATGGGGAAGAGATTAAATATGCCGAGACCCAGGCTGATTATACTGGCCATAAATAGTATGCTGCTGAAGCCAGAGGAGCGCACTACCTCCACTGTTAACTGACCAGCACCTATTGGCCCAACCAATGCCAGGTCGGGAGATTTTATGATTTGAGGAATAGCTTCTATTATGAGCACAGGCATATAAATGATATACCTAGCTCCCAAATAGACTGCCCTCCACACAGGAAGTCGCTCTTGTTCGATATAAGTCCCGTCTACCCATCGTAGCTCTACACCAGGCAAGGTCTCGTAGCCGGCATTAGTTAAAGAGACCGCAGTCTCGTTCCCGTCTCGGAGCAGAACCAGGTTTATTTTTTCACCTTCCTCAACGGAACGCAGGGCACTAGATATACTCTCATCATTGTATACACCTTGTCCATTGATGCTTATGATGGTATCCCCAGCTTTAATGCCAGCTTCGTAGGCTGGCGAGCCTTCCTCCACTTGACTCACCATATTCCAGCAAAGCAAGACGCCAATTATTCGTCGTTGCAATTCGGGATCGAATTTCGGCTTCAGCGTGTGTTGTTCTTCTTGCCCGTTCCTTAGTAGAAGCAAAGTTATTTCTGCCCCTTCTTCGACTGAATTTACTATGTCCTGCATATCTTGCCAGCTATGAACAGGTTGCTCCTCTACCTTCAGGATGATGTCCCCAGGCTCAATGCCTGCTTCTTCCGCAGAAGAATTCACTGCTACAGAATGCACCATGAGTCCATTGCCGGCAACCGTACTTGTGGGGAGCGCAAGAAAAGCACTGAAGAGAACAAAGGCCAAAAAGATGTTGACCAGCGGACCGGCAGCATAGATTCCTAACCTGGTCCATGGTCCTTTGCCGGCCAGGCTTCGGGGTACTGTAGGGTCATTTTCCCCAGCAGCCTTAACGAAGGCCCCTATAGGTATGGCATTGACTGAGTATATTGTCTCGCCTCGTTTAATACCAAAAAGTCGTGGAGGAATGCCTATGCCGAACTCTTCCACCTTCACTCCGGCACGCTTGGCAGCAATGAAGTGCCCCAATTCGTGAAGATACATTGCCACGAAGAGAGTTACGAGGAAAAGGATAATGATTATAGCCACACTCATCTTTTATCTCTCTATCTAGGGATTGCTTCGTCGCTCAGGCTCCTCGCAGTGACCGAGGGAAAGGCGTGTAGTACATTCCCTTGCCCAGTTGTCAGCAGCCAGTATTTCCTCTAGAGATGGCTGACCGATGTTCCGGTGTTGCTCCAGCGTTTTTTGCACGATTTTGGCTATATCGGTAAAACTTATTTTATGGCTGAGAAAAAGCTCTACAGCCACTTCATCTGCGGCGCAAAGCACTGCCGGGTAAGTTCCTCCTGATTTGCCAGCATCCACAGCCAGTTTAAGACAGGGAAAGCTATCATGGTCTATGGGCTCAAAGTTCAGAGAGTCGATTTTATTCCAATCAAGGCGAGGTAGTTCTGAATTAGACCATCTCCGGGGGTAGGAAAGAGCATATTGAATGGGCAGCCTCATATCAGGCCAGCTAAGCTGAGCTTTCAGGGAACCATCCATAAATTCCACCATGGAATGAACGATAGACTGGGGATGAATTAATATTTCAATACTATCAAAGGGGAAAGAGAAAAGCCAATGAGCTTCGATGACCTCTAATCCTTTATTCATAAGCGTGGCTGAATCTATGGTTACCTTCCTTCCCATCTTCCATACGGGATGCTGAAGAGCTTGCTCCGGAGTTACCTTAGCCAATTGTGACTGTGAATAGTGATAAAAAGGTCCCCCAGAGGCAGTAAGAAAAAGCCTCTGCGGTTTACTTTCTTCCCCCTGCAAACATTGCCAGATGGCACTATGCTCACTATCAATAGGCAGAATTTGAGCATGATGGATGCTGGCTTCACGAACAATAATTTCACCGGCCATCACCAATACTTCCTTGTCAGCCAGGGCAACTGTCTTGCCTGCCTGTAAAGCCGCTAGAGTAGGGCTTAGCCCTGCCTTACCCGCAGTGGCCACGATAACGAAGTCGACCTCGGGATGGCTGGCTATTTCTTCTACGGACAAAAATTCCCCGCCGTAACTAACGTCAGGCTTGACTGAGGAACAAAACATTTTGGGCTGAAATTCCCGGATTTGTTTTTCCAGAAGCTTACGATTTTTGTTCCCTGTCAGAGCTACTACTTTTAATTTGTCAGGCAGGGCACGGATTACATCTAGAGCCTGCTGCCCTATGGAACCTGTTGAGCCCAGGATAGCTACTTTTTTCACACCACCCATAGCACGTAATAGTATACCACTGCCCCCACGAAGATGAGACTATCGAAGCGATCAAGGATACCACCATGTCCCGGTAGCAAACTACCTGATTCTTTCACCCCCATACTACGCTTGAGCAAGGATTCAACCAAATCGCCAAGCTGAGCAAAGAGGCCAACGAGAAAGCCCAGGAGTATAATTTGCCAGTATTTAAAAGTAAAAGGAGAAATGAGATTAAGAACCAGCGCTATTACAACAGCGGCCAGAATGGCGCTTATTAAGCCTCCTATCGCTCCTTCCCAAGTTTTAGCTGGGCTTATGGTGGGTGCCAGCTTATGTTTACCCCTTGCCCTGCCAATAAAAAAAGCGCCGGTATCATTGGCAAATGTGGTAAGCATAGCCAGGTAAACCCAGTTTCGGCCATCCTCTAAACCACGCAAATTCAGCCAGTAGCTGAGCATCCAACCTGCATAGAGAGCACCGACTATTGTCCATGCCCAGTCATGGAATGTTTTTTCTCTCGATGGGCGGAGTAATAGCCCAATCAAGGAAACCAACATAGTGGCAGTAATAACTATGGGTAAAACGTCAAGGTTCCTGTAATGAGGGCTTAAGACAAGCGCCAGCGCCCATAGCAAACCCAAATAAATTAAGGGCTCCTTTCTGTCAAAATTGGCCATGTGGTAGAACTCGTAGGTGCCGGCTAACGCCGCTGCGGCTATGAGAAGAGTAAACCAAGGCCAGGGGTCACCAAACCAGATAGCAAGGATGACAAGGGGCACGCCCACAGCGGCAGTAATAACTCTGTGCTTGAGCATAGGTCTATTTTAGCAGCTTTTGAGCGGTTATAGGCTTGATAGTGTGTAGTCTCATGAATGGGGTATCAGACCAGCGTAATGTCTGATAGGTAGCCCTGAGCAGTAGCGAAGGATTCAGAGGCAGAATGGCAAATAGCGAAAGGCTGAGATTAGAGCAAGTTTAGCGGGGTCCCCAAAAAGCGTAAGACTTTGTGGGGTTAGATTATATTTCCCGTATTTCCTTTTCCTTGCTTTGTCCTAATTCACTTACCCTATCCACGCAAGCCTCTGTAAGCTGGTCGATTTTCTTAGTATTATTCTTGAGTTCGTCTTCAGATATTTCTTTATTTTTCTCCATCTCTCTTAATTTCTCAATGCCATCTCTTCTTATATTGCGTATGGCAATCCGCCGCTCCTCCACTTTCCTGGATACGAACTTTACCAACTCCTTGCGCCGCTCCTCACTAAGAGGAGGAATGACCACCCGAATTATATTACCATCATTCGCAGGGTTAAGGCCGATGTTGGCTGTGAGAATGGCTCTTTCAATGTCGCGCAACGATGTGCGATCCCAAGGTTGAATAATGATTAAATTAGCCTCAGGTATAGACAGGGTAGCAAGTTGACGGAGGGGAACAGAGGTGCCTTGATAGTCAACCATGATGTTGTCAAACAAGGCTGGAGTGGCACGCCCGGCCCGGATGGTAGCGAATTCTTTAGCCAATCCATCTGTGGCCTTCTGCATTCTGGAGTTCAGTTCAGCGAATAATTCATCTAACATGGCTTAGTGGTCAACACCAAGCTCGAACCTAGCAAATCTGCGTACTTTTATGTTTTCACCTACTTTGGCAATTGTTTCAGCAATAATTTCCTGTACGGTCTTGGTAGGATCTTTAATAAAAGGCTGGCTAAGAAGGCAAGCAACTTGAGGGTCTATTTCCGCTTTTGGTGGCATCTCTTCACTTGTGATAAATTGCGGAGCTGTCGCAGCTATTTGCATGGCTAAGTCATGAGCAAGTTCTTTAAATTCAGCAGTGCGAGCCACAAAATCGGTTTCACAGTTTAACTCCACTAATGCTCCGATGTGCTTGGTATGATGAGTATAAGCTTCGATTACGCCTTCGGTTGCAGCTATATCTTTCTTCTTTGCAGCAATTGCTGCCCCACGCTGTTTCAAGAATTCGATTGCCTTCTCCATATCACCACCCACCTCTAACAGAGCCTTATTACAGTCAGCTATGCCTACATTAGTTCTATTTCTTAACTCTTTTACTGCTTCAATTGATATTTTCATGGAGATGCAATTTCTCCTTCTGACTCCTTTGGCTCCTCTGACTCACCTGGCTTCTCAGGCTCAAAGGTATAGGAACCTAAAATTTCAATGGCTCCTTCGCGCTCTTCCTTAGCACCTGATTTAGTAACTCCCGCCTCTGCAGAAAACGCTTCAGTTTTACCTTTAATTATGGCATCAACTATTTTACTACAAATTAATTTAATCGCCTTAACAGCGTCATCATTGGCGGGAATAGGATAATCGATGCCGTCGGGATTACAATTAGTATCTGCAATGGCAATCACGGGTATGCCTAATTTTTTAGCTTCAGTAAAGGCAATCTTATCTTTAATAGGATCAGCGATGAAGAGGGCTCCAGGAAGGGTAGTCATTTCCTTAAAACCCCCCATTTGAGTATTCAGGTGGGAAATTTCTTTGTCTATCTTCACCCGTTCTTTTTTAGGCAAGCGGTCAAGCTCGCCTTTATCCTTTTTATTCTCCAAACGCACCAAATGATCGATCCGAGCTTGTATGACGGCGAAGTTCGTTAACATGCCACCTAACCATCTTTGATTAACATAGCTCATACCGCACCGCACAGCCTCTTCTTCTATGGTCTGCTGAGCCTGTTTTTTAGTGCCGACAAGAAGAATACTTTGCCCTCGAGCTGCTAAATCTTGGACAAAGGTACAGGCCTTTTCTAACATGGTAACTGTCTGCTCCAAATCGATGATGTGGATACTATTGCGCTGGGTAAAAATATATTTCTTCGCCTTGGGATGCCAGTAACTGGTGTGGTGACCAAAGTGAGCACCTGCTTCCAGCAATTGTTTTAATAAAGCATTCTCTATCATGTTTACAATCTCAAATAATGTTGGTCAACAAAACCAGTATAATGTAGCATGATTGATTTGGATAATGCAACAAGAGATTGCCTCCGCCTGTCTCTGAGTTGACAGAGAATCTGCCCTTATCTATACTATTGAGCCAAAATTATAGCTAGAAGTTGCCCGAGTAGCTCAATGGTAGAGCAACCGATTTGTAATCGGTAGGTTGGCGGGTTCGAATCCCCCCTCGGGCTAGGTTTTTCAAGCATTTTTTGATAGAGTTATGCCAAGGAGGGGTGCCGGAGTGGTTAATCGGAGCAGACTGTAAATCTGCCGCCCTTACGGGCTGCGTGGGTTCGAATCCTACCCCCTCCACTTTACAAAGTGTAAGAGGCCCACATAGGTCAGTAGGTAGAACACATTCTTGGTAAGAATCGGACCTGACGCTATCATAGGGCTTAATTACTAATAATCCTCTCCCGAAATTTCCACAACCACTCATACAACTCCCTTTTCTTGGTAAAAGCGGGCCACCCCACAATATCCACTAGTGCTATTGCCACTATTCCTTCTTAGAATTTTTATCTCGAACCTCATCCCTTATATCAAGCAATAAGTCGATAACCTCAGCAAACGAATAAACCATAAAACCAGTTAACAAAGAAATACAAATGCCGAGAACAATAGTAAGTGTCATCAACCCATCATGGATACTGCCTATAGAAGACCACAAGCACCACCCAATACCTACAACCATCACAACAACCGCAATAACCCTCAACAGCGTCGAAGCAACAACTAAACCTCTATACTTTCCTCGCATATTACCCTCCTTATATATGACTCAACTTCATTATATCCTGACAAAAATCTCTGTCAATCGCCCCATTCCAGATGAGAATGGGGTCTGATGCTATCATCTCCAATGAAGACTATCTGCAGTATCCCCAACAATGAACTCCCTGGACTTCTTCTGTGGTTCGCCATCCACTACAAAAGTCGCATCAATTCGGTAAACTCCTTTGGGTAATTCTACTTGTGCTCTATCATTATCCCCAGGCACAATAGCCACTTTCCTATTTTCATTCCACAGAGCTGCTATCACACTTGTCGCAAACCTCAGAGTTGGTGGAACTGTAACTTGCCAATTCCCTTGCCCTGATGAATCAGCATCCGAATAAATCCTTGCATTCACATCAGGGACCACTATCTTCTCAGTGCCGACTTCAGAAATGCGAAACGATACTACCAGACTTTCTATGCTTCGTCTCTTAACTCCAATTTTTCTCCAAATTGATTTCTTGCCTTTAGACGCATCTCCCAACTGCGGGTTCTTCATAAATATAGCTAAGCTCCTTTTCTCCTCTTTCACAATCCTGTCAAACTCCACTATCAACTTCGCGCTCCCTATTGTCATCTGCAACCAACCCGGAAGGCTTATTATTACTCCAACTCCTGTCATGATAGGACCTACCAACCACATCCACCAAGGCATGCCAGCCATCATTATTACCCCAGCCACCAACGACAGCACCAAACCCACTATGATAAAGACAAGACCCACAAATGCCATACATTAATTCTACCACCTCTCCAATACTCATGTAAGGTTCACATCTCTCTCTTGCTTCACTCGCTTTTCTTCATAGCCTTATCAATCATACTAGTCAGTTCAGCGTCTAATTGAGCCTCATTGCCAAGAACTACACCAGCTTCACTAAGCTCACATCTCAACAGATATAAAATAGCCTTCAGCACATACATCGCTTCAATCGGGTCCTTACATTCTTTCCTCAATAACCTACTAACCTTGCGACCTATCTTCTGCAAACGCTCTACATTCAAACCTAGCCTATTATCTTTAGAATCCATACTACCTCCTTCAACTAGCAAATGAATCACGATGAACTTTCCATTTTCATCAACTCGGGCAGGATAATCTTATCCCGCACGCTCTTAGGCATACGCGCCAGCTTTACCAATATACCAGGGTACATCTGGTCAGGATAAACGCCATAATGTTGTTTAAACCACCGTGACCAAGACACCCAGCCTGGGAACACCCAACCAGCACTCATAATATACTTACGCACATGATACAACTGCATATTGAGATACTTTCCAATGTATCTAGCAGTCTCAATATCCTTGCCTCTTGCCATCAAGTCCATGTATACCTTTTCAGCTAGACTTGCCATCTTCCGCACCTCCTAACTTGACTTTCAGCCAGCCACTGATTTAAAATCCCTCCGTTAATTTGCCTAAACATGTACATCACGTTCTAAAGTAGAAAATCCATACTTTATTGACTGTTTGTCCATGTTGACTTAGAATATATTTTCGTGCATAATGCCCACATAGCTCAGTAGGTAGAGCACATTCTTGGTAAGAATGGGGTCACCAGTTCGAATCTGGTTGTGGGCTTTGAAATAAAAGGAGGTTAAGATGGCTAAGAAAGTTTATGAGCGTGTTAAGCAACATATCAATGTGGGCACTATAGGACATGTTGACCATGGGAAAACCACACTGACTGCAGCCATGACACAGGTATTATCGAAAGCAGGCTTTGCACAATTCCGACCCTATGATTCCATAGATAATGCTCCTGAAGAAAAAGCTCGTGGACTAACGATTGCCATTTCCCATATTGAGTATGAGACTGAGAAGCGTCATTATTGCCATGTTGACTGTCCCGGCCATGCTGACTATATCAAGAACATGATAACTGGAGCTGCTCAGATGGATGGGGCTATTTTGGTAGTCGCTGCTGATGACGGTCCTATGCCACAAACCAGGGAACACATCCTTCTAGCCCGGCAGGTGAACGTTCCTCGCATAATGGTGGCTCTCAATAAGGTAGACCTGGTAGATGACCCGGAGTTGTTAGATTTGGTAGAGATGGAGGTTCGAGACTTACTGAAAAAGTATAACTTTCCTGGTGATGAAGTCCCTGTTGTGCGGGTAAGTGCTCTTAAGTCTCTGGAATGTGGCTGTGGAAAAAGAGAGTGCCCCTGGTGTGGAGCAATTTGGAAGTTGTTGGACGCTATAGATAGTTATATTCCTATGCCCAAGAGGGAAAGGGACAAACCATTCTTGATGCCGATAGAAGATGTTTTCAGTATCAAAGGACGGGGGACTGTGCCTACAGGCCGAGTAGAACGAGGGGTGATCAAAGGCGGTAATGAAATAGAGATAGTAGGATTAAAGGAGACGAAGAAAACAGTGGCGATTAGCTTAGAGATGTTTCATAAGACCATGAACGAAGCAGAGGCCGGCGATGCTGTTGGAGTCCTATTGCGAGGCGTAGAACGAGATGAAATAGAACGGGGTCAGGTTCTAGCAGCGCCAGGGACGGTCAAACCTCATACCGAAGCCGAGGTTGAAGTATATATTTTGACCAAGGAGGAAGGCGGCAGGCATACACCTTTCTTCAATGGTTATAAACCCCAGTTTTTTATCAGAACCCTGGACGTTACGGGCGAAATAAGTCTTCCCGAGGGTGTGGAGATGGCTATGCCCGGTGACAACCTGGCGCACATGAAGATTAAGACCATTTACCCTGTGGCTATGGAACAAGGATTGCGCTTTGCTATCAGGGAGGGTGGCAAGACAGTTGGTGCTGGTGTGATTAGCAAGGTTATCGCATAAATATCGACTCATACGCATTTTGCAAACTTTTAAATAGACGTGGCTAAGAAGAAGGGCGATTTACGCGTAATTATCCAGTTAGCTTGCGGTCAATGCTCGCGGAGAACATATACTACGACAAAGAACAAGAAAAATGATTCGCAACGGCTGGAATTGAATAAGTATTGCCCTTATTGTCGTGGCTACACTATTCATAAAGAAACAAAGTAACTTATGACAACCCGTGCTAATAAAGCGAGTGCCAAGTCCGCTCCGGCCAAAAAATCGAGGTTCAGTTTCTTTGTCGAGGTAGTAGCTGAACTGCGAAAAGCACACTGGCCAACAAGGCAGGAAGCTTTGAGGTTGAGTATTTTGGTACTCACTGTGTGTATTGTTGTGGGAGCTATTTTGGGTGTTTTAGATTTGGCTTTTACAAGACTATTTTTGCTTCTAGGCGGTTAGTATCAATGATTGATGGAGAATGGTACTTATTATACGTCTCTTCGGGTCACGAGGAGCAGGCCAGAAGGAATTTAGAACAGCGTATCAAGTATATGGATGTAGGTGACAAGATATTTGATGTGGTGATACCCACAACTAAAGAGATTGAAATCAAAGCTGGAAAGCGGCATACGATGACCAAGAAAGCTTTCCCAGGCTATATCATGGTAAATATGAAATTAGACGAGCATAGCTGGGATATGGTACGCAACACCCCTGGGGTCGCTGGCTTTGTGAGTGCTGGTACTAAGCCTGTTCCTTTACCTAAACAAGAGGCGGATGCCATCCTGCAACGTATGGAGGAAGCTCCTACCGAAGTTGAAATGACTTTTAAGGAAAAAGATAGTGTACGTGTAACGAGTGGGCCTTTTATTGACTTCATCGGCAAAGTGGAGCAACTTAATCTGAACAAAGGTAAGGCAATAGTTTTACTATCGCTCTTTGGCCGGGAAACACCTGTGGAATTGGACCTCCTGGGGATAGAAAAGATATAACGTGTCCTGAGTAGAACCCAGGACGCAATGAAAGAGAGAATCAGTAATGGCGAAGAAGGTTAAAGCGGTCATTAAGTTGCAGATACAGGCAGGTAAAGCTACTCCAGCACCACCTGTGGGGCCTGCTTTAGGGCAACATGGTATTAATATCATGGCTTTTTGTAAGGAATATAATGAACGGACTGCTTCTCAAGAAGGTTTCATCATTCCTGCTGAGATAACTGTATATGAGGATCGGTCCTTTAACTTTGTGACCAAGATGCCACCTGTTTCTGATCTATTACGGCGTGCTTTGGGAGTAGAGAAGGGTAGCGGTAATGCCGGGAGCGAGAAGATAGGCAAGATAAGCAAAGATACAGTTTATGAGATCGCGCGAAATAAAATGAAGGACCTCAATACGACTGATATTGATAAGGCAGCAAAAATTGTTGCTGGCACGGCTCGAAGTATGGGAGTTGAGGTAGAACAAATTTAAGTTCTTAAAAGTTCGTAGAATTTTGAGGGTATAAATAAGTGGAAAAACACGGTAAGAAATATCAGGAAGCTAGTAAACTTGTAGATAAGTCCAAAGCCTATTCCCCTGAAGAAGCAATCGAGTTGGCTAAGAAAGCTTCCTACGCCAAATTTGATGAGACCGTTGAGCTCCATTTGAGGATGGGAATCGATCCCCGCGCTGCTGACCAACAGGTGCGTGGTGTAATTCTATTGCCTAACGGACTGGGGAAAAAGATACGGGTGCTAGTCTTTACCCAAGGTGAGGGTGTAAAGTTGGCGGAGGAAGCAGGTGCTGACTATGCTGGAGCAGACGAGCTTATTAAACAAATTGAAGGTGGCTGGCTTGAGTTTGATGTATCTATTGCTACCCCTGATGTGATGCCTAAAGTAGCCAAGCTCGGTCGTATTTTAGGGCGGCGAGGTTTGATGCCCAATCCCAAGTCTGGCACCGTAGTACAGTCTCAGGACCTAGCGCGAGTTGTGAAAGAAGCTCGTAAGGGTAGAACTGAATTTCGTTTGGATAGGACAGCTATTATCCATTTGCCCATTGGCAAAATCAGTTTTGATAAGGACAAGCTCTTGGAGAACTTGGCAGCAGCGGTCGAAGCTATTGTTAAAGCGAAGCCCAGTGGATCTAAAGGGCAATACATCAAGAGCGCGTTTCTATCTACCGCCATGGGGCCAGGATTCAAGCTGGATATTTCATCTGTGCTTGCTGTGTCAAGTCTTTTGAGCAAGTAACCTGACCGGAGGCTACCAAATCTTATAGGGCCCTGTATTCAAGGAAGTTGCTATTTCCATGCCTGCATCTACTGGGATTATCACAGGAGACATTCATATAAACTTGAGACACGAAAGACAATAAACAATGAAAGCTCTAATAATCTATATCTCTGTACACCATGGCAACACTGAAAAGGTTGCTAAGGTAATGGCAAATACTCTTGATGCCACCTTGTTACAGGTGAAGCAAGCGAATGCCAGTATGCTTGAGCAGTATGATTTAATCGGTTTTGGCTCAGGGATTTATTTTGGCAAACATCATGAAAGTCTTTTAGATTTTGTTGATAAGCTGCCCGTGCTCAGAAACAAGAAGGCGTTCATTTTTTCCACAAGCGGACTAAGGAGAATACGGCTTGTCCATAATTTCGACAAACCGCTCAAAGAAAAATTGCAGCGGAAAGGCTTCGATATTATCGGCGAATTCTCCTGTAGGGGACTTGATACATACAGGGCAACTAAGCTCGTTGGCGGAATAAACAAGGGCAGGCCCAATGCCAAAGACTTAAAACAAGCAGAAGATTTCGCCAGAAGCCTCAAAAATTCTGGGGACTCATATCTCAATTAGACATTGTTGTCCAATTAATGGCTCACCAGCCGTTTCCCAAGTTCTTCAGCTTCCCGCATCAACGCTTCATTATTTGCAATCTCACCGGCCTCCATCGCACTGCCATACACCATACCAACGATTTTTGATCCTGTGTAACGGAAAGCATCTTGAAATGTTCGCAACGCATTCACACACCCGGATTTGACCGGATCAGCATCCCCGTAACTCATTGCGATGGCGATCCGTTTGCCCGCAAAAGGATTCTTTGCATAAGCAGTGAGTGCGTAACAGCGATCCATAAATATCTTTGTCTGGGCAGACATGGTAAACCAATAAACCGGGCTGGCAATGACCCAGGCGTCTGCACTTATTAACTGCGGGTATATTTTCTGCATGTCGTCTTTGGTCGCACATCCTTTGCTATCAGGCTTTTGACAAGTGTCACAACCCTTGCAGGGACTGATCTTCATACCTTGAAGAAACACGGTTTCCACTTCTGCGCCAGCGGATTTTGCCCCTCGGGAAATCCGGGCTGCTAAGGTGGAGCTATTTCCCTTTCTCCTCGGACTACCTAAAATGACCAGTACTTGCTTAGTCTCTGCTTTGTTTTCCAATGTCCTTACCTCCTAAATGATATTCAAAAAACTATTCCCTGCTCCTGACAATGATTTTCGTTCCTGCGGCTACCCTTTTAAATATCGTGGCGTCGCCGATGACTTTGCCAAACACAGTAACCGGGCTCGCCGGGCGAATTTCATCTCCCTGGCTTACAAGAGTGGGGCCAAAGAAGATACAAAACGCATTGCCATCAGGCCAGTAACCTAAATCTCCTATGCTTACCAATTCTTGTCCAGCCTCTAACTTAAGTCTAAGAGGAATCGAGAAATATATTTCGTCTCCCCAGAGATTGACACGTCCTTTAACAGGCAACGCTTCCCAGATTGCCTGAGCCGTGCTGGTATTATTTAGCTCAGCCTCTGCTTCAATCGCTCCCGCGCTTATCTGAATTTTCTTGCCCATGTTAGCCGACCCCTGACAGGCTCGTGGTTGAGCCTGTAAGAGACTGTGTCAGCCGGAAAAACGAACTGACAATCTCAGTCTATCTTTTTGAACATCTTGCCCTTGGTTCCACACACGGGACAGCTATCAGGTGGTTCTTTTTCCGAGGTGTAGCCGCAGACAGGACACACATAGTAAGCATACGTCTCTTTGGCTGCGCCCAGATTATCAAGGAGCTTCTGGTAAAGCTGTGCATGAATCTTTTCTACCTCATTGGCAAGATGGAATGACCGTTCTGCCTCTTTATTTCCTTCAACTTTGGCAGACTCCAGCATCTTGGGATACATGGTCTTGAATTCATGGGTCTCACCTGTTATAGCCTCCAGCAGGTTCTCTTTGGTACTCTTGATTCCCTTGAGCGCTCTAAGATGATTGTGGGCATGAATAGTCTCAGCTTCGGCAGCGGCTCTAAATAGCTTTGCTACCTGCGGATAGCCCTCCCTGTCGGCAGCGGCAGCAAACGCAAGATACTTGCGATTTGCCTGGGATTCTCCGCCAAAGGCGTCTCTTAAGTCTTGTTCAGTCTTCGACATAGCTACTTTCCCTCCTCTTGATACTAGACCTTAGCGGGTGAATAGGCTCCATTATACTATTGGTAAATGTCAGCCGCCAGTTTTCAGCCCGTAGAATTCCTACTGAACTACGGCAGTAGCCGTCAGGATACTACATGTCTCAGACTGTCGGGATGGCTCAAAGGAATAAGGCACTTGTTTGAGAATAGTGATACATCCGCTGGGTTGTGGGTTACCCTTGTGCTTTCTATCAAGAGTGAGGTACCATTCTACTTGAGTACCTTATGTATCATACTTAAATATGAACTTCGAGTCAGTCTCTGGCAAGGGGGTGAAAATGAAAGTAGCTAAAGTGGGCGAAATGAAAGACCTGGACAGGCGTGCTACGGAAGAATTTGGCATCTCGGAAGACCTTTTGATGGAGAACGCCGGTCAGGCAGTGTACTTCGTCATGTTGCAGGAATTCGGCATAAAGAACAACAAATTCGTTGTCCTTTGTGGTGGTGGTAACAATGGTGGGGACGGGTTGGTTGTTGCCAGGAAGATTCACTCCAATGGTGGGGAAGTAAAAGTCTTTCTTTTGGACGATGAAGCCAAATTTAAAGGGGCAGCAAAAAAGAACTTTGAAATAGTATCCAGAATGCCCATAGAGATGTCCAAAGTTAGCTCAATTGATTCCGTAATACCTGAGCTTCTTGATTGTGATGCCGTCGTGGATGCCATATTTGGCACAGGTCTTGTCCGAAAGGTCAGCGGGATATACAAAGATGTAATTCAACTGATAAACGAGAGCCAAAGTACAGTATTTAGCGTGGACATTCCTTCAGGCATAAATGGCGATACCGGAGAGGTTATGGGTGTGGCAGTAGAGGCAGATTATACCGTAACATTTGGGCTTCCCAAGGTTGGAACTATGATTTATCCTGGGTATGAGCACTGCGGAAAGTTGTATGTTTCATATATATCTTTCCCACCTGCCCTCTATAATTCCCACGCCATAAAGGTGGCAATCAATAATCCTGTAGAGCTGCCAGAAAGAGCCAAAGATACTCACAAGGGCAGCTATGGAAAGGCTCTGTTCATTGCAGGCTCCTCAAGCTATCTTGGTGCGCCATATTTCTCTGCTTCATCTTTCCTCAAAGCCGGAGGCGGGCTTTCATACTTGGCGACACCTAAATCTATTTCACCATTCTTGGCCAGTAAGGGAAGCGAGGTTGTCTTTGTTCCTCAAAAAGAAACGTCTTCAGGAAGCATAGCACTGGAAAATAAGGATGAGCTCTTAGAATTTTCCCAAACGGTGGATATGGTAGTCCTGGGTCCCGGTCTTTCTTTAGCCAGGGAGACACAGGAGCTGGTGCGGAAGCTAGTCCCAAAAATCGACAAGCCTCTGCTCATAGATGGCGATGGAATTACTGCCATTGCTGAGGACTTAGGAAAAATAAAAAATAGGGAAGCGCCGACGATACTTACGCCTCATCTGGGAGAGATGTCCCGAATTACCAAAATGGAGATAAGCGAGATAAATAAAAACAAGATAGATGTTTTGCAACGCACGACAAGGGAACTCAATGCCATAATTATCTTGAAGGGAGCCCATTCTCTCATAGGCTATCCCGATGGGACTGTTTTCATCAACGTAAGCGGCAACTCCGGCATGGCTACGGCTGGGAGCGGCGATGTCCTGACGGGAACTATTGCCGCCATGTATGGTCTGGGATTAGCCCTTGAGGACGCGGTGAGGATGGGCGTGTTCATCCATGGGTTTTCCGGCGATGTTGCTGCTGTAGATAAAGGTGAGGACGGGATAACTGCGCAGGACATACTGGACTATCTCCCCGAAACGATGAAGCTTTATAGAGATAACTTTGCCGAAATCTCGGAAAATCTTTATGAAAGTATCTTTGTGATATGAGGGAGTATCGGAGCTATTTAGCGCGCACTGCAGGTATGACACAAAAGCAGCTTGATGTTTTGCTGTCTAAGGGGAAGGAAGGTGGGAAAATGAAGGCGATGGTGCTTGAGAAAATCTCCTCGGTCGAAGAAAAACCTCTGAAGCTGGTGGATTTGCCCCAACCTGTTCCCGGGAGAGGCCAAATTTTGGTCAAGGTCTCTGCCTGTGGAGTCTGTCACACCGAGCTTGATGAAATTGAAGGCCGGGTTTCTCCTTCCAGATTTCCCATGATTTTAGGTCACGAAATTGTTGGCAGGGTGGAAGGCTTGGGGCCGGGGGCAAGCAAATTCGAAAAAGGCGATAGAGTGGGAATTGCCTGGATTAACTGGGCTTGTGGTAAATGTTCATTTTGCCTCCAAGACGAGGAAAATCTTTGTGACACAGCGAAGTGGACGGGGAAGGATGCCCATGGAGGCTATGCCCAATATACCGTAGTATCAGAAGATTTTGCCTATCCTATTCCCGAGAGGTTTACCGATGTGAAGGCCGCTCCGCTTTTATGTGCCGGGGTGATTGGCTACCGCGCCTTAAGACTCTCCGGGATGGAAGACGGCAGAGTGCTTGGGCTTTATGGCTTTGGAGCCTCTGCCCATATTGCTATCCAGGTTGCCAAGTATAAATATCCCGACGGCAAGGTTTTCGTCTTTACCCGACCTAACCAGAAAGAACACCAGAGTTTAGCCAGGAAATTGGGAGCTGACTGGATTGGTGCCACGGGCGATACTCCTCCGGAAAAGCTCAACTGCGCCATTGACTTTACTCCTGTGGGGGAGCCAGTGCGCGAAGCTTTAAGGAATTTACAGAAGGGAGGAAGGGTGGTCATAAATGCCATTCGCAAGGCAATGCCTATTCCAGAGTTGGACTACACCGAGCACCTCTGGTATGAAAAAGAAGTGAAAAGCGTGGCTAATGTGACCAGAAGGGATGCTCAAGAATTTCTTCCCCTGGCTGCCGAAATTCCCATCGTCCCTGAAACCCAGGAATTTAGATTGGAAGAGGCCAACGAAGCCTTAATTCTGCTCAAGGAAGGCAAAATCCGCGGGGCAGGAGTTCTGAAAATAACCGAATAACAAGAGGCAAAGGCCTCGCAATGACAGGAAGGAGCTCAGGATGATACGAGATTTAATATTAAAGAACAGAAGCTACCGGCGGTTTTATGAAGAAGTTGACATAAAACTTGAGACCTTGAAAGAACTTGTCGACCTTGCCCGACTCTCAGCATCGGCCAGAAATGCCCAACCGCTTAAATATATCCTTTCCTGCGAGCCTCAGAGAAATTCGCTGATATTCCCACATCTGGTCTTGGGTAGGTATCTCCCTGATTGGTCCGGTCCCTGTGAAGGGGAAAGACCATCGGCATACATTATTATTCTGGGAGACACAGAGATAAGCCGGTTTGTTGATTACGACGCCGGGATAGCCGCCCAGAGTATTATGCTGGGGGCGACTGAAAAGGGTCTGGGTGGCTGTATGATTGCTTCAGTAGATAGAGAGGAACTTCGTAAAGCTTTAGAGATACCGCCACGATATGAAATACTGCTTGTCCTGGCTCTGGGCAAGCCCAAAGAAAAGGTAGTGATAGAAACGATTGGACCCAGCGGAGATACCAAGTACTGGCGTGATAGCAAGAGTGTGCATCACGTGCCCAAGCGACCTCTGAATGATATAATCATCGAATAAATATAAGCTGAAGGGAAGGCAATAGCATCATGCCACGCTATTTTATTTGGACCATCGGCTGCCAGATGAATAAGGCAGAATCCCAGCAAATAGCTGGCTACCTAGATTCTGCTGGCTGTCAGGCAGCGACTTCTTTTCCCCATGCCGATTTAGTGGTTCTAAATACATGCGTGGTAAGGCAAAGCGCTGAGAATAAGGTTCTAGGCACTCTGAGTTTATTGAAAGGCTTGAAAAACGACCATCCTAATCTCCAGATACTTGTTACCGGATGTTTGGTCAACTCCCACACCCAGGAATTGCAGAGGCGATTTCCTCATGTTGACTTACTATTTAAGCCCGGCGATTACCCTGAGCTGATTGCCTGGGGACAAAAACAAGGCATACCAATTGAGCAAAAATTGCTTCGCTACCCTCGCAATGACGCTGGGATGGCTCCTTCGCCATGCGCTCTTATCCCCATCATCCAGGGCTGTGATAATTTTTGCTCATATTGCATTGTCCCCTACAGGAGGGGAAGGGAGGTGAGTCGCCCTGTGGAGGAGATAGTTTGTGAAGTAGAGGAGCTAGTAAGACGGGGCATAAAAGAGGTGACTCTGGTGGGGCAGAATGTCGATTCTTACGGACACGATTTGCCCGGGCATCCCGACCTTGCTGATTTGTTGAACGAATTAAGCGGCATAGATGACCTTGCCCGGATTCGCTTCTTGACAAATCATCCCAAGGATATAAGTCTGAAGCTCATTGAGGCTATGGCTTCTCTAAACAAAGTTTGTGAGCATCTGGAGCTGCCGGTTCAATCAGGGGATAATGATATATTGAAGGCTATGAGGCGGGAGTATACCGTGGAACGATATAAAGAGCTTGTTCACATCATTCGCCATAAGGTCCCTCAAATATCTTTGAGCACAGATATAATCGTGGGTTTTCCGGGAGAAACAGAGGAGCAATTTGAGCACAGCCTGTCTTTAGTCCAGGAATTGAGGTTTGATGTTATTCATGTGGCGGCTTATTCTCCTCGCCCGGGCACCATTGCCTGGCGGGAATATCAAGATGACATTCCTGCGGAGGTGAAGAAAGAAAGGCTCAATAAGATTGAGGAGGTTCAAGCGACTATAGCTAGCGAGATTAATTCACAACTTCAGGACAAAGAAGTGGAGATACTGGGAGAAGGCAGGAAGGGAGGGAAATGGTTCGGGCGCACCCGGAGCAATAAGCTGGTATTCTTTGAAGATGCCGGTGACTGGCTGGGCCAATTGGCGAGAATCCAGATTGAGAAAACAAGTCCCTGGTCGCTGGGGGCGAGGTTAAAAAATAATTAATTAAAGGAGGATACATGTCAGAAATTCTAAGCAAATATGGAATGATCATCTTTTTGGTAGTAATTTTTGCCGTTATGTATTTGTTGATGATCAGACCGAGGCAGAAGCAACAAAAAGAACACGAGGAAAGGATGCAGGAACTGAGAGCGGGAGACAAAGTGATTATAGCTGGCGGAATTTACGGGCAAATTGAAAGTCTTAGTGAAGATACTGCAATTCTGAGGATAGAGTCGGGAGCAACAATGAAGGTTGTTAGAAGCAGTATACTTGGCAAACAAGAAGTTGAGGAAAGTGGTAAGGGAATATTCTGACGTTTATGCCTGAGGAATTTTCTCTAGGCCGCCTTTTTTCTCCCAGCAGTGTTGCTATCGTGGGGGCTTCTACAACCCCTTTTTCCGGGGGACACCAATTCACGCGTTTCCTTATAGACCATGGCTTCCAGGGCAAACTTTATCTGGTGAACCCGACATCAAGTGAGATTTTTGGTATTAAAGTCTATCCCAGGCTAACAGAAATCCCTGAGTCAAGCGTGGACTATGTCATCTCCTGCATACCTGCAGGGGGTGTCCTGTCCTTGCTCGAGGATTGTGGCCAGAAAAATGTCAAGCTTGTCCACCTATTTACAGCCAGGCTGAAAGAGACAGGAAGAGATAAAGAGACAAAGCTTCAATTTGAAATCCTGGAAAAAGCGAGAAAGCTGGGCATTAGAATTCTCGGGCCAAATTGTATGGGAATCTATTACCCGAAGTTAGGGTTGTCTTTTAACCATGAGCTACCCAGAGAAAGTGGACCGGTGGGGGGATTTTTTCAGAGTGGCGGGGGAGCTGGGGAATTTGTCCGCTACGCTGCTTTAAGGGGAGTCCGTTTCAGTAAAATTATAAGCTATGGTAATGCCTCAGACATTGATGAGACTGAATTATTAAAATATTTTACATACGATAATGAAACGAAGATAATTGCCTCCTATATCGAGGGAGTGAAAGATGGTGGGAAATTTGCTCGGGCGTTAGCCCTGGCTGCGAAAAAGAAGCCAGTCATAATTCTCAAAGGGGGAAGAGGTAGGACAGGGGCAAAATTAGCGCTCTCCCATACTGCATCACTAGCTGGCTCTGTCAAGGTTTGGCAAGCAGTGCTAAAGCAATATGGAGCCATTATGGTCAATAATTTTCAAGAGCTAATAGACCAGGTTGTGGCATTTACCTTTTTGCCACCTATTACAGGGAGGAGGGTAATTATTGCTGGGGGTGGGGGTGGGAAGAGCATGGTCTCGGCCGATGTCTGGGAAGAGGAAGGCTTTGAGTTACCAGAATTATCTGCGGAGTTTAGAAAGAAGCTTAAAGAGAGAGTCCCCGAACTCTGGGATTGGGTCAGAAATCCTATAGATGCTTCTCTTTTTCAGGGCACACCTGTGGTGGATATAAACTTACTGGAGTGGCTTAGTAATGAAGACGGATCTGATATTTTGGTTGCCAACTTGACTCAGGACGACCCTTTGCCCAACGATATATGGGAAAAAGTGCTGGCAGCAAACTTTTTGAATAGCACACTGGCAATTAAGAAGAATGGTAAGCCGGTAGTTTGCGTTATTGAAACAGCAGAAATTGGTTTGGCGGAGATGGAAAGCTGGAAATGGAGAGCCATTGCCGAGACGAGAAGACAAATTATTGACCAAGGTTTAGCTGTTTTCCCTTCTCCGGAGAGGGCGGCACAAGCACTAAAGAAATTAGTAGATTACTGGGCATGGCGGGAAAGTGAAACCGAATTATTGTGATTATATTATAGTTGGCAGTGGCATTGCCGGGCTTTATATTGCCTTGCTGGCTATCGAGCGGGGCAGCGTCCTTATCCTGACTAAGGGCAGCATAGATGACTGCAATACCAAATATGCACAAGGGGGCATTGCTGTGGCCATGGGCAAGGATGATTCTCCCGAGCTTCACTTCAAAGACACTATGGCTGCGGGAGACGGCTTATGTGATGCCGAGGCAGTGCGCATTTTGACAGAGGAAGCGGCTGATTGCACCGCTGATTTAATCAAATTTGGAGTGCCCTTTGATACCCTCAATGGGGAAATTACTTTGACCAGAGAGGCAGCTCATAGTGTGCCGCGCATTATGCATGCCGGCGGAGATGCCACCGGGGAGCATATCGAGGTTACCTTAAGTCGCCAGGTGCGCTCTACTCCTATCAGAGTCTTGGAAAATTGCCTGGCTAGCGAAATTTTAGTCCAGAAAGGCAAGGTAACTGGCGTGAGAGCTCTCGATTGTCGCACTGACTCTGTGGAAGAGTATCACTGCCAATTTCTCATCTTAGCTACTGGTGGCGCTGGGAGGTTGTTTAAATATACCACTAACTCCGATGTAGTCACTGGTGATGGGATAGCGTTGGCTTTTGAAGCCGGCGCCGAAATAAGCGATATGGAATTTTTCCAGTTTCATCCCACTGTTCTGCGCCTGCCGGGAGTAGCTCCTTTCCTCATCTCGGAAGCGGTCAGGGGAGAGGGTGGCATACTTAGGAATGTGGAAGGGCATCGTTTCATGCCAGATTATGCTGCTGAGGCCGAACTGGCGACCAGAGATATAGTAGCTCGCAGCATTGTCTATGAGATGAAGAAAACTCACAACGATAGAGTTTTTCTGGACGTTACCCATTTGCCATCTCGGTTAATTACCACTCGCTTTCCCCACATATATCGCTTTTGTCAGGACCATGGCCTGGATATCACCAAGGGACTTATCCCTGTTGCCCCGGCCGCTCACTACCTTATGGGAGGGGTGAAGGTCAATAGTTGGGGAGAGGCCAATATCCCAGGGTTATTTGCTGCTGGCGAGACTGCCTGCACTGGAGTGCATGGTGCTAACAGACTGGCATCCAATTCCCTGCTTGAGTCAGTTGTTTTCAGCAAGAGGGTAGTGCAAAGGACTGAAATGACTGCCCCACCTCGTCATGGCGAGGAGCGGGATTCCTCGCCCGTCGTTGCGAGGAACGAAGTGACGAAGCAACCTCCGGGTGGGCTCGGAACAAGCTCCGCAATCTCCTATTGCCTCCCCCGTAGAGAGGTGCTACCCAAGGTACCACACCTTAATCTGCCCAACCTGCAGTCCCTTATGTGGGACAAAGTAGGAATCATTCGTTCTGGGAAAAGCCTCAAAGAGGCGGCAAGCATCTTGGCCACTTGGGAAAGCTTCCTGTCTCAACCCGGTGACCGCCCCTCCTATGAACTAAATAATTTGGTATTATGTGCCAGGCTTATGACTGAGGCGGCTTTGCTCCGTGAAGAAAGTCGTGGCGCTCACTTCCGCACAGATTTCCCACGGACTTCGCCAGAATGGCAACGACACATCATTTTTAAGAAAAATGTCATCAAATAAGCTCCAGATTGAAGAAGTTATCGACTGCGCCTTAGCCGAGGATCTTGGTAAGGGCGATGTTACTACGGAGGCCTTAATACCCGGCGACCGGCAAGGGACTGGCTTCATTGTAGCTAAAAAGGAAGGTATCCTGGCTGGTATAAAAGTAGCCAAACAGGTTTTCCATCGAGTTGGCCCAGAGTTAAAAGTGGAGATTCTTCTAGAAGATGGGGCTAGAGTTAAGCCAGGCAGTAAAGTCGCCAAAGTGTCAGGCAGCATTGCCAGCATTCTCAAAGCGGAGAGGGTCGCCCTAAATTTTCTCCAGCACTTGAGCGGCATTGCCTCGGAGACCAATCGCTACGTGGAGAGAGTAGAAGGATTGCCGGTGCGCATTATGGATACCAGAAAAACCACCCCAGGCTTGAGGTCGCTGGAAAAATATGCCGTCAAAGCAGGTGGTGGTGAGAACCACCGTATGAATTTAGGCGATGGCATACTTATTAAGGACAATCATCTGGCGGCGCTCCGCAGCCAGGGATTGAATATCAAGGAGATTGTAGCCAAAGCAAGACAAAATGCTCCGTTGTCATTGCGAGCTACCCCCACGTTGTCATTGCGAGGAGCGAAGCGACGAAGCAATCTCCAGGCAAGGCAAACTCAAGTCGAGGTGGAGGTCGGGACCGTGTCAGAAGCTTTAGAAGCCGTGGAAGCTGGGGCAGATATCGTCATGCTTGACAATATGAATCTCGAGGATATGCGTAAGGCGGTGAAATCTATTCATGGCCGTGCTTTAATTGAAGCCTCGGGTGGAATTACGCTGGATAATGTTCGGGCCGTAGCTGAAACCGGCGTTGATTTTATTTCCATTGGCGCCCTTACCCACTCCGTCAGGGCTTTGGACATCAGCCTTGAACTTGAAGCTCAATGACTAAGAAGTCATAGACGACTATTATTTAAACATTAGCGGGCGCTCTTCTCAGCAATAACTAGATATCGTTCTGGGCTGTCCTCGAAATGGGTTACCCTAAAACCAGTCTGCTTTATCAGCCCTCTAAGCTGAGATTCGTCCGGTAGAAGGTCACTGGCGATTACGCCACCAGCGGATTGATGAAGCTGGTTAATCATCGCTCGGCTCATGGTATGGCAGATGACCAGCCGGCCATTATTTCTGAGCACCCTGGCTATTTCCTTTAGTGCCTTGACCTTGTCGTTAAAATGAGGAAAGACGCTGTTGCATATAGCCAGGTCCACAGAATTATCAGCCAGGGGAATGGCGAGAACATCAGCCTGAGCAAAACCAACTATAGGCGGGAAGTTTTTGGCTTGCGCTTGACCTAGCATCTCCGCTGAAAAATCCAGGGCGACAATTTTTCCCTCATCACCCAGCTCGGCAATTAGAAAGGGTAAAAGGACGCCTGTACCGCTGCCAATATCCAGCACATAATATCCAGGTTTAATGCCTAATTCCTTGACGATGTTGCCCAGACACTTCAACCTCTCTCGGGTAAGTTCTTTATCCCAGGTCGGGGCTAGTTGATCGAAATATTCTTGAAGTTGCATAGCTAACCGGCCAACGGAATTTTCTGCCATCCCTTCACCTTTCTCTTAGGAGAGAATGCCGTTGCCAGGCCGAAGATAATTGACGAAGTTATCACTATGGAGGCACCTGATGGAATGTCCAGCAAATATGAGGCTGCGAGCCCAGCCCAGCAGGAAACAACACCAAAGGCAACAGCGATAAGGAGCATCCGCTTTAAGCTATAAGTAAGTTGATAGGCAGCGGCTGCAGGATTGAGAATAAGGCAGTAGATGAGCAGACCACCGATACTTTGCAGCGAGGCGGTTATAGTCACTCCGGTGGAAAACAACAAGCCATAGAAAATGACTGTTGCCGGTATGCCCACGGCTAGAGCTATCTCCCGATGGCAAATCACTGCCTGGATTTCCTTATAAAAAACGACCGCCAGCCCAACTATTACGCCTGTTATAGCAGCTAAAAAGATGATGTCTTGTTGCGTAACGGTCAATATACTCCCCCAGAACAGGTTTAAGGCTTCAGTCCTGGCCCCGTGCATCAGACCCATAAACAGGAAAGCCAGTCCCAGCATCAGGGAGAAAATAATACCTATGGAAGTATCGGGATTTAATTCCCCACGGTCAGCCATTGGTCCAATAATGGCTGCTGAAGCCAGACTGAAGAGCAAGGCACCAATCAAGGGGTTAAACCCCAGCCAGAGGCCGAGGAGCGCTCCCGCAAAAGCAGCGTGGGCAATACATACCCCGATAAAGGAGAGGTGCATGGTAACTACGAAGACGCCCACCACAGAACAGGTTATGCCACCGAATAACCCGGCCAGAATGGCATTTTGCATGAAATGGTAGTGAAAAATAGAAAAATCCATATCCTCTTTACCTTAACTCCCAAATGTCAACAACTATCTCCTTCACCGAGATTGCCACGCCCCGACTTGTCGGGGCTCGCAATGACACTCTCTCCTTTGTCCCTTTTGTCATTGCAAGGCTCTCTTGTCACTTCTGTCATTGGGAGGATCTCTTGTCTCTTTTGTCATTGCGAGGAGTGAAGCGACGAAGCAATCTCGTTTGGTACTGAGATCGGAGCTCCGTAAAGCTGACTCAGCACCTCTTCCCTGAGCATTGACTCCGGGCTACCTTGCTGCCATATCTTACCGTCCTTCATGAGAATCAGTCGCTGGCAAATAGGGGGCAGCATTCTAAGGTCATGAGTAACAAATAGAGTGGTCGTATGGTATTCCCTGTGAATGAGCTGTATCAGGCTCAAGATTTCACGTTGAGCTTTTTGGTCTATTGAAGCTGTCGGCTCATCGAGAAGAAATATCTCAGGCTGCTGGACTAAAGCCCGGGCAATAGCTGCCCTTTGGTATTCGCCGCCGGATAGATGTCCTATCGGGCGTTGGGATAAATGAGCTATGCCGACCATTTCCAATACCTTATCTACTGTTTCCCATTGAGCCCGTGTTGGCCGATGGAATAATCCCAGGCGGCCATAGCACCCTACCATTACCGTCTCTCTAACGTTGATAGGCAACCTGGGGTCGATACGCTCTACCTGAGCCACATAGCCTATGCGCTTCCTTAAACTAATGCTATTTCTCCCATTCAGCCGCGACCCCAATACCCAGGCTTGTCCATGGACCAGTTTGCCCAGGCCATTAATCACTGTGAGCAAGGTAGTTTTGCCAGCGCCGTTAGGTCCGATAATGCCAATGAACTCTCCTTTCCTTACCTCCAGAGACACGCCCTGTAAGGCCACATCTTCCCTGTAAGAAACCACAGCGTCTTGAATCTTGATGACTGTGTTATCCATATTGTTCCTCCCATTCATTCAAAGCTTCCAGCAGTAAATCAACGTTCTTATCTATCGCCTTCTCCCAGGTTTCGGTATTTTCCAAGCCACCGGGAAAGTTGGATATGGTTACCGGAATGGCTTCAATATCCTGTTCCATAGCTGTGCCTAGCGTTGCGGTACCGCTCTGGAGATTATCGATGACCAGAGCTACCCCCGCTTCTCGAGCTTGAGCTATGAGGTCTGCCACCTGCGCCGGGGTTAAGTCTTCAGGCCGACCGAAGGTAGCCACGACATCAAACCCCGCCCACTCCACGAAATCCGCTTGCATGTCGGCGCAGATTACCTTTATTCCGTCTACTCCGGCATCTTGCAATCTACCTTTTACCTCGTCGCCATAAGCTAAAATAGCCTGTTCCCTCTCTGTAGCGTTCCCCGCATAGTACGCAGCATTCTCCGGGTCTATCTCGCCCAATGCCTGAGCAATTTTGTCTACCGCTTCAGCCTGGACCGCGGGCACCATCCAGTTGCCTGTAACATTAAGGACCGTAATGGTAAGGTTGTGGTTTTCGGCAGCTTCAATCGCTCCCTTGATATTCTGGAAATTCTGTTGGTAATCGTGAATAAAAAGTGCCTTGCTATTATTTAACGCCACAATATCACCAAACTCTATGTCGTAATGCCCCGGACACACGCCTGGCGGTATGAGGGTGCGAGTTTCCAGTTTGCCATCAGCTACATCCTGAACAATGTTGGAGATAAGCGAGCTCCCAGCCATGATATCAACCGAAGTTGGGGCACTATGAGCACGGACCAGGAACGCTGCTACAATCACCACGAGCACCACCACCAGCGTGTCTCGTAGGCTTCTTCTCATAATTTTTCCTTCTAATACCCCATGTTTTTGCAATTAATTGCAATTATCGGGCAAAAAAATTAATCCTTTTCCAGTTGTATTTGAGACTTTAAGAAGTCTATCTGTCGTACCTTGCCCCGGAAAACTTTCTTTTCTCCGAAGAGGGTCTCTACTTCTACTTGCCGATCGGTGATTGTCAGGCGTGCGATATGGTCCAGAATCGGCTTGTCTCCTTCTTTAGTCTCATAAAGTTTAGCCATGCACATCCTGATGTTCCCCCTTGCTCTTTGATAGAGCCTGCCTTGCTTTTGTTAGTTCGGCGCTGACCGCAGCCATCTTGGTGGCTGCTGCTTGTAGCTGCTGTGCTACCTCGGTGGATGACGGGGCAACTTTGTCAGCCCAGTCGCGGAACTCTTTCGTATGTTCGCTATTATGTGCAATCCAATAATCAAGGAGAATGTGTAGTTTCTTTTGGACTTCATCCATAGCAATGCCCTTTACAATGTTTGGTCAGGCTTTTTTCCCCTTTCTTCTACGGCACCCGCGGCACTCTCCTGAAATGGCCAGGTGCCTTAAATCAGCAGCAAAGCCATATTTCTGAAGCAAAGTATCTTTCAACGGATGTAGCGCAAATTCCTCCAGGTCTATTGTCTTGCCGCAGCTATGGCAAACGAGGTGATGGTGATGCCCCTTCTCGGCAACATGATAGCGGACACGCCCTTCGCCAAAGTCACTTTCCGTAACTAAATCTAATTTCTTCAGTAACTCCAGAGTGCGATAGACAGTGGATATATTGGCATAGGGATAACGACTGTGTAATTGCTCGTAGAGCTCTTCAGCGCTGATGTGCCTGTCGGCATTATGAAGTGCCTCGATGACCAGCATGCGCTGGGGAGTTAAGCGGTGCCCCTTTTCGCGAAGAACTTCGTGGCAGCTCATTGCTGGAAAGAATTATAGCAGGGCGGAAAAATTATTGCAACAAGTTGCTAATGCAATAAGACGCATTGGAGCGTTATGATATTGATTCCAAATAGAACGCATCTCATGATCATAAACACGTTCACTCGCATTTAGACTTTTGATTTTTGCTCTGTCATTTTGCTCTTTGCATTTTTCATTTTGACTTTGGTGTGCTCTTACTTTCCAATAGTATTGTGACCGGCCCGTCGTTGTGGATTTCCACCAGCATATGCTCCTGAAAAAGCCCCGTTTCCACCTTGAGCCCTGTGGCGTGGACTTGCTCCACAAAAAACTCATATAATTCCTTAGCCAGGTCCGGCGGGGCGGCCGCGGTGAAGTCGGGTCGTCTCCCCTTGCGTGAATCAGCCAGAAGGGTAAACTGGCTTACTACTAAGATATCTCCTCTTGTATCCAGCGCCGAGAGAGAAAACTTGCTTGACTCGTCAGCAAAAATACGCAGGTTAACCACTTTGTTTGCCAGATAGCTAGCGTCCTCCCTCGAATCACCCTGAGCCACGCCCAGAAAAACCACCAGCCCCCGGCCAATCTTGCCTACTATGTTGTCATTCACGCTCACTGAGGCTCTGGAAACCCGCTGCACTAATGCTTTCATCCTGATTTAGCTTGTTATAATTATGCCACCTTCCCAAATTTATTTCCGCTTGTGTATTCGGGCGACATAATACCTGATTTGTAGTAGGCCTAATTGGTGTAGTGTCCCTGGAAATCCCCCCTACTGGAATTAAAGATACTTGTCAGCATATTTAACTTGTTGCTTTACGTCGAGACTAGGCGATCCGGATACACAAGATCCTCTATCATAGGCCACCAATTCATGGGTTTACTAGTTTATGATGAATTAGTGTATACATCGAGAACACTGATTGTAGCAGGCACAATTCGGCCTCGTCCCTTCTTATTTGGCGGTCATGCTGCACCTTGAGACTCAAATTAAAGGATGCCCGGCAAGAATCGTATAGTTCATCTTCTAGCTTCAGCTTCTTTAACCGTTTAACTACCTTATCCTTTTCTACATCTGTAGTATCAACAGGAAGCGATGAACAAAGATCCTTAGAAAACTCAATCCACGCATCCCTAATAAGGATCCCAACCTGTTGGAGTTCTTCGCTGCTTTGTGATTCATCAACTTTCCTTCTAGCCAATCTTAGTTTCTTCCCGATTGTAGGAAATTTAATGTCGATTTCTGAAATAGCCCTCGTAATTTGATCTGTTTGAGGCTGTCTCCAGTAGCACTCTTGCCACAATAGACCTCTTTCGAGCATCTGCTCATGATCCTCGATAGTCCACCCTGGCCAAGGCCATGAATACTCCTCACATTTGAGAAGAATATCTTTGAAAAGCGGATCATCCGAGTATTTGACATTACCACGGTCGATTCTTCTAAAGTTCACATCGTCCACGTCAATCCCCAAAATTGGGATTCCTTTCTCCCTAATTAGGCATATTGCCAGTGAGAATCCTCTTGGGCCTTCTCCTGAGTATCCGCTGGCAAAACCACTGGGTACCACAGTAACGGGGAAATAATCCCAGTCTACAAATGCGAATAAGTGGTCTTGTCTGCGATTATTTCCGCGCGGGAACATGGACACGATGATCGCCTTCCTGGGTAGGCACCCGCTGTTTAAGATAGCATCAATAGCGACAAGGCATTCACGGGTGTACCCTGATGCTCCAAGGTATTGCACTCTCCGTAGAGATTCATTTTCATTGAAGTTCTTCTCTGACACTAGACGTCCTCTCTCTTACCTCTTGCTATGTTCTTAATGGCTTAATCATGATTATAGCATTGTAGTACGATTACGGGGTGAAGGAGGTACCTACAAGAGACTGCTAATCAGATTGCACCAATGTCAGGAATGTGCAATGGTTTCAGTTGAAATTACAAGGTGGCTAATACTACATAGGCTCAAGTAGGTGGCCGAAAGGATTCAGATTTTCATCAATCTCTCTGAGAGCAAGTTCTTCATAAGATCCGTACTCCTGCGAATACTCACGATGTACTGCCTCCACTTGCCATAACTGACCAAGCGGTAAATAAAGATTCTCACTCCTGATTAATACAATGTCACAAATATTAGCCATGAATAATTGCTTACCTGGTTGGTATAACAAAGAGAGGCCATTGCCCACGAGATTATTACTCATTTGTCCAATGTCGATGATGTTGTTTTCATCTAATACTGGCAGCTTGTTACTTAATATCGCCTGATAGAGAAGTTGGTCGAGAACAGAAAGCGATGCCCGTATGCAGGTTAAAGCAGTAATATGGCGAGCAATCGTTCGTTGCAGTGAGTTTTTGCCTTGGCCCAACATGATGTTAATGATGTCCTTTGGAGCATCATTAACGCCAGCCTTAATGAGGGTCTCATAGAATATTGATACCGCCTCAATATAATTATCTTCTGTCATTTTGATTCTGGCCGATTGTAGACTCTGAAGAAAAACTTTGATTGCAGGATGTTCAAGAAAACTAGTCGTCATCTTAGTGAAGACTTCTTCAGAGAGAATATCTCCGTCTGGAACTTCGGGGAGCTCATATTTAAATTTACGATAAGGGTCAACGGCTTTAACGCATTGTGGTAGTTCAGCAGACAGCGGAGCAATACATGCCATATTCAATTGAACAAGCTGCTTATGGACTTTGGATAAAAGTATCCGGTCTTCATCCTCAAGAGGGACAATATGGAGTGGTTGCAGCTTCTTTTCGAGCTCAGTTTTTTTCTGGTCAACAACCAAGAAACTCAGTATCTGCGCATGCTGCCCGCGAGCAAGATATCCAAACTCTGAAGCTTGTAACTTTCCGATAACTGATTTTAAACGCTCTCTGGACGGTGAACTCCACACATACTTACAGGTACTGTAAGCATCAGATCGTACACTCATAGCATTTCCCTCTTAGTGGAAAAGTCCAATATACCCTTTGTTTTATTTACGAATTGAATGCGCGATTTCAGTATCTCATTTAAAACAAGATTCGGGAAATAACGCTGACACACAGCTATGAACTTCTCAATGAGCAGCAATTCTCCTGTCTCATCACTTCTCACAAAAGGATTCCAAAATTCAGGATGATATCTCGATAGGAAACCTACCGAAAACATCCCCATAAACATGTTAATGATTTGACTTGGCGTTAACTTTTGTCCCTTTTTTGAGTGAGCTATCTGCAAATGTTTCTGGTTGAAGAGTGAATAAGCACCGATTTCAGGCGACTTAATTTTCCGATGTAATATGATATATTGACTCGTATTTTCAGGGGTGAGATAAGAATCAGGTAAATGTTCTATATTTCCGAGTGCGTCTTCTGGTGATTCATATCTTGTTAGTTCCTTTTTTGCGATACGTTCAAGTGAACCACGGTCTCTCTTGACTATTTCGATCGGAATGGTATACGGAATAGCTGCCTCATAACAGTTTTCAAAATCTTGTTTAAGGTCTGGAATAGAGCCCAAGATTTCCTCCATTGTCCACGGCTCACCATTTACAAACAGACAGCCAGGTGAGAATATGCCAGCGAATTGCTGAAGAGCTCCATTTCTTCTTGGTATTACTTGAGTATCTGCGATTCGCTTGATGTTCGAGGCATATAGCGACATTCCGTGTTCTTTGATAGGGAGTTGACCACCTCGGGTCAGCGCAGATGCGCCGGCGAGCAAAGTAACTGCACCATAATACTGAAGAAGTGGAGAAATGTCTATCGGGGAGCCCTCTGCTGCGATGAAATACGCTTCGCTCTGTCTAAAACAACCGGCAATGTATTCAACAAGCCTTTCAGAATCCGCGAATCCATGCTGATGCAAGTACCTTACAATATTTGTTGAATAAGCATACTGAGCTAGCAACTTCCATTGATCTTTAGCAGAGTTTTCACTATTAATATAAACCGCGTCGCTCATGTTCTTCTGTGAATGGGAAATCTACACAACTTCATGTACCTAAGTATTCTCCGCGAATATTCTATCACGCCTTGGGCATTCTGCGGACATAATACCTAATTTGTAGTAGGCCTAATTGGCATGGTGTCCCTGACGGATTCAGGACATCCCGGTACCGCTCAGAAGACATATGAATGATATGCCGGATGTCATCCAGGAGACTTCTTACCGGCTTTCTGGAAAGATTAGCTTTACTGCGGGACAGGCGGAACAATTTCTCTGCCCCTGTTATAATTCTTTTGGCTAACACAACTATAGTTACGACATGGAGGAGGATGCCACACATGAAGAAATCTAAGAACAAAGACAAAGTGGAGGCAGGAAAGGACTCTAAGTCGAAGGATAGACAAGTTGATGAGGAGCCGATGCGCGCTGATCTCAAAGAGGTGATAGAGAGACATTCTCGGGGCCTTGACAAGCAACGCCCCGAGGCGGTGGCGCGACGGCGAGAGACAGGCCAGCGCACGATTCGTGAAAACATAAAAGATCTCTGCGACGGGCACTTTATCGAATACGGTGCCCTGGCGGTCGCCGCCCAGCGCCAACGTCGAACCATGGAAGACCTAATGAGCAAAACCCCGGCCGATGGGGTGATTGCAGGCATCGGACAGGTCAACGGATCGTTGTTCGGGGAAGACAAGGCCCGCTGCATGATAATAGCCTACGATTATACGGTCCTGGCCGGTACCCAGGGATTTTTTGGTCACAAGAAAAAGGACCGCATGTTGAGATTGGCTCACGAGCAGCGTCTGCCCGTGGTCCTTTTTGCGGAGGGTGGCGGTGGGAGGCCGGGTGACGTCGATGCGGATGGCGTCTGTGTGGCGGGTCTAGACATAGCGACCTTTGCCATGTTTGCCAAACTGAGCGGGAAAGTTCCGGTTGTGGGCATCGTATCGGGCCGATGTTTTGCCGGCAATGCTGTCTTGCTGGGATGTTGCGATGTAATTATTGCCGCCCAAAATGCCAACATCGGGATGGCCGGCCCGGTTATGATCGAAGGCGGGGGACTCGGGGTTTTCAAGCCAGAGGATATTGGGCCTATGGATGTGCAAACGAAAAATGGCGTTGTCGACATTGCCGTGGCTGACGATGCAGAAGCGGTCGCAGTCGCCAAGAAATATCTTTCCTATTTCCAGGGAGCGATTTCCCAATGGGAGGCAGCCGACCAGTGCCTTCTTCGCAACATGATTCCGGAGCAGCGAAGATACGTTTATGACGTGCGGGCTATCATAAAAACGATAGCCGATACAGACTCATTCCTTGAGCTAAGACCCAAATTCGGCCGGGAGATGATTACGGGTCTTATACGCATCGAGGGCAAGCCTTTTGGTGTTATAGCCAATAACTGCAAACACCAGGCCGGGGCCATTGAAGCGGAAGGCGCGGACAAGGCAGCACGCCTCATGCAGCTTTGCAATGCGCATGGTTTGCCCATGGTGTCTCTGGTCGATACTCCGGGATTCATGGTGGGGCCGGAGATTGAACACCGCGCTCAGGTTCGCCACATTTGCCGTATGTTTGTGGTCGGCTCGCATTTAACGGTACCTTTCTTTACAGTTTTTTTGCGCAGGGGATACGGACTGGGAGCGCAGGCTATGGCGAAGGGGGGCTTCCACGAGCCTTTTTTTGCGGTTGCCTGGCCGACCGGAGAATTTGGCGGGATGGGATTGGAGGGCTTTGTCAGGGCTGGTTTCAGGAAAGAACTTGAGGCAGTGAAAGACTCGCAGGAACGCGAAGCGCTCTACGAGAAACTGCTTGCCTCGTTATATGAGAGAGGGAAAGCCATCAATATGGCCTCTTACCTCGAAATCGACGCGGTTATCGACCCGGCGGATACACGCAGATGGATTATGGAGGGCTTGAGAGCCGTTCCTGCCGAACGCGCCGAGAGAACAGGTCATGATTTTGTTGATACCTGGTGAGAGGGAATCAATTCTGGAACATACTTCTGCCTCTCGCAGCGTGTTTTACCGTAAGGCTGGGGGTCTCGGCTGAGCTAACCGGGACCCCCACGGGTAAAGGAGGTTGAGGATTGAACACAATAGCAGAGGAAACCTCGCTACGGTGCGGTTATATGCTACCATTACCGCAATGAACCCTCCGTGAACTCTCCATTAACCCTCGATGAACTCTCCTATATCTTTGGCAAGATAGTGGTCAGCTGGCAAAAGGCTTTGGGCCCTGCTAGGCCGATATCGCCTCTCAGATTCCGCTGACTTAGCAAGTGGTATAATGCGGAGAGGAGCCCAATGAATAAGAAGCAAGATGAGCCAAAATTATAATACGATAACGCAGGAGGTTTAAAATGGTTGATCTGGTCAACAGGCGTTGTGGATATTGCGATGGTAGCGGACGAATAAATGTTGGCGAATCCGCGGCAAGTTACCAGCCATGCCCTGTATGCACAGGGTTTGGCAAAGTCCGTGTCCCCAGCAGCTATGGAACTTGCCCAATTTGTCATGGTAGTGGAAAAAAGAACATAGGGGAATTCGCCCCACGTTGGGTGCAGTGCAAAAATTGCCATGGAACAGGCTGGAGGGAACCACCTACATCCTGTAGGTGACAATAACGGGCTTAATTTATAGTAGGCCCGATTGGCGTGGTGTCCTTGGAATTTGCTGAGGTTTATTCAAGAGTCTGAAAGGGGTTAGAACCTCATTTTGAAACTGACAGGGCGATGGCAACGGTCATCTAGACCCTAATATTTCTAGTCACTTCCATGATCTATCCAACCACATCCCTTCAATCTCTCCACTTTTCACATCAACCGCAAAAGATCCTATCTTTCTAATAACACCGCTGCTAAAAGCACGATGATAAGGTTCATACGCAAAGGTTACTTTCCATTTTCCCTCAGCCTTTAGTGCGTATGTAAGCTGCAACTCGGAATAGTCTGTAACGCCCAGGATGGATAGGACTTTCTCGGCCATGCTTTTTAGTTCTCCTGCCTGTATACTCATAGTCTCAAACTACCTCGAAGAGTTTATTGTCTATCTTACCACAAAATTAATTTTGCGTATATATTTTTATTCCCTATTGAACAGACGGCATCGGCTTGCGGTGCTCAATGCCAGAATGGCGATAGCTTGAGGCGAGTCCCATAAAATGTTATTGTATTAGGTGATTTCCTATCGGGGAAGTGTCGGAATTGGCAGACGAGCATGACTTAGGATCATGTGCTTTAAAAGGCGTGGGGGTTCGAGTCCCCCCTTCCCCACCACATCCAATTATAGCGGTGTTTGTCTCGACTTGCCCAAACGCTAGAGTTACAGTCGGGCGTCTTATTTGCTAAAGATGCTACATATGTTACTATCATAGTAGAAAATGTGAGCCGCTATTGCCATTATGAAGTAGAGGGAAGCCATTCTGCTGCCATGGTAGACATTGAGGCTACGGAGCACAAATTATGAAGCTGGGCCAATCCCGTCAGCAGAGAATTATCACTGTGACCGTGGTCGCATTTGTGCTGCTGGCTATCCTATTAGTCGCCCTTGACTGGAACGCAGTTAGCCAATTAGTGGACAAGGCGGACTGGGGATTAACACTTGTTGCACTGCTATTCACTGCCCTTTCTTACCTGTGCTTGAGCTACAGTTTCGTGACGGTAAACAGAGTCTTCGACATCGGTATGGTATGGCGAGAACTCCTCGAGATAGGCTTTGTGTCCACCGCACTAGCCAATGTTACAGGTCTTGGTGGTGCCGCGGCGCATTCGCTGCGCCTTGTGGTGATGCAGCGACAGGGAAGGCCTTCGGGTAATATACTTGCTGCATCAATTTCTCATACCTATCTCTATATTGTAACACTGCTCGGTTTGCTTCCGATAGGTCTCATTTATCTTATTGCCAACCACCAGCTGGGCGAAGGCGTTGCCACAGGTCTCAGATTTGCTATAGTAATGCTCATTTTAGCCATCATTGTTGCCACCGCTATTGTTTTTGTTAGCCCGATAAGATCGCTAGTGCTACGAATCTTGAACAGACTATGGCACCTCTTTAAGCATAGAACCAGCACATCTTTTCTGAGTGACTTCGATGCCACCCTGACACTTGGTGCGGCCAAAATACGGAGCCACCCGTTGGCACTAGCCCTACCGCTGGGATCAATGTTAGCTAATCTAGTATTCACTTTGGTCTCACTCTGGTTTTGTTTTGCTGCTATTGGGAATCCACTAGGCTTTGGGGTCCTCGTGACGGGCTTCGTCATTGGTATTTCTGCGGGGAACCTTTCTATGGTGCCTGGAGGCCTCGGCGTACAGGAAGCTTCCATGGCTGGCATATATGCACTGTTTGGTGTACCCTTCGCACAAGGGGTCCTGGTTTCGGTCCTTTTCCGAGTCGTTTATGACTTTGTTCCTTTCTTTATTAGTCTGGCAGTGTATAGGAGGCTCTTGCGAAGGCGGAGTTAAGTTCGCAAACCTGCGACAGTGGTGTATTTTCTCCAGGCGATGCCAAAAAGGGAAGCTCCACATTTATAATCTTCCCCCCACCCCATTTTTCGCATATTCAAGTCTGTATACAGCCTACCAGCTCAGGTGGTAACCTGAGCTGACTCGCGTATCCGCCGAAGGAGGAGAACTAGGCTTATTGCAGCAATGGCAAGGTTTGCCAAGTTGGAGATAACTGACCAGGTCGGAGTTTGTGCTGGGAGAATATCAAAGAAATCCCAGAGAGCGTGTAACATTACGACTAATACAAACATTCCAATAACTATGCGATTTAATATTGAACGACCTCGTGCCCGCTCTCGCCAAATGACAGAGCATACCAGCCCGGTCCAGGCTGCGTGTCCAGCGGGAGACGAGTAACTACTGCAAAGCCGGAATCAGCCCTTTCTTCTCAAACAAGAGTTCGGGGACTGTCCCCCAAGGGCTCACCTTCCGTGGAAAGTGGTTATCTCCTGTTCAAAGTTGCTGAATTGGCAAGAATACTCCTATAATAAGACCGAGTTCCACGTAAGTAAGCCTAATATCATCTGTAAAACAGCATAGCTTATGATAAAAATGGTGAGTATTATCAAAGGAGTCGGGAATGGCCAAATCCAATAAAGTTACCAAAGAGAACCAGGTTAACATAAAGACAATAACCTCCGGGGACTTCACGTGGGTTGATATCATTCAACCGACCAAAGAAGCAGCGAAGTATTTAGTGGAGCATTATGGTTTCAACCCTCTGGATATTGAGGACGCTTTGAGTCCCCGGCAGGTTTCCAAAATAGAAGAATACCCGGAATACCTCTTTGTTATCTTTCATCTCTCAGTATTTGAGAAAGCGAGGCGGGTAAGTTCAAGGAAACAATGGTCAGCATTTGTTGGCCCTAATTACTTGGTGACAATCAGACCTCCGGAGTTTAAGGTCGCGGGCGAGCTATTCCAGGAGTGCGAAACTAACGTGGAAACTCGTGAGCAGTATTTGAGCCAGGGCTCTGGCTACTTGCTGTACCAGATATTTGACCGGACAATAGACCAGTATTTTAAGGTACTGGACAAGATTCTCGGCTTAATGGAAGATATCGAAGAGGGTGTCTTCCGGGAAGATGTTGAAGTGGCCAGCCCATTGAGCAGTCTCAGGAGAGACATTATTGACCAGAGACAAGTGATGTTCCCGACCCGAGCGCTTCTCGCGGAACTGGAAGCTAAACTAAAGCCGTATTCTAAGATAGATTTGACCCTCTATTTTAGTGACCTGATGGACCATGTGAACAAAGTATGTAATACCCTGGATGAATACAAAGAGGTAATAGAGGTATTCAAAGACTCGGATTATCTCCTGAGTGGTTACCGTTCCAACCGTGCTATCCGCGCCATTGCTATTTTATTAGCCATTGGGCTGCCCTTTGTGGTTGTTGCTTGTATTTACCTCATCTTACCCGGAGGTTTGGAGAAAGGCAGCCTTCAGACCTTTGCAGGGTTATTATTGATAATTGCGGCGCTTATCGGCGCAATACTCTATTTTTTGCGCCGCAAGCATTTGATTTAGAAAAGCAACCTATAGTTATTGGTGCCAGAATTAACCCGTCGCTTTACTTTCATTGGCAAACCGGCGATAGAACCACTTTTTCATAAGTTCGGTCAGCCCCAAATAGATCACGATAAAGCCTGCCAACACGAGCAAGAAAGTCATCGGAAGGGGCACGAAGCCAAAAATCTTGCCGCCCAATGGCGTAAATGGCAGCACCATCGCCAGGGCCAGAACAATAATGATGTTAACCAGAAGTAATTTATTCGGCTTGCTCCGGAAGAAGGGGATCGTCCTGGTCCTGATGACAAATATCACCAGTGACTGAGTGAACAGCGATTCTACGAACCAGGCTGTCTGGAACAAGGGTGCGGTGGCTCTAAAGACGTACAGCATGACGAAAAAGGTGGCGAAATCGAAAATAGAGCTGACCGGACCGAAGGCGACCATGAAATTCCGGATAAAAGAAGTCCCCAATCGCTGCGGCTGCTGAATAGAAGTCTGGTCCACATTGTCTGCGGGGAGAGTTAGTTGCGCGAAGGAATAAAGCAGGTTATTTAAGAGCAACTGGACAGGTAGCATGGGCAGGAAGCTTAAGAAGAGTGAAGCACCGGCAGCGCTGAACATGTTACCGAAATTGGAGCTGATGGCCATCTGGATATACTTCATGGTGTTGCCAAAGGTCTTCCGGCCTTCAGCCACACCATCGGCGATTATTTTCAAATCGTTTTGCAGGAGTATGATATCCGCCGATTCTTTGGCAATGTCCACGGCATTGGTGACGGAAATGCTGACATCCGCGACCTTCATTGATGGGGTGTCGTTGATGCCATCTCCAAGGTAACCTACTACGTGTCCATTAGCCTTCAGCGCGTTCATGATGCGGTTCTTTTGCCCGGGAGTAACCCTTGTGAAGACGTCTGCCTTCTCTACAATCTGGGCTAGTGCATCGTCAGCGATGTTTTGAATTTCGCTACCTTGTACAATGTTGATGGGCTCGGTTTCAATAGTTCGCCTGAGAGAGTGAGTCCGCTCATCATATATTTTCCCACGACGGTACTGGTAGACCTGGAAACCAAGCTGGTCACAAACCTTACCCGACACAACTTCATTATCACCGGTCAGAATCTTAAGTTTAACGCCGGCGCCTCTCAATAATTCCAGGGATTCTCCGGCGGTTTCCTTAATCGGGTCAACGAAGGCAATAAAACCCAGAAAAATCATATCAATTTCATCAGGAACAGAATAGAGAGGTTTACTATCTACTTTTCGATAACAGACGCCCAGCACACGGAACCCCCGGGAACTTAAATCGCGGTATTCCTTTTCGATTTTACTACTGGCATCAACCGTCAACCCATAGACCGACTCATTCAACTCATACTGTGAAATGACCTTTACGATTTCCTCAGGGGCTCCCTTGGTAATGAGAAGATTCTCCCCATTCGCTTTGACTACGATGGAAAGCCGCTTGCGGACGAAGTCAAAGGGGATTTCATCAATCTTATGGTACTGGTCGGTGCTTATTTCCCGGTGCTGGAGTATAGCTTCATCTAGCGGACTGCGCAGCCCGGTCTGGAAGTGGCTGTTCAGAACTGAGTAGAGCAATACTTTGTTGGAATCCTTGTCTTCTATGTCGACATGGCGTATGAGAGTGACCCTGTTCTCCGTTAAAGTTCCGGTCTTGTCACAACACAGGACGTCCATACTCCCAAAATTCTGTATTGCAACCAGGCGCTTGACGATGACGCCTTTTCTGGACATGGCTGTTGCGCCTCGAGAGAGGTTGATGGAGAGGATTACCGGCAACAGTCCCGGCGTCAGGCCGACGGCCAGGGCCACTGAAAAGAGCAGAGAATCAATGACACTGCGTTTGAACAGAGCGTTGATGAAGAAGACCGCGATGATGAGGACAAAGGTGACCTGCATGATGAGATAACCAAACCTCCTCAGTCCTCCCTCGAAATCGGTCTCCGGCTTCCTCTCGGCGCTCTTTTTGGCGATTTCCCCATACTCCGTAGAACTGCCGGTTTTGACTATGACTGCAGTAGCTGTACCGGCGGTGACCGAGGTACCCATAAACAGATAGTTATTCCATTTATTCGAGTCTGCGATAGCCGTGTCTTGGACAGGTTCCACAGTCTTTTCTACCGGAAAGGATTCTCCAGTCAAGGCCGACTGGTCGACAAAGAAGTCCCTGGCGGAGATTGCTCTGGCGTCCGCCGGGACAATATCCCCGGCAGAGAGTAAGATGAGGTCCCCTGGCACCAGTTGCGAAATTTCAATATCCTGCCTGGTACCATTTCTCAAGACGGTGGCTGTGGTCGCCACCCTCTTTATCAGCGCTTCGGCGGCTCTTCCTGCCCGATATTCTTGGGTAAAATCGAGAGATACGCTTACTAAAACAATGGAAACGATGATGATAGCATTCAGCGGTTCACCCAAAAAACCTGATATAACAGCGGCAATTATAAGTATGATGGTTACCGGGCTTCTGAAATGGGAGAGGAATTCAAGGAAAACATGTCTTTTTCTCTTGCTGACTATCTCGTTGGGACCATAAACTGCTAGCCGTTTTTCTGTTTCTTCAACGGTCAGGCCGTTTGCTGAAGTACCCAGCCGACCAAGAAACTCATCCGCAGCAAGAGACAAAGCATCCTGTGTTTTGATGAGCTCGGCGGCTGTTATCCTATTAGTGTATTGCTTGTTCGCCATCGTTTGATTGTTATTCTTTCCAAATCAAAAATTAAGCTGAACCGATTATGTTCATTCCTTCTATTGTAATCCTATGATTTGGCTGGTTCAATATTGTAAATGCGGCGGCAATGAAAATGAGCACTAGAGGAATTTAAGAAAAATGTGAAGCAAGCAACTGATGTAGTGCCGGAATTAGCTTCTTCTCACACAAAAGTTCGAGAACTGTTCCCCAAGGCCCACCAACTTGGTTCCTAAATAACTTCTCCCGTAAGCTATCCCTTAGTTAACATTTCGTCAGTTTGTGTAATGAGGTAACAAAACAGACAAAGGTGCAGTTGTCCAAGCAATCGTGATTCTAGCACTTGCCGAATTAGGACTCTCAGCCCCAGTAACATTGATAGCTACATCATTGTCAGAACTCCAAACTGTCAACACATCCACAGGAAATGTACTTCATGCAATTCCTTCTAATGTATGATAGACTGATGCCCGATTTCAACTAGCAGGACCTTACCATGAAGTTAATAGACAAACCCCTGGAAGGGGGTCCCACGGAGTCTATCCATAAATTGCCCATCCGAGAAGTCTATGGGGTCCTAGCCACGCGACCCCAAGGGCTCACCCAGGCTGAGGCTGCGGAACGGCTGCAACAGTTCGGTAGCAACGTCATTCGTGAGGTCAGAGGAAAACCTCTCATCTTTCAGTTCTTGGCTAACTTCACGCACATGATGGCTATCCTGTTGTGGGTTGGTGGCGTAATTGCTCTTATAGGCCGGATGCCCGAACTGGCTATTGCTATCTGGCTGGTTAACGTGATCAACGGTGTATTCAGTTTCTGGCAGGAATACAGGGCAGAGAGAGCGATCAGAGCCCTGCGTCAACTGATTCCCAGTTATGCCAATGTGTTGCGGGATGGAGAAAAGCAACGCATTCTGGCGGAAGAGCTGGTGCCCGGCGACATCATGTTGCTGGCCGAAGGCGACCATATCTCAGCCGATGGACGTTTGGTAGATGAGGCCGGGCTGCGGGTGGATCAGTCCACCTTAACCGGAGAGTCGCATGCAGTGCTCAAGATAAGAGAGGCTGTCCTGCGGCCTGTACCATCTCGTTTTGAAGTACGCAACCTGGTATTTGGTGGCACGAGTGTGGTTGCTGGGGAAGGCATGGCTGTTGTCTTTGCCACGGGCACACACACCGAGTTTGGCAAGGTCGCTCACCTCACGCAATCTGTGAAAGATGAACCCAGTCCGCTACAGAAAGAATTGACCCATGTGACAAGGCGGGTGACATTCCTCGCAGTCGGAATTGGTCTGGTTTTCTTTGCCATGCTGATGATTTTGCGAGTTGCATTTAGCGTGACCGATAGTTTCATTTTTGCTCTGGGTATGATTGTGGCTTTCGTGCCAGAGGGTTTGCTGCCGACGGTAAGCCTGTCGCTGGCTATGGGAGTACAACGCATGGCCAAACGCCATGCGCTCATCAAGAGGTTGTCGGCGGTGGAAACCCTGGGCTGCACAACGGTGATCTGTACTGACAAGACCGGGACACTTACAGAAAATGAAATGACGGTATCTGATCTGTGGCTGGCTGGCCGACGCCTCAAGGTGACGGGCGTTGGGTATGGGCCTAGGGGGTATATCCTCGACGATGGGCGCGCAGTCAATGTTCCGGTGGTTGGAGACCTGCGTCAGTTGCTCGTTGCAGGTGCGCTATGTAACACTGCGCGTTTGTTGCCGCCAAACCATGGTTCCACCAGATGGACAGTGCTGGGCGACCCCACGGAAGCAGCCTTGCTGGTGGCAGCACTCAAAGGCGAGTTGAACATCGAAACTGAAAGGGAGCAAAACCCCTGCGCGCGTCAACTATCTTTTGAGTCGCGGCGCAGGCGGATGAGCACAATTCATCGGGTGCAAAATTCGCTGGTGGCCTATGTCAAGGGAGCGCCAAGAGAAACGCTAGAGCTGTGCACTCATATACGGATGGATGGACGGGACTGCCCGCTGGACGATAGTCTTCGGGCAAAGGTCTTAGCAGCGAATGACAACTTTGCCCGTGAGGGTCTGAGGGTGCTCGCTGTTGCCATGCGCTCATTGCCGGAGCCGACGGTGAAGGCACAACTGGTGGGAGAGTATACACCAGAGGCTATTGAGCATGACCTGACTTTTCTGGGCTTGACTGCTATGATGGACCCACCACGCGTGGAGGTAAGGATGGCGGTGGAGAAATGCCACCGTGCTGGCATCCGCATCGTGATGATTACTGGCGACTATGGGTTGACGGCAGAAAGCATAGCGCGACGCATTGGCATCATTAGGGGAGATCGGCCGCGTATTATCAATGGTTCTGACATGGATGCCATGGATGATAAGTCGCTGAAGGAAGTGCTGCAGGGTGAGGTCATATTTGCACGCGTTGCCCCAGGGCATAAGCTGCGAATAGTCAGCTCGCTGCAGGACATGGGACATGTCGTGGCAGTCACTGGTGATGGTGTCAATGATGCGCCTGCACTTAGAAAGGCGAATATCGGTGTGGCTATGGGCATTGCCGGTACCGATGTAGCTAAAGAGACAGCCGATATGATTCTAATCGACGATAATTTTGCCTCCATTGTCAATGCGGTCGAGGAAGGCCGGGCAGTTTACGCTAACGCCAAGAAGTTCGTCACCTATATCTTTACCCACAACACCGCTGAAGCTGCACCCTTTGTCTTCTTTGGCTTTAGCGGTGGGCGAATTCCACTGGGGCTCACGGTAATGGAAGTTCTCTCCATCGACCTGGGGGCTGATATCGTGCCGGGCTTAGCCCTAGGAGTTGATCCGCCGGAAGAGGGCATCATGGATAGGCCACCGCGCAACCTGAATGAGCACATCATTACTCGTCCACTTCTACTGCGAGCATTTGTGTGGTTGGGCCTGGTCCAGGGCTTGGTGGCGGTGGCAGCTTTCTACTTTCAATATTGGACGCATGGCTACTGGGGCCAGTGGTTGGATTTACCCTCACAAGGGCTTCTCTACCAATCGGCCACCGCCATGACTCTTGCTGCCATCGTGGTCACCCAGATGGGCAATCTGTTTGCCCAGCGCTCGGAGCATACCTCTGTCTTCCGTAGCAAGCCATTTTCTAACCGATTGATATGGGTAGCCGTGGCAGTCGCTCTTGCTGTCGTGTCCATAGTCATCTATGTCCCGTTTTTCCAGCGGTCCTTTCACACGGCAGGTTTCCCGGCAAGCAACTGGCTCTTTCTGCTTGCCTTAAGTCCAATAGTATTGTTCGCTGACGAACTGCGCAAGGCAGTATTTCATCTGCGGAATAAATACGTTCTTAGGAGGTGATGCGTATGAGGATTATTGTTATTGGTTGTGGCCGGATGGGGGCTGGATTGGCATTGACCATGAGTCAGCGCGGCCATGCGGTAGCTGTTGTTGATAAGGACCCCACTAACTTCGAGCGGTTAGGGCCCTCGTTCAAAGGTGAGGTTATTGAAGGTGTTGGACTTGACCGTAAGGTGCTTCTGGCTGCTGGTATTGAGAGGGCTGATGGTCTGGCCGCCTTGACAGCCAGCGATGATGTCAATGTCGTAATCGGCCGCGTTGCCAGCCAAGTATTTCGTGTGCCCAGGGTTGTGGCACGACTTTATGACCCGCGCAAAGCCAATATCTACGGACGATTGGGATTGCACACCATAAGCCCAACAATCTGGGGTATTAACCAAGCGGCCGAAGTTCTCTGTTACTCTCAGTTGGATGCAATCCTCAACTTGGGGAGTGGTGAGGTAAATATTGTAACGACAGAAATCCCTCCTCTCCTGGTTGGCCAGACGGTGAGTGAACTAACAGTACGCGGTGAAATCCATGTAGTGGCAATAAGTCGGGGTGGCCGGGTCTTTCTACCCACGCTGGGCACAGAGTTTTGTTGGGGCGACATAGTCTACCTGGTGGTGTTGGCCACATCTACCGACCGTCTCAAAACCTTGTTGGGATTAGCATGAAGGAGGTTACAAGATGGCCATGAAAATAATTATTGTAGGTGGTGGTAAAGTCGGCACTTCTCTGGCGCTACTGCTCTTAGAAAAGGGATATAATGTGAAGGTCGTTGAGGCAGCGAGGGAGAAAATTTCCCGATTGCAGCAAGATCTGCCAGCTGATGTAGTCGCGCTGGGCAATGGAACTGATCCAGTCGTGCTTGAGGCAGCGGGTATTTTGGGGGTGGATGTTGTGGCAGCTACTACAGGCCAGGACGAAACGAATTTAGTGGTCACCAACTTGGCGCGTTTTGTGTTCAACGTCCCACGCGTTGTTGCCCGTGTGAATAACCCCAAGAATGCCTGGATGTTCACACCGGTGATGGGAGTAGACGTGGCAGTCAATCAGGCTGATTTAATGGCCCGTCTGATTGC
>CAISEW010000014.1 GCA_903884455.1 uncultured Chloroflexota bacterium | reverse complement strand
CCAAGGTAAAATTTCCCCTTGTAGGTATAGCTGAAATGTCCGCCCTCCAGTTCCTCTTTGATAGGCTCGGATATCTGCCAGGAGACCCCGAAGAGCCGACCTACCTTCTCGGCCCCGGATGCCTGGAGATATGGCCTCCCGTTTTCATCTACCCAGTCATTGCGGTTCGTGAGTTTTAAGGCCACCCTCTTGATTTTGTTCAACGCCTCCAAGCGCTTCTCGGCCTCGTCAGCTATAGCGATGATGTTGGTGTCAATTATGGCGGGGAAGCTCTCCCTCTGTTCGGGTTGCTCGCTTACCATTATTTCTTTATCACTCATGTTCCTCCTTATCGTAGAAATTGCATTGCTTCTCTGAGGTCATTGCCCTGGTAGAGAGTCTTGGTCTTTTTGGCATAGCGCTTCCGTTCCATCACACACCAAGTCTTAGCGTCCTTGTCCCAACAGAGCCAGCGCTCTTCTGTCATCGTTTGCACAGAGCAATTTGTCGTCCTCAGTAGTTCTTCCAGATTCTCAAACATCATCGCTTGTCTCCTTTATACTCGGCTTGCCTCTCGCATGGCTTGCAAGTCTGCGAGTTCCTTTTCAACAAGGAAGTCAACCGGCTTGATGTCGTAATTGCCACAGCAAGGGCAAATACCATTCTTGTGTTCGTGATTCGTTTGGTCCATCTCGTTGAATCCCGCTCCGCAATCAAGACATTCGTAGTTCATTGTTCCTCCCCACAGGGGTTCTCCCTGTTCTCGTATTCTGCTAACTTCTCCTGATCCTCTGGAGAAAGTCCGTCTCTCACCGCTTTTACAATAGCCATCCGGGCTATGTCCTTGGGGGAGAATGAATACGAACCCAGAGCAATATGCAGAGTCTTGAGATTCACCTGGACATTCTCCGCGGTTAGGGTTTCAATAACTTCAACTGCCATTCGCCAGCTCCCCCAGGGTTACAGCCCCCCGGTCTTTGCAGTAAAGGGCAAAGAGACTCAATACTTGCGCTGCCTTTCCCGAAAGTGTTATAATGACTTTATTCAAGTTAATCCTCCCGGGGCCGGGAGTGATGAGGTCACTTCCAGCCCCTCTTGTATTTGATTGCCGCTCGACTCCGCGGCGAGTATTACTTGCATCCTCAAGTTATAATGATGCCTCATGTGTTCTTTTGCGCTCGGGAAAAGGACCAGGTTGCTAATTTCGTTGTTATAGGGATTATGGTCGATATGATGAACTACCTCTTCTGGCAACAAGTATCGACCTAGATGGCGTTCCATCACTATGTGTGACATGGATACTCGGCCATCAACTTGTGCGTGAGGATGAGTTCGGCAACGTATTCGAGGCCGTGTTTCCTTAGTTTTGATAGTGTTTGATTTAGGAAGTCGTGTAAGTCTGCCAAGTTCAGCAAGATGCCCTTGGGTTCCACAGTTCTGGCATAACCTATTAGCTGGGACACCGCACCTGATTTGTACCCATCTACATTTGCCACATTTGGCACAAGGAAACCAAACGTATTTCTTGCCTGTTCCCCTAGTTACTTTCTTACTGAGTTCTTTTGCTGTGCTGATTTCACCTATGGCTGGCATTGCATCCTCCGCTCCCTCGTATTTCCCCGACCTCCCTTACGTCCTTGAGTTACATAGAATTCCCTACCATATTTCCTCAATGTACTTAATCCGCCCTGAGTTCCAGTCTCCTTATAGAACCGGCTCTTAACTAACGACCCGCACAAAGGGCATAACGTAGGATGATTGTCCCTTGTCGCTGTCCCGCCCTTACGACCTGAGTCCTGTGGTGTCATTTTCCATCACCATTGTTGCCTGATTTATCCGCACTAGGTTTCGATACTGCTCCCCACCGAGCACGGCAGATAACCATTGAAACTGTGCTCTCGTTCAGGTGCATCATATTAGCAATGGCTATTTGTCGCCAGCCTTGATGCCAGAGCTTTAGTATTCTAGCGTTCCGTTCCGTCTTTGTTCTGTTAGCCATTTCCCACACTTTACCACAGCCCTATTTTGTTTGTCAAGTCCCCCCCCTCTTTCGGGTAGAGAATTATGTCAGGGCTCACCAGGAAAAGCGGGCATTGAAAGCACAGGAAAGGTTTTCACCAGTTGATAGGCTGGGGATAAAATAAAAAAGGCTCCGAGCCGAAGCTCGGAATACTCGTTTAATTCGCCTAGAATGCCCTTTTTAATAGGCTGGTTGCCCCTCAATCGCTTTTCACTACTAATCCCTTAACTGGAGTGCATTCCGCCAGCCACTTTTCACAATAAGCCATCAACTTAAGATTCTTAATGACCTCCGACAAAACAAAACCGATGGTTTCATAAGGGATGCCGTCCTTGTGCATCTTTTGAATAAGTTGACGGAGGTCGTCTTCAAACCTCTCAATCAGATCAGCGTTGTTCATCTATCCTTTGAATAAAGCTATGAGTGCAAGGATGGTTGGAATGGCTGCAAAGATAGCCATGACCATCCACATCTTGCCGGCCGAGAAAGCTTTTGATGTTTCAAGAGGAATAATCCTTTTGTCTAGTTTATCTTCCAGAACGCACAAATTCTCTTTAGTGGCTAGACTCCCGCGCTCTTCTTTTATCTGCGCCCTAAATTCGTTCATTGATTCAAGGCGTGTCAACATTGCCTCATTCGCCAACTTCAATGCCCTATCGTTCAATTCAAAATGCTGTTCGACATATCCTCTGAAGTCAGTTATACTTCCCTGAACAGTGCCTATTTTAATATCAATGTACTCTTTCAATGAAACATCGTCAGGCATTTTGCCCCCCTTATAATCTATCCTTCCATCTGGTTAAAGTAAGCAATTTCTTCGACAGTCGCTTCCCGGTTCTCGTCGAGAACGTGGTCGTGAACCATAAGCGTCGCGTCGTCCCAGTAGAACTCGTCGTCTTTGACGAGCGTGCCGTCTTGTAACCAACTTTGATTTCTCATGCTATATACACTCCTATCGCAGGCGGATACATCGTGCCGGGTGGTGGATACACATCAGTTGCACCTCCCGGAAATGTCGAGGGTAACGCGCCATAAGTCTGACTAACATAATACATAACCGAACCTCTGCTGTTGCCCGCGGCTGCACCGATTATGCTAAACATTTGGGAGGGGTCTTGGAGAGCAGGTATCGGTGTCGCACTGAAAAGAATCGTCAGCCAGTAGAGTTTTTCACTCAAGGCAAGGTTT
>CAISEW010000013.1 GCA_903884455.1 uncultured Chloroflexota bacterium | reverse complement strand
TGTGAATTACACAGGCTACCAATTTGTAGGATGGACTGGCGATGTGGGCACTATTGGCAATGTCAGCGCCGCCGAGACCACCATCACCATGAATGGCTCTTACTACATCACTGCCAATTTTGGATTGTGGCAGCCTGAACCCAGGGCGTTATTGACATTATCCAGCACCAGAGGCGGCTCGGTAACCACCCCTGGTGAAGGGACATTCTTGTATCCTCTCGGCGCCAACGTCCCCCTTGTCGCTGAGGCTGACACAGGCTACCAATTTGTAGGATGGACTGGCAATGTGGGCACTATTGGCAATGTCACTGCCGCCAACACCACCATCACCATGAATGGCTCTTACTACATCACTGCCAACTTTGGGTTGTGGCAGCCTGAACCCATGGTGTTATTGATGATATCCAGCACCGGAGGCGGCTCGGTAACCACCCCTGGTGAGGGGACATTCTTGTGTCCTCTCGGCGCCGACGTCAGCCTTATGGCTGAGCCTGACGAAGGCGGCCAGTTTGTCAAATGGTCGGGCGATGTAGGCACCATTGCTAATATCTATGCGGCCTCGACCACCATCACCATGGACAGCCCCTACTCCATCAGAGCCGATTTTAGTGGGGCTGGGTGGTGCTTCATCGCCACCGCAGCCTACGGCACCCCAATGGCCGAGGAAATAGGAATTTTGCGTGAGTTTAGAGATGAATACTTGCTGACCAACACGGTGGGACGAGCCTTGGTAGACATCTACTACAGGGTCAGCCCACCAATAGCTGAGTTCATAACTGAGCATCCCAGCCTGAAGCTAATAGTGAGGGCTGGGCTGTTGTCTGCTGTGGCTATGAGCACCATAGCCGTCGACACTACTCCGGTCGAGAAGATGGCCATAGCAGGCTTGCTGGCGCTGGTTTCAGTGGCAGTGGCTATATGGGCAACGAGGCGGCGGGGCAGAGGTCCAGAGTATACCTGAAGTCGGAATGAAACATCGTTGTGAGGCTGACCAAGTCAGCCGGAAGCAATTCCAGAGATTGTCATGCCCCGACAAGTCGGGGCTCGCAATGGCGAAATAAAGAAATGTAGTTGGCAGGCTTTGTTCGCCCTCATCCTTCGATAAACTCAGGACATGCCCTTAATCCTTGTCCATCAAGGGAGAGAAGGTGTCGCTTTTAAGAAAGTTCGTTTCTTGCTACAATTGTTCACCGAGCAATGAGCTACTATTTAGGCGTAGATATTGGCTCTGTCAACGCCAAGCTGGCACTCATAGATGAGAATGGCAGGGTCGTTCAGTTTGATACCGAGAAGGTGACTTCCAGCCCCAGGGCCGCAGTCAGTTCGCTTATCGCCAGGCTGGGAGAGAGATTCAATCTTGAAGATATTGTCGCCGCCGGCGTATCTGGCTCAGGCAGGGCTGTTATCCCCAAAGAGCTTAGATGGACGGAATATAGCAGCTCACTGACGATTGCCTCCGGGCTGCTCCACCGTTACCCCGACGTTAAAACCATCGTACAAATCGGCGGCCAGAGCACCCTGGTGATAGAGCTGGAAGATGGCTTGAAAAAGCCCTGGAAGGTGGAATCCAATCCTCTTTGTGCTGCGGGCACGGGCAGGTTCCTGGAGCAACAGGCATACAGGATTGGTATCAGCATGGAGGACTTCGCCAGCCTGGCCCTGAAATGTAAAGGCACTCCCCCCAGGATAGCCGCCCGGTGCAGCGTCTTTGCCAAAACCGACCTCATCCACCTCCAGCAGAAGGGAGTCCCGCTGGACGCCATGCTCTATGCACTCTGCGAAAGCGTGGCCCGGATGGTTGCCTCTCTGAAGAAAGGAACTTTCCAGGAGCCGGTCTATTTTGTGGGCGGCGTTGCCGCCAATCCTGCCGTGGCCAAATCCCTCAATGATATGATTTCTGCCAGGAATGGGCATCCCGTTGAGGTAATCATTCCTCCTAACTATCTTCATATGGAGTCCCTGGGTTCGGCATTACTTTCCATAGGGAAAACTTCCCAGGGCGTTATGCTGTCAGGAACGGACGCCGAGCAGCGCCATTTTGAAATGCCCAAGCTGGAAATTGTCGCCGTTCAGGACGGTAAGGACGGTCAAAGGATAGAAGAACCATGCGTTGGCTACCTTGGTGTTGACGTGGGCTCCACCAGTACCAAGGCTGTGATAATGGATGAATCTGGCACACGATTGCTGGGGAAAAACTACCTGATGACTGCGGGAAGACCAGTTGAGGCTGTCAGGCAGGTCTTCAGGAACTTACTTCGGGAGGGCGCAGACAAGGTCAAGATAGCTGGCGTCGGCGTTACTGGCTCGGGCAGATATCTGGTCGGTGGCTTCATCGGGGCAGACCTGATTAAGAATGAGATAACAGCACAGACCAGAGCTGCCGCCGAGATAGACCCCGAAGCAGACATTATTGAGATCGGTGGGCAGGACTCCAAGCTGGTCATCAAGAGAAACGGCGTCGTCGTGGACTATCACATGAACAAAGCCTGTGCTGCGGGGACAGGAAGCTTCATTGACGAGCTGGCCGAGATGCTCGGCGTTTCTGTGACCAACGGGCAGTTTGCCGACCTGGCATTTGCCGCCCCCCATACCATTGAGCTGGGGACAAGATGCGCTGCATTTATGGGTCAGGCGGTGGCCTCGGCACAGCAGGAAGGCGTGCCACTGGAAATAATCACGGCCAGCCTGGCCAACTCCATAGCCAAGAACTATCTCTCCAAGGTGGTGGAGCACAGAAAGCTGGGCGACAAGATTATCCTCACGGGAGCGGTATTCTATAACAAGGCCGTAGTCTCTGCCTTCTATCAGCAGCTTGAAGGAAAAACACTGGCTGTGGCGGAGCACAAGGAGGTCAGCGGCGCCATGGGCGCAGCTCTCCTGGCCAAAGAGGCCATGGCCGGCCAGAAATCGAAGTTCAAAGGATTTCAGGAGGTCGTGGATAGAGAGTGTAAGCTTACTACATTCGTGTGCAAGGGGTGCGACAACAACTGTACCATTACCCGGATGGAGATGCCCGGTGAAGAACCTAGTTTCTATGGCAGCAGGTGCGACAAGTACGACGCCATAGCCAGCCATGCCAAGAGAGAGACCTTCTTTGATAAGCGAGAACAGCTGCTCTTTCAGGAGTACAAGAAGGATTCCGGCACAGGGCCTGCGGTGGGCATTCCCAGAGCATTGCTGGTCTATGACTATGCCCCGCTCATTATCGGGTTTCTCAATGCCCTCGACGCCAGGGTTGTCCTTTCCAGCCAGACCAACAACGCAATCATGGAGCAGGCCATTGAGTTAGGCTACACCGACAGTTGTTTCCCTCTCAAGCTTCTCCATGGACATGCAGCGATGCTTAAGGATGCGGATTACATCCTTTACCCCTGTGCCATTCGCCTGGGCAGAAAAGATGGGGATGCGAACCAGAAATACTCCTGTCCCTTAGTCCAAGCCTCTCCGTTCATAATACGCAATGTGCTTGGTTTTGGGGAACGGCTGTTGATACCCATAATTGATTTCAGTCGGGGCGATGCCGATGTGATAAAGAACCTTGCAGATGTCGCCGTGAAGATGGGGTTCAGTAGAAAGAAAGGCCAGGAAGCAGCCCTGGCTGGCATTGAATCTCAGCGGAGGTTCGAGGCTGACCGGGCAGTGCTGGGCCGGGAACTATTGGAGCAACTGCGCCAAAGCGACCAGTTGGGCGTGGTCCTCTTCGCCAGGTCTTATATGTCGCAGGATGCCGGGGCAAATCTGGGCATAGCGGAGAAGCTCGCTCAGCTTGGGGTGGTGCCCATACCGCTGGACTTTTTGCCCCTGGAGTCGGTGAATGCCAAGGATTACTCCGACCGTCCTTACTGGTTCTATGAGAATAAATATATAGCCGGCGCGGCTATAACTGTCTCAGACCCGCAGCTTTATGGGTTGTCGCTGACAAACTTTGGATGCGGTCCGAACTCCTTTATCCTCCACCTTGTAGAAGATATCATGGGGGGCAAGCCTCTGGGGCAGTTGGAAATAGACGAGCATGCTGCTGAGGCTGGTATCGTTACCCGCCTCGAAGCCTTCGTTGACACCATTCAGGGATTTGCACGTTCCACTAAGCCACGTGAAGTGTCACATAAGGATATCTATCGGAAAGCATTTCCGCCCGTCATTGATACCACGAAGACCTTTATTATTCCCAGGATGGCGCCGCACATTGAGCTTGTAGGTGCGCTTCTAGAGGGCAGCGGCTTCAGAGCAGTTGTGCTTCCTGAGGCCAATGAGCGCAATCTATTTTATGCCGATAAGATAACATCGGGCGTGGAATGTTTGCCCTATCGGGTAACCCTGGGCGACTTTCTGAGGTTCTGTTACGAAGATGGTACTGACTTGAAAAACGTCGAGGCAGTTATGGCCGGGGCGTACGGTCCCTGCCGCTTTGGGAAATATGCATTGGAACAAATCAAGATACTTAAGGAGGTGGGCTTTGACCTTCCCATACGGACCACTGTATCGAACAATGCGTATCGGGATACAGACATTAGCCCTCGTTTTGCCCGCCTTGCCTGGAAAGGCTGCGTGGCTATTGACTATCTCCAAAGGTTGCTCTGGCGCACCCGCCCTTATGAAAAGCGGCGGGGCTCGGCAGACGAACTGTTTGATGAATATCTCGGCAGAATTGTCGGTCGCGTCCGTAAGAAGGAAAGTTTCGATGATATCCTGCGCCAGGCAACTTCTGATTTCAAGTCTCTCATTGACCCTGAATTGCCCCGCAGACCTCTGGTGGGCATTAATGGCGAAATCTTTCTGCGCTCCAACAGATTTAGCAACCAAGACCTGGTCAAGGAGTGCGAAAAGGCTGGGCTGGAGGTCGTCGTTTCTTCCATGGGGGAATGGATTAAATATATCTTCTACCGGCATGTTGAGGATGCTATCAGGGATCGCAAATTCCTGAAGGCGCTGATTAGCTACGTGATAAACCGTGTCTGGGAGCATGACGAACACATGGTGGTCAAACATTTCCAGGACCTGGTTGATGAGAGAGAGCCCTCGACGGGAGAGTTACTGGCGCAGACAAGCCGCTGGCTTTCCCCGAAATGCGGAAGCGAGGCAGTTCTCAGTATAGGTAGTGGAATCGAATGGATGGAGAATCCTGAGTTTGCTGGTGTGATATCGGTAATGCCCCATGGCTGTATGCCCGGTGGAATTGTGGCTGCCATGTCAGAGAAGTTCAGTGCCCTGTATCGCAAGCCCTGGATCAACCTCACCTATGACGGTTTTGTGGAAAGCACCAACCTCACGAGAATCAATAATTTTGCTGAGGTCATCAGATTTTGTAGCCAGGAAGGAAAGAAGGGCGCTTAATTTCCAGAGCGTTGATTTAAATCACAGGATGTTTTAATCTTTTAAAAATGATATACTGAAGGAACTATGGCTCGATCTTATGTTTACCAGTCACTGCGGGGCGTTGTGGAGCCTTTGTTGCTCTTTATTATAGGCGAATTACCCATATATGGCTATGAGATCGCCAGAGAACTGGAGCGCAGGAGCGAAGGCTATTTTGATCTTACAGCAAGCACCCTTTACTCCGCATTACGCCGTTTGGAGAGCAGGGGACTTGTGTCAAGCTCGTGGCAACAAATTTCTAAGCAAAAGCGCCGATGTTATGAGTTGACCGAGAAAGGTCGTCAGATTCTGGCTGAAGAATTAGCTCAATGGCAGAAGTTTTTTGGGGCTACCGAGCGAATTATAGACAGCCAGTGAAGTGGAAATCCAAATCCTAGGGGCCCATTTAGCTGAGCTAAAAGGGGCACGGTTAACTTCTCTATTAATTGATGGTGTTTTGGTTGTAGATGCTGGTGGACTTACCTCTGCTCTTTCTCTGCCCGAACAAAAAAAGATAAAAACCGTTTTGCTTACCCATCACCACTTCGACCATACTCGTGACCTAGTTACTCTGGCTGCTAACGCTGGTTACTACTGGCGAAGGCAACTGGTAGTTTACGCCCTGCGCTACACGCTTGATATTGTTACTAACTGCCTTCTTGATGGCAAGATATATACCAATTTTCTCGAATATCCCAGTAAAGAGAAGCCGACTCTCATACTTGAGGCTATTGAGCCTTATAGCAGAAAAACCATTGCTGGTTATGATGTTTTAGCAGTGCCGGTAAAACATTCCGTACCCGCTGTCGGTTATCAAATCACCTCTTCGGATGGTAAAAGCCTGTTTTACACCGGCGATACCACAGTGGGGATATCTGATTGCTGGCAGCATGTTTCTCCCCAGTTGCTTATTACTGAAGTTGCCGGACCTAATAAGTATGGGGACTGGCTCAAGAAGGCTGGCCATCTTTGTGCCGGGTTTCTAAGAGAGGAGCTCATACAATTTCGCCGACTCAAGGGGTATTTACCTCGCGTCATTGTTATTCATATCGGGAATCCTTATGAGCAGGAGATTAAGGAAGAAGTAGCTCAAGTAGCGCAGGAACTGGAAGCTGATATAAGCCTGGGCTATGAAGACATGAAAATTACCTTGTAATCGTCCCCACGGAGTCACTGTTATTCTTTTCTACTGGCAAGTATTTATGGCTCGTGCCTCAGGGCTGGCGCCATGGTGACCTATCTTGCCACGGCGCCAGTAGTTTCTTATTCTACCTTCGGTAAGTCGGCCAGCGCCTTCTCTACCATCTCCTTGGGATATTCGTAATCCTGGAGCTTGCCTGATAGATACTCATCATAGGCACCCAGGTCGAAGTGCCCATGCCCGCTCAGGCCCAGGAGAATGTTCTTCTTCTCTCCCGACTCCTTGCATTTTAAGGCTTCATCAATGACAACTTTTATGGCGTGCGCCGGTTCCGGCGCCGGTATAATGCCCTCGGTGCGGGCGAATTGCACCGCCGCCTTGAAAATGGGGATCTGATACTCGGCACGCGCTTCGACGAAGCCCAGCTTGTGAAGGTGGCATATAATTGGGGCCATGCCGTGGTATCTTAACCCCCCAGCATGGACGGGAGGCGGGACGAAGCTGTGTCCCAGGGTGTACATCAGGGCAATTGGCGCCAGCCCGGCTACATCGCCGTAGTCCCAGGCATAAAGGCCCTTGGTCACAGAGGGGCAAGCCTGGGGTTCAACACAGATGATTTGGAGCTTGGGCTTTTTTCCTTTAATCTTGTCTGTGACAAAGGGCAGGAACAGCCCGGCGAAATTGGAGCCGCCGCCAATACAACCCACGATGATGTCTGGGTAAACATCGATCTTCTCGAGCTGTTTTTTGGCTTCCTGCCCTATGATAGTCTGGTGCATCAAGACATGGTTCAGTACACTGCCCAGAGAATACTTAGTGTCATCGCGGGCAAAAGCTTCCTCACAAGCCTCGCTGATAGCGATGCCCAGACTTCCCGAGCAATTAGGGTCCTCTTTGAGGATTTTTCTCCCTATCTCGGTTTCCTGGCTGGGGCTGGGTACCACCTTGGCACCCCAGGTCTCCATCATCACCCGGCGATATGGTTTCTGGTAATAGCTTGCCTTAACCATATAGACCTTGCACTCAAGACCCAAAAACGCACAGCCCATAGCCAGAGCACTGCCCCACTGTCCAGCACCGGTCTCGGTGGCTAGTCGTTTAACGCCCTCTTTTTTATTGTAGTAAGCCTGGGCTACGGCGGTGTTTAACTTGTGACTACCGGCCGGACTGACCCCTTCATACTTATAGTAAATCCTGGCTGGGGTTCCCAGGGCCTTCTCCAGGCGATAAGCTCTTATTAAGGGGGTGGGCCGCCATAGCTTATAAATCTCCTGAACTTCCTCGGGGATTTCAATCCACCTTTCTTTGCTGAACTCTTGTTCGTTCAGGGCCTCGGGGAAGAGGGGAGGGGGAAGGCGCGTTGGCTCTTTTGTCGCTGGATGCCGCAGCGGTGGCAAAGGCTTGGGCAGGTCGGCTTGAATGTTGTACCAACGAGTGGGCATCTCTTTTTCAGTTAGAATAACCTTTGTATCCATTTCTCCTCCTTTCGATTTCTTGTTCGGCTATTATTTCAAACTGAGTACCCTACATATCAACCTCCTTTTACAATAAGGCCTCTCTCAGACATTTAATAAAAGAGCAGGCATTTTTAAGTGATTTGTCCTTGTCGAGCAACTGTATAATACGGCTGCCCACAATGACGCCATCAGCTACCCTGGCTACTCTTCGGGCTTGCTCGGGGGTGGAGATTCCAAAGCCAACGCAAAGAGGCTTTTCAGTCCTTCCCCTCACCCTGGCTACGAAGCTTTCCAGTTCCTCGGGGAGTTTATCCCTGGCACCAGTGACACCAGTCAGCGAAACTAAGTAGATAAATCCGCTGGACCTGCTGGTCACCAGCCTGATGCGTTCTTCGGTGCTAGCCGGGCTGAGAAGATAAACAAGGTCGAGCCCGTGCCTTTTGGTTGATTGTTCCAGTTCTTTTCCTTCCTCGGGTGGGAGGTCAGGTATAATCAACCCGTCAATCCCCACCGCGGCGCACTTTGAGCAGAATTGCTCCAGCCCAAACTTAAGCACAGGGTTGTAGTAGGTCATAAACATGAGAGGGATTTTTACTCGCCGCCTTAACTCCTGAGCCACTTCAAAGCAGACTCTGGGAGTGACTCCGTGCCTGAGTGCTTCATAGCTTGCTTGCTGGATAGTGGCACCGTCAGCCAGGGGGTCGGAAAAGGGGATGCCAAGCTCGATGATATCGCATCCAGTGCTGGCGAAAAGAGGCACTACCTTCAAGGTTGTTTCAACAGTGGGATAACCTACTGTGATGTAGGGAATGAGGGCAGTATGCTTTGCTTGGGCAAAAGCTGAAGCAATGCGGCTCAAAGCGTCACCCCCAGTGCTTTGACTACAATATCCATATCCTTATCGCCATGCCCACTCAGGTTGACTACAATGATTTGCTCCTTATCCAGAGAGCCTGCCATTTTGGCTGCATAGGATATAGCGTGGGCTGGTTCGAGCGCTGGAATAATACCTTCGGTCTGGCAGAGAAGCTGGAAGGCTTTCAGCGCCTCCTTATCATTTACTGCCACATAGGTGGCGCGCCCAATACTCTTGTAGTAACTATGCTCAGGTCCTACTCCAGGGTAATCCAGGCCGGCGGCAATGCTGTGAGTTCCCAGAATCTGTCCAGCATCATCCTGAAGGACATAAGATTTCGCCCCATGCAAAACCCCGACCGTGCCGGCAGCCAGGGTGGCGGCGTGTTTCCCCGTCCTGATTCCCTTTCCTGCTGCTTCTACCCCGATAAACTTGACGTTTTTATCGTTCACAAAGGGATGGAAAATACCGATGGAGTTGCTGCCTCCGCCCACACAGGCGATGATGTAGTCGGGCAAGCGACCGCACTGAGCTAAAATCTGTTCTCTGGCTTCTTTGCCTATGACTGATTGAAAGTCGCGCACCATTACTGGATAGGGATGAGGGCCTACTGCCGAGCCCAGAAGGTAATATGTATTTTTGACGTTAGTCACCCAATCTCTAATTGCCTCATTGATGGCATCTTTCAACGTTTTCGTGCCCGAGGAAACAGGGCGCAGCTCGGCACCCAGCAGCTTCATACGGAAGACGTTAAGGGCTTGACGCTGCATATCTTCTTCGCCCATATAGACAACACAATCCAGTCCCAACTTGGCACATATGGTGGCAGCGGCTACCCCGTGCTGTCCAGCGCCAGTCTCAGCGATAATCCTTCGTTTTTTCATCCTTCTGGCGAGGAGACCTTGTCCCAGAGCATTGTTTATCTTATGGGCTCCGGTATGAAGGAGGTCCTCCCTTTTGAGGAAGATTTGTGCCCCGCCACAGTGTCTGGTGAGCCTTTCAGCAAAATAAAGTGGTGTTGGCCTTCCCGAATAATCATGGGACAGGAAATCAAATTCCGCCCAGAAGGATGGATCACGTTTTGCCTTTTCGTAAGCTGTTTCCAGTTCGTCTAAAGCCGGTATAAGGGTTTCGGGCACAAACCTGCCGCCGAACTGCCCGAAATAGCCCTGGGCATCAGGTAGTTGCTTGTTTCTTCTCATCAGCTTTCCTTACCGCTTCAATGAATGCTTTTATTTTGGCCATATCTTTGACTCCTCCTGTCTCTACTCCGGATGAGACATCTACTCCCCATGGTGACACTCTCTCGATTAACCTGGCTACATTCTTCGGGTCGAGTCCACCGGCAATAATGACCGGAAACTTCTTAGTTACCCGCTGAGCTAAGTTCCAGTTGAAGTTTTCTCCTGTTCCGCCATATTTGCCTTCAACCCGGGAGTCAAGAAGGGTGATAAACTCTTGTGCGGGAAATAATTTGCTTCCGGCAGATAACTCAGCGTAGAGTTCCTCGGGGGACTGCTGGTCTATTCGGATTGCCTTGATAACTGGTCTAACAACCTCGCGGCAATACTCCCAGGATTCATCGCCACTTAGCTGGACCCAGTCTAAAGCACAGAAATCGGCGAGCTCATTTACCTGGGAACTCGGTGCATTGACAAAGACCCCGACCACTTTTATGGCATCGCTGCTTTTCTTGACGGCACTGGCTATCTCACAGGCCTTGGCGGGACTTACCTGTCGTTGACTGGGAGCGAAGACTAACCCGACAAAATCAACACCAGCCTCAACCGCTGCTAGAGCATGGGCCTTATCTCTGATCCCGCAAATCTTGATACGGGTAGATGATGAAAATTCCTTCATCTTAGCAACTCCTGCATCTTAGCCCGGACATCACCGGCGGTAACCAGAGCCTCGCCAATAAGTACAGCATCAACTCCCCATTTCCTGAGCTTTTCCATATCCTTCCGACTTTTGATGCCGCTCTCGCTAACTACGATTTTCTCTTGGGGGACAAGCGGTCGTAAACGGCGGGTGGTATTGATATCAACGACAAAAGTATTGAGGTCTCGATTATTAATTCCGATGATTTCTGCTTCGCTGAGAACTGCTTTTTCCACCTCGTCTCCATTGTGCACTTCAACCAGGCACCTTAAACCAAGGCTGTGACTCAGCGAGACGAGTTCCTTAAACTGTCCCTGGCTTAGAATGGCTACGATTAGCAATAAAGCATCAGCGCCATAGGCCCGAGATTCATATACCTGATAAGGGTCGAAGATGAAATCCTTTCTCAGCAATGGAAGCCCAACCACTTCTTTGATTGCCGCTAGGTGCTCATTGCTGCCCATAAAATAATTCGCCTCAGTGAGCACTGAAATAGCAGCAGCACCACCTTCGGCATAGATCTGAGCTAACTCGGTGGGATTGAAATTGGGGCTTAGCACCCCCCGTGATGGAGAGGCTTGCTTCACCTCGGCAATCAGTCGGATGTGGTCGTCCCTAAGAGCCAGGGCGAGGTCAAGCGTCGGCTTCTGCCGGGCAATGCGCTCTTGCAAATAAGTTGTGGTCGCTACCTTCTTTCTTTGCTCCACCTCTTCCCTTTTTTGGGCGATAATTTTATCCAACATTTCCTTTTCCCAGCTTCTAATAACCAGTCGCTAAAGTCCAAATTCTGACTACTGTCTACTGACTACTTTTTATTACTACTCCTTATTCAAGCTCTGACTGAGCTTTATTAGCTCGTCGAGTTTGTCCAGAGCCTGTCCGCTGTCGATCGTCTTTTCAGCAATACAAACACCTTCCTTGAGGTCTGATGCCTGATTGCCGGCCACCAGTGCCGCAGCCGCATTCATGATAACTATGTTCCGCCTGACTCCTACTTCTCCGCTTAATATGCCGCGCAGTATCCTGGCATTTTGCCTGGCTGTTCCTCCCCTAATTTGGGTCACGCTGGCCTTCATAAACCCTAAATCCTCGGGGAAAACCTCATAAGGTGGCGATACCTGACGTTGATTGATGTCCCACACCAGAGATTTCCCACTGATGGAAATTTCATCCATGCCATCTGTACCATGTACCACCAGGGAATGCTCTGTGCCCAGACGGTGGAGAACAGAGGCAATCTTCTCTCCCAGTTCCTTAGAGGGAACACCGATGACCTGAAACTTGGCTTTGGCGGGATTAGTAAGGGGACCGAGAATATTAAACACAGTACGAATTCCGATTTCGCGTCGGGGGGCAGCGGCATATTTCATCGCCGGGTGAAAGTTGGGAGCGAACATAAAGCCGATGCCTATTGTCTCCAGACATTGAGCGACAGCCTCAGCCCCGAGCTCAATCCTCACCCCCAGCGCCTCCAGGACATCGGCGCTGCCACAATGGCTGGACATTGCCCGGTTACCATGTTTGGCCACTTTGAGTCCTGCGCCAGCGACAATGAAGGCGGCGGTTGTGGAGATATTAAAACTGGAAGAGCCATCGCCCCCTGTCCCGCAGGTATCTACCACTGGTGAAGTGACCTCCACCGGTGTTGCCCTGGCCTGCATGACGGTGGCTAAGCCAGCAATCTCATCTACCGTCTCTCCTTTAACACGCAGGGCGGTGACAAAAGCGGCAACCTGAGCTGGCGTGGCTTCGCCAATCATTATCTCCTCCATTACAGATGCCGCTTGCTCAAAGGTCAGCGAGCGACCGTTGACCACAGTTTCAATGGCTTCTTTAATCACTGCTGTGCTCCTTGCTTTAGAAAATTCTTCAACAAGTCCTTCCTCACTTCACTCTTAATTATTCAGGACGAAACCGAACGCGTAAAAGCATACTGGTCAGCCTCCGCCTGGTCGATAGCCGAAAGCAATGCCTGAGCTTTGTTCAAGCTTTCCTGGTATTCGCGCTCAGGGACGCTATCGGCGACGATGCCAGCGCCTGCCTGGATATAGGCGATGTTATTCTTGATGACGATGGTGCGTATAGCAATAGCGGTATCCAGGTTGCCCGAAAAGTCGAAATAGCCCACGGCGCCGGCATAGGGTCCTCTTTGCTCTCTTTCGAGTTCGGCGATTATCTCCATAGCCCGAATTTTGGGAGCGCCGGAAACAGTACCGGCGGGAAAGCAGGAGCGGAGAGCATCAAACTGAGAAAGTCCGGCCCTGAGCTTACCTTGAACATGTGATACTAAATGCATAACATGTGAGTAGCGTTCCACATCCATAAGCTGAGTTACCTCGACTGTGCCTGGCTCGCTGATTCTCCCGATGTCATTACGCCCCAGGTCAACGAGCATGATATGCTCAGCGCGCTCCTTTTCATCGTTCTTTAGTTCCTCTTCCAGAGCCAGGTCTTCGGTGGCATTCTTACCCCGGCGGCGAGTGCCGGCAATAGGATGAGTGGATACTATGCCATCCTCAACTCGCACCAGAAGCTCGGGGGAGGCTCCGGCGATATAGAAATCACCTAAGTGGAGGTAATACATGTAGGGAGAAGGGTTAATGGAGCGCAACGCCCGATATATGGCGAAAGGATTGGCATCAGTACGTCTTGCCAACCGCTGTGATAAGACAGTCTGAATTATATCGCCGGCATAGATATACTCCTTGGCTTGAGATACTATAGCTTCGAACTCTGCCGCAGAAAAATTTGATGACACTGCCGACCTATCTGGTGGTGCATTCTTAAGGACCTCAGAATGCATCGGCTGCTCCAACCTGTTCACCAGGTCGTCAATTTTACAAGTTGCCTCTCGATACGCTGTGTCCACATCCCCATCTAAGTGAGCGTGAGAGACAACCTTGATTTTGTGAGTAACATGGTCGAAAACAAGCAAGGTACCTGCCAGCATCAACACAGACTCGGGGAGCCCTTGAGGATCTTTATCGGGACAGGGCAGTCTCTCAAAGTAGCGGGCGACTTCGTAGCTCAAGTAGCCGACCATGCCGCCGTGAAATCTGGGAAGGTTGGCAATGGCCACGGGACGAAATTGAGCTAACTTTTTTTCCACCATATTTAGTGGGTCAACGGGGTTCTCTTTTCCTGTCCTCAAGATAAGAAGAGGCTCGGTGCCGATGAAGCTATAGCGGGCCAGTCGCTCACCACCCTCAACACTTTCTAGAAGGAAGGAGTAATTGCCGCGGGCTATCTTGAGGTAAGCAGATACTGGCGTCTCCAGGTCAGCCTGAATGTCACGGCAAACTGGTACCAAATTGCCGTACTTCTTCAGTCGGCGAACCTCTTCCAGTGTTGGATAATACATATCACCTCACAATAAAAAAACCTCTCGCCAAGGGGCGAGAGGTTTAACCTTCGCGGTGCCACCCTTTTTCGGCCTTTCCGGCCATCTTTTTTCAGGTACAACCCAATCTGGCGATACCCTGGACTGTGATAACGCTGTCCCTGCGGCAAAGCCTACTCAGTGTTAACCTTTCGGTTTGCGGCTCCCAGGTCCATTCCAGTCTCGCGCGAGTATCGGCTCACACCTTCCCCGACTCTCTGAACTCCGCCTTAAGCTGTACTAGTCCTGTTCTCAGCCTTTTCTTATATTTAATTATTTAAAATATAGACCTTGTCCTGTAGTTTGTCAATAACGTGATTTGAATGGGGCCTGATTTGCCAAATTTGGCAAGTAAAAAGTGGGGCTTACTGGACGGAAAGAAGAACTTTTACGTTAGCCTTCAATCTTCCCATTTGACCCCTGGTAGAATCACACCACTTAATCTACCTAGTGGGCAACAGTCCTCTCTCCTTCGGTTCGTAGCGGAATGTTGAGGCACCTTACTCAATCTCAACATTTGATAGACCCTACTGTTAGATTTATACTATCATTTAAGTCACAAATGGCAAAAATCCTGATTGTTGAAGATGACCGCAACCTGTTAGATACCCTTAAATATAATCTTCGTAAAGAGGGCTACAATGCGGTCGCTGCGGTTGATGGCGCTGAGGCGCTGGATGTCGCCCGTCGGGAAAAGCCCGATCTCATCATCCTCGATATAATGTTGCCCAAGATGAGCGGCTTCGAGGTATGCCGCATTCTTCGTGGTGAGATGATAGTCCCCATACTGATGCTCACAGCGAAGACAGAAGAGACCGATAAGATAGTTGGACTTGAAATTGGTGCTGACGATTACATGACCAAACCATTCAGCCTGAGAGAGCTTTTGGCTCGTGTAAGAGCGATGCTTCGCCGGGCTAAGATGGTTGAAATGCAGCCCGGACCAAGAGAGGCATTGCTAAAAGTCGGTGATATTGAGGTTGACACAGCCCGTCATAAAGCCTCAAAAGGAGCGACGATGCTGCAGTTAACACCAAAAGAGTTTGATTTGCTGGCGTTTCTAGCCAGAAATAAAGGCTTCGTATTCAACCGAGACCAGCTCTTAGAGAAAGTGTGGGGCTATGATTTCGCCGGTGATACTAGGACCGTCGACGTACATATTAGCTGGTTGAGACAAAAAATAGAGACCGACCCCAATAATCCTAAGCATCTCGTAACTGTCAGGGGTACCGGCTATAAGTTAGAAGGATAGAATTGTTTCGCAGAGTTCAGTGGCGAATCGCCGTACCGTTTATCCTGCTCATTGTGGTCAGTATGAGTGTGCTAGGTATTTACCTAACAAGTTTTGCCAGAAACACTCAGCTTGAAAATTTACGCTCACGCCTGGAGGATGAGGCGAGAATTACCGCAGAGGCCAGCCTGCCCGCATTTCTCGGCCAGGGTGGCCTAGATACTTTGGCCAAGAAGCTAGGAAAGGAGATTGATGCCCGCGTCACCATCATCGCACTGAATGGCACAGTCTTAGGCGATTCCGACGAAAACCCAGCGACCATGGAGAATCACGCCACACGGCCCGAAGTGATAGACGCACTGGCCTCAGGTCTGGGTGAAATCACTCGTTACAGCACTACTCTAGGTGAGATGATGATGTACGTGGCGGTACCTATAACAAACCAGAGCAATACTGTGGGAGTGGCCAGGGTAGCACTTCCACTGGCTGCAGTAGAAAATTCGCTTAATCAGGTAACCTTAATTATCATCCTGGCAGTGGTGATGATGGCTGTACTGGCTATAGTGGCTGCTGTGCTTATTAGCCGGGCGACAACCCGCCCCTTAAGGGAGATCACTAAAGCATCTAAAAGAATTGCCTCAGGGGAACTGGGACAGAAAATACCAGTACGTACCAGAGATGAAACAGGACAGCTTGCTCAAGCTTTTAACGAGATGTCATCGAACTTAAACAAACTGGTGGGAGATATCTCGACAGAAAAGACTAAGCTTCAGACCGTTCTTGCTAACATGGCTGATGGCGTTATCATGGCGGATGTGGAAGGGAAAATAGTTCTAGCTAACCAAGCTACTGAAAGACTCTTCGGTTTCCGAGAGAAGGACGCGATAAACAAGCCCTTGATAGAGGTAGTGCATGACCATGAAGCAGATGAGATTTTGAAACTGTGTTTGAGAACCAGCCAAATGCAAACCGTCCAGTTTGAGTCAGTTACCTCAAAGAGATTTATCAGGGCAATAGTTATCCCGCTTATAGAGGACAGACTAACCGGGGCACTACTGCTATTTCAAGACCTGACCGAACTGAGAAGCCTGCAGACCATGCGCAGAGAACTGGTAGGTAACATATCCCACGAGTTGAGAACCCCTATAGCTGGAATCAAGGCTATGGTTGAGACGTTAAGAGATGGTGCTATTGACGATAAAGAGGCAGCAATGGATTTCTTGACCAGGATTGATAGTGAGGTCGACCGCCTGACCCAAATGGTATCCGAGCTTACTGAACTATCACGTATTGAGACTGGACGCGCTGAGCTAAAGATATCACCAGTGAATCTCAACCTACTGGTAGAAGAGGTCGTCGCCCAGTTGAACCCGCTGGCGCAAAGACAGCAGGTGACCATAACCACCAACCTGGCCACAGGCCTTCCCATCGTCAGAGCTGACAACGACAGGATTAGACAAACACTCACCAATCTAGTTCATAATGCTATCAAGTTTAACCACCTCGGCGGTGAGGTAACTGTATCCACTAGAACTGACAGGGAGTCTGTCACTGTTAGCGTTTGTGATACCGGAATTGGAATTTCTAAAGAAGACTTGCCCCACGTATTCGAGCGCTTCTACAAAGCCGATAAAGCTCGGCCAAGGGGCGGAAGCGGGCTCGGACTGGCTATTGCCAAGCATGTCGTTGAGGCTCACAGCGGTAATATCTGGGTAGAAAGTGAGGGAGGAAAGGGGTCAACTTTTAGTTTCAGCCTGCCGCTCCAGGCGGGCTCTAAGTAAAGACCAAAAAAATTTAACGAATTCTTAACATAGCCTTAAACCGTCCTTAAACTCCACTTGTTACAGTAATAGTAGATGACAAGGACAGCAGGTTTAAGGCTTTTTTGTATTAAGGAATTTAATCAAAAGGAGGAAAAGAACTGAATATGCGAAAAAGACTGTTCATAATATTACCGGTAGTGGTGGTAGTGGCCTTGATTGTCACCATTATTGCCCTAAGCGGTCGTGGTGGTAGTTCTATTAATATTATCGGTTCCAATACGTTAACGCCGCTGACCTCGGTATGGGCTGAGGAGTTCATGAAAGCTAACTCCAACGTAAGCATATCCGTCAGCGGTCCCGGCACTGGACCTGGTATCGCCGCACTCATTGATGGCACCACTGATATCGCCCAGGCTTCAAGACAGATAAAACAGAGTGAAATTGACCAGGCAGTAGCCAAGGGCGTCCACCCCTACGAAATCCAGGTCGCTAATGATGGCCTCTCCGTGGTCGTGCATCCGTCCAACCCCGTGTCCGAGCTGACGATAGCTCAACTCTCGGCAATCTACACCAACCACATAACCAACTGGCAAGAAGTCGGGGGAAGCGATACTCCCATAGTGGTACTCTCCCGCGATACCAACTCCGGCAGTCATGATTTCTTCCTAGAGCGCATTGTGCAAATGCAGGGCCTACCAACCGAGAATAAAACACTCCAATATGGTCCTGAGGTCCTTTTCCTGCCCTCGACCGAAGCAGGTTTAACAGAGGTTGCCCAAAACCCCAACGCTATTTTCTATGCGGGCCTGGGCTATGTCACCAGCCAGGTGAAAACTGTGGCGGTAAAGAAGACAGCCAGTGACCCGGGCATACTGCCCAGCAAGGAGACAGTCCTTGACGGCACCTACCCCATTGCCCGACCACTCTTCTTCTACACCAATGGCGAACCCACCGGTGTCATCAAGGCTTTCATTGATTACTGTCTGTCGTCCGAAGGTCAGGAGAAGGTAAGTGAGGTAGGCTACATACCATTAGCATGATAACAGTAAGATGGACGGCCGTTTCAAAAGAAAGAGGTTAAAAGAAAAGTGTTGAAGCCAGAGATTTCCAGCGTGATCGCCGCCTCAAATACTAAAGATAGCCTGAGGCGGCGGCTGCGATTGGGTGAGAGATTCATAGAAAGCTGGATATTCTTAGCCGGCCTGTTTGCCATCATTATCCTAGTAGGCATCATCGCTATTCTCATTAAGGAAGGTTTGCCGATATTTACTTACTCTTCACCATGGCAATTCCTGTTTGGCACCAAGTGGTATCCTACTTCCGAGCCGCCTACTTTTGGCATATTGCCCTTCTTCTTATCTACACTGATGATTACCTTGATAGCGACAGCGGCGGCCGTGCCCATCGGGGTCGGCTGTGCTGCTTACCTGGCAGAGGTAGCGCCTCCACGAATCAGGGAAACTGTAAAGCCTATCATTGAGCTACTAGCAGGAGTCCCGTCGGTAATGATGGGATTTATCGGGTTGATGCTTCTCTCTCCGCTGGTTAGAAGTATCTTCCACCTGAATACAGGTTTATGCGGTCTTACGGCTGCGATAATGCTGTCTCTAATGAGTCTGCCTATTATAGTCAGCGTCTCTGAAGACGCTCTGCATGCTGTTCCCAAAGAGTTTAAGGAAGCATCCTATGCCCTAGGCGCCACTAAGTGGGAAACGATACGGCATGTATGTATTCCGGCGGCTCTTTCAGGAATTGGCGCTGCCATAATGTTAGGAGTGGGGCGCGCTATTGGCGAAACCATGACAGTGCTCATGGTGGCGGGCGGGGCTCTGGCCGTGCCATTGTCACCGACTGACCCGATGACAACGATGACGTCAGCCATTGCTTCCGGGATCGGCAATGCTGTGCGTGGTGGATTGCAGTACCAGGCATTGTTCGCTATTGGTCTGATACTATTTATCATGACTCTAGCTGTTAACTTGATAGCCGATAAAGTGCTCGAGCGCCAGAAGAGGAAGTTTGCGAGGTAGATAGCAATGAATGGAGGAAACTCATGGTTGATCGATGGTTGATTGCCTTTTATATCTATGTCGTGGTTAACATCGCGGTAATTGTCTTAGCAGTAATCAAAGCTAAGATGACACGGAAGATTTCAGAGCGCACCGCCTTTGTTTTCCTTGGATTGGCTACTGCTCTGGCTGTGTTGCCAGTCTTGTTTATCATCGTCTATACCATCATCAACGGTGCCGGTGCCATAAGCTGGAGCTTCCTAACGCAAGCTCCCTCACAGGCGGGAAAAGCGGGCGGTATTTTGCCAGTAATCATTGGCACTTTCTACCTTATGCTTGGTACCTTAGTCTTTGCGTTACCGATAGGGGTAATGGCTGGCATCTACCTCACTGAATATGCCAGGGATAACTGGCTGACCAGACTCATCAATATGGCTATTATGAATCTGGCTGGTGTACCCAGCATCGTCTTCGGGCTTTTCGGACTCAGTGTATTCGTGTTAGCGTTCCATTTTGGCTTATCTCTGCTTGCTGCCAGCCTCACTTTGGCTTCTCAAGCACTGGCGATGGTGATTACCACCTCCAGGGAAGCTATACTGGCTGTGCCGAGGGAATACCGAGAGGGTAGTCTCGCTATCGGCGTTACTAAATGGCAGACGGTCAGACACATAGTTTTACCGCAGGCTCTTCCTGGGATAATCACTGGGGTGGTGCTAGCCATAAGCCGCGCTGCTGGGGAAACGGCCCCGATATTAGTCACCGGAGCTGCCTTTTTGGTTCCAAGACTTCCCGGTTCTCCTTTGGACCAGTTCATGGCATTGCCTTACCACCTCTATACGGTATCCTCCAATGTACCCGGCATGTCTAAAACCACCATGTGGGGGGTAGCCTTGGTCTTGTTGGTGGTTGTGCTCTCTTTTGATGTTCTCGCAGCTGTTATAAGATTTCGGTCGCGACAAAGGATTTAGATGGATGAATAGAAACCATGCGTTGTTAAGCAACAAAACACTAACTGCGCAGGCATGCGCTACCAAACTTAGAACCGAAAAGGTAAATCTCTATTATGGCTCTTTCCAGGCCCTGAGGAATATAACTTTAGATATACACGCATGTGCTATCACGGCGATAATAGGTCCATCAGGCTGTGGCAAGTCATCCTTACTCCGTCTCTTTAATCGAATGAATGACTTGATTCCAGGGGCTAGAGTGGAAGGGAACGTTGAGCTTGATGGTATCCTCATCTACAGTCCGGGAATCGATGTTGTCGAACTTAGAAAGAAGGTAGGCATGGTGTTCCAGAAACCTAATCCTTTCCCTATGTCGGTGTTCGAGAACGTGGCTTTCGGACCCAGGCGACATGGTATGAGTAATCGTGCTGAACTGGAAGAAATAGTTGAAAAAAGCCTGCGACATGCCGCTCTATGGGATGAAGTTAAAGATAAGCTGGAGCAGTCAGGGCTAGCGCTATCTGGCGGGCAGCAACAGAGGCTATGCATTGCTCGAGTACTGGCAGTGGAGCCAGAGGTCATTTTGATGGATGAACCGTGTAGCGCCCTGGACCCGCTAGCCACCCTCAAAATTGAGGATTTGATGAGAAATCTGGCTCAAGAGTACACTATTATCATTGTTACCCACAATATGCAGCAGGCAGCGCGGGTATCAGAGATGGCTGCGTTTATGATGATGGAAGAAGATAGAGCCGGGGTGTTGGTAGAATACGGACCTACGTCTGAGCTCTTTACTAACCCCAAAGATAAACGAACTGAGGACTATATTACCGGTCGATTTGGCTAGAGGCCGAAGGAGGTTATAAACAATGGAGATAAGAACAACTTTCCATAAGAAATTGAGGGAGATGCAGGATGAGGTTCTGGTCATGGGCAGCATGGTGGAGAAAACCCTCATGTCTTCAGTTAAAGCTCTCAAGGAGAGAGACCTTGACCTGGCGCACCAGATAATCAGCGATGACCTGAAGGTAAACCAGAAGCGATTTGAAATCGAGGAGAGGTGTGTTGAGCTTATAGCTACTCAGCAACCCATGGCCAGTGACCTTCGCATCATTATTGCTATCCTCAATATTACGACTGAAATAGAGCGGATAGGTGATTATGCCGTTGGCATTGCCCGGATTACAATAATGATTGGCGATGAGCCGCCTCTTAAGCCATTGATTGATATTCCCCGAATGGCTGAACAAACTGTAGATATGCTTCGCCGTAGCCTGGATTCTTTCATAAATCGGGATGCTGAATCCGCGAGGAAAATCGCTACCGAGGATGACCTGGTAGACCACCTCTATGACCAGGTCTTCCGCGAACTGCTTGTCTTTATGGCGGAAGACCCGAAGACGATTACACGGGCAACCCGTCTCATGTGGACAGCTCATAATCTGGAACGAGCCGCCGATAGAGTCACCAACATCTGTGAGCGAGTGGTCTTTATTGTCACCGGCAAAATGGAAGAAATAGGTGCTTCGAAGTATTGAGTCGCCAAGCGATAATTAGGGTTGTGACAGCCGTTAATTTGGCAAGTAAACAGTGGGCCTTGATGGGCAGTTCATGAAGAATGAAGAGGCTGGCTGGGGAATTCCGGCAATAGAGGAAACTAGTCCCTCATGGAAGCCCAAACACTCGTTTGGCATTGTCACAAAGGAACAATCTCTTCACGTCGTCGCTGAGTTCAAGGGTATCAAGGTCTTTTAAGCACCTCGCTGCTGTAACCATCGGGTAATTAGTTCCGAACATAACCTTCTTTTTGCCGTTCTTCTTCATGTAATTCACTAATTCCACCGGATATCTTTTAGCGATATAGGCCGAGGTATCTATGTATACATTTTCGTGTTTCGTTGCCACCGCTATCATTTCCACCGTCCAGGGATACCCGATGTGCCCCCCTACGATTTTGAGTTCGGGAAATTCAATGGCTACCTCATCGATATAAGGGATAGGCCGTCCCGGTTCGGAAGGACAAAGAGGACCGGTATGGCCGACCTGGCAGCAGAATGGAATCCCAAGCTCGACACACTCGGCGTATAGGGGATAATAGTGCCTGTCAGTCGGGGGCAGGTTCCAGTACCACTGGACAATTCTCAAGCCCTTAAAGCCAAGCTGACGCACGCAGCGCCTCAGCTCTCGAATGCCATCCATAGGTCGGTACAAATCAACCGACGCAATACCTACAAAGCGGTCAGGATACTTTTTGACAATAGCTGCCACCTCGTCGTTGGATATGGTTGGCCCCTGAGGACCCCACCAGGCACATATTAGACCCAACTGAACACCCGCTTCATCCATGGCAGCAATGGTGAACTCTACTGGAATATCCCCGATCAGTTTCTCCACGCCCGTCCATCTGCGAAGAGAATCAAAAATAGGCTGGTTCATATGTTTAGGTGTGGGGTGCTGCATCCAGACGTCAATGATTCCATAATCTTCTGCCATGATATCCTCCGATTGGTAGCACTTAAAATCTTATGTCTGGGACATATTATAACTATGATAGGAAAATCGCAACTTGGCCTTTTCCCAGCCCTCTGTGATAAGCCCTGGCTGCCGACCGAAGTGAGGTGAATAAAATTAACGAGATGGTGGGCCACAGCGTACAATAGCAAGAACTTTCACGCTTGCCTTTGCCTTGACCTTTTAGCAATCATAGCCAGAGACTAGATGGAAGTCAAAATGGTTGAGATACTTGGCTTAAAGCCCGAACATAAGGCACGGCTTAACCCTCATGCGCTGGAGCGCCTTAATAATTGGCAGGATCGCACTATGAGGGAAGTACCACAGCTACGCCAACTCAGCATACAGCAGCTTAGTGCCGATCTAGATACTTATCTAAATGACAACGAGGTGGTTGAACTTAACAATTGCTTGGACGATGTAATAAAGTGGCTGGCCGGCTGTATGGACGCTGGGGATGGTTATTTTCCATATGCCTATGACGAACAGGTTATCGACCCGATGATTCGAATTGAATCGTTGATAATAGAGGCATATCAAAGAGCTGAGGCGGAACGACGGAAGAAGGAATACGATGACAGATGGTGTGCCGCATTCATATCTATAAAACCGCCTGTTGATGATGCCAAGAAATATCTGAACGATAAAGAACAAGATGAATTCACACTAGCCATTGGGAAAGCTATAGATGCATACCTAGAAAAGGGCGCAGCATACGTAGATGACCTCAGGGCTTTTGACTATGGCTGGTGGTTAAGAAAAATTCAAGAGCGCAAAAAGAAGGAGGCACAAAAACAGCAGGCTACAAATACAGCCATTGAATACAATCGCCGCCTTAATCAAGAAATGGCGAAACTGACCGCTCAACTTGACCATAAGCAGAGAAATCTAGGTAGTTATTTCCGGGCAAAAATTCAGGATAAGCGGTATACCAATCACGACTTTGATTATGTCCTCTCCAAAAAGGATGAAATGAATTTTGACAGTACGCTGGTCAGCATGGCCAACAAGAGATTAGAGCAACTTTGCCCGGAGAGCTTGCGTCAGTTTATCGTTTTTTCATCTCAATACTATAGGCGCTATTACCCGTTGCCGTCAGCGAGCTACAGTTCTGAAGAAGTGCCTTCTCTGGATTTCAACTTTGATATTTTTGCCGCTGCTTATGCAGAGGTCTGGTTGAGGCCGGGGAGCATAAGCTTCGACGGATATGAATTTCTTCTACCATGGCTGAAAGACAAAAACGGCTTGCCCCTCTTAGAGAAGTCAAAGTTCCTTGGCTATTATCACTTGATTCTTAGGCCTGAGGACCTCGGTGGCCATGTATTCTGGGAAACTATTCCACTGGTTCTTTTGAAGGGGTTACTCAATGGTGAGGCGAGGCCTGACGGAAGCACAATTTTGGCAGCCACGGACAGTATCGTCACATATAAAGTGCAAGGACTTGAAGATGAAGTTGAAGTGCCGGATAAGTTCGCCGAGTATCTAAAGAGTATCGGTAGCATGGACAAGATGATTGACATGGGCCTTATGACTGAAAAGGTGGGCAATATCGTCAAGGCTGCACTTGGCGAGCTGGAGATAAAACGTAAAACTCCACCAGCTAGAGAGAAGGCCGGAGGAAGAGACAGTATAAAGGAAAAGGCTTTTCGGTTATTTGACGGAGGTAAAAGACCGGGCGACCCCGAGGTGAAAGCTTTAGGCATCAAGCCGAACACAGCGTACCGCTACTATCAGGACTGGAAAAAAGCTTAAGGTCACAGCCAATCTTAGTGCGATTTTGACAATAAATCATAGTAGTAATCATAGTTGAAAGTCATAGTATCAGTCCTAGGTAATCATAGCAATCAATCATAGTGCTAATCATAGTAAATCACAGTAGAAAATCATAGTGGTAATCACAGTACTCCGCCAGGCGTTACACAAAAACGACTAGACCGATTCAGCGTATGGTCCGAGCTATTGCCCTGCACTTACCCAGGCGCTGCACTTTCCCGACGACCTGTGCAGTTGAGTAACAAAACAAGTTATTGTTGCCCAAGCTGCACAATCTGGATTTTTGTTGGGCGAAGGTGAAACAAACTGCTACTTTGTGTGATGCAGTGTGTTAGACGCCCCACCAAATCGTGAAATCAGCGGTGTTGGAGCTTAGCAATTACATGGGTAATCCGTTTAGTGAAGTGAGTGGTAGAGAGTATTGTATATATTGTATATGCTATGAGTCCAGAAGACCGATTGAAGCTAGTGGTTAAGCATATGGGCCTCAGTAATCGTCCAAATCGAGAGGTTCCATTTGAGCTACCCACTTCTCCATATCTCTCTCGGGCCTGTCATAAGATAAACGTATGCCAGCTAATTCTAATTCGCTGGCGTCATCTAAACTTAATCCACATTCATCACACTTAAAAGTATCAGCGAAAAACATTAAATATGGGTTGGCACTCTCCTCTTCACCTATGTCCGCCTCCACTGTGGTCTCACCAGTGAGCACACCATCACATCCGCACACGGGGCACGTTGTTACATACACATCCCATCCGTCAACAAGCACTCCAACACTTTTAGCCTCAATCCGTTTGGCATTTTCCCTAGCGCTTTCAATCTTCTTTTGCACTCTTACCGTTCGCTCAGCATCATACTTCGACAGAAACTCTTCATCGCGTTTATCCAGATGATACCGGGTTAGCCCAAAGAGGTCTGAATCATGATCACAGAGAACCAGGTAAACACGAAGGGCTACGTAAGCAGTTCTCTCCAGTTCATAAGTCTGAAAAGACGGAAGAGAAAGGTGAAGGCTTGCATTTCGGCATCTTGATAGGAATCTTAAATGTGGTCGCAGAAGCTGCTTCTGGCCCGGGAAGAAAAGAAAGAAAGTTGAAATAAGTTCATCCAACTCCACTGTCTTATAGGCATAAGCACGTAATTCGACGTCGTAAGCTCGCCAATTGAAACTGTCCTCTGTAACTGCATCTGGACATGCAAACAGGACTTTTAGTTCCAAGGGGAGGTCACGAAAAAGTAAGAGTGGATTTTGCTTCGCCATAAGTGTTTTCAGCATCAGTTCCACCGCGATTGCCAAATTACCTGTCGCTGGTTCAATAAGAGCAAAGGAGCCTCTGTACTCCCGATGGAAAAGTTCAAGCCCCACCTTAAGGTAGCCAACAGCACTCCGTGCTAGCTCCTTTTGCATCCTATGTTGAACCGAATCATACCATTTCATAGCAAACCAACCATTCGCAGCCGCCAACTCTAACCGTGATTAGGAGGTTGATCAAGTCTTGTCTTATCAGATGCTTAATATATTCTACGTCAAGCAGATAATGGAGTCTAATCATGAGATGTTGCCCGAGAAAAGCCACGAAAAAAGGAGTCGAGGTAACTATGCACTTATCATGGATATGCGCAGCCATCAACTTTTGGGATATCTACACACACCTCATCTGATAAATAGCCGAAGGTAATATTCTGAGTAATTGGTACGCCCATGTCAAGTCTGGGAGTAGTCACTAGCTTTCCTTGAACAGGCCTGCGGCAACCGTTGATTAGCAAGGGCTAACCGTGTAGCTTACTTGCCGGGTAAAGTGCTCCACGTATGACTATAGTAACGATACCTATAGCTCCCTCTGGTGAAGGATCGATGCCTCCTTCTGTCCTACCCTTAGAGACTGACACATCATCAATGAGGCTTGGCACCGGGGTCATTCGCTCTGAGATATCCAGTATGCATAATAAGCCCAGCACGCGACCTTGACTCACAATGTATTGTGTAGCCTGAGGCAGGCTGGATTCAATAAAGTGTTCCAAGTCTTCTTTTCCTCTGAGTACCTTCAGTTCTACTGGAATGCCACGTACCAGTACGTCCACAAATCCTCTACCTGCTTGAACCTCACGGAGAACGTCAGCGCGATTGAAGTGAATGCGTAGATATCGGGACAGATCTTTCTGAAAGTCCTTCTCATCCGTCTGCAAACCTGTAAAGCTGGGGTCACAAAGTTCGAGGCCAGCGTAGTTAATAATGCTGGTGACGACCTCTCTTTCATTATTGTAGGTTGCCGAAGCAATACCAGGGATAAGACTCTCAAGACATTTAAACACTTTTCCAACAGCCTTAGCTTCCGATGTTCCCTGCGCTGATAGCCTCGCTTCATCGATTACACGGAATTTTAGTTGAGATTGCCCAAAGATTGTGCAAGGCTCACTCGTACCATCAGTTCTATGCAAGTACGCTTGAATATTGATGTCAATTGGTTCACTAGACTCGGACTGCGAATGTTTGAATTGAAGATATCCCCGTATTTCATACGTGTTCTTTCCTTTCGAAAGAGATAATGATTGTCTAGGAAACAGATACTCATCTTCAGGAAGAGTTGACACTGGTATCAGATATATTTCCTGTGTCTGCGCGTCTATCTCAGACAGTTCAACTTTGACTCTCAAGTCGTGAATACGACCAGCTACCATGCTGATTACTTGGGGAATCGCTTGGCCATCGATCGAAACACTCGCGAATGCCACTTTTGCATGGCTAGGCGTAATCTCTTCTTTGTGCTTGATTTCGGATATGTCTCGCGTCATACCATTACGCCAGCTCCGTGGCATCGGTAGATCTTGTCTTGGCATTGGCATTGGAATTAGTTTCAATTCCTGTAGAAATTCGTGCATGCCCCCAGCTACCGAAAGGGAATCAACCTTGCCTATTTGACCCCTGATATGGTCCCTAAGTAATTCATGAGCATTTGCGAGACTGATCTTAAGTGCCTCCGATAGTCGAGCACTGATTGCGTTTTGCTTTACATCTTGCTCCGGTTCACCATTCAATACACATTGATACCACTGGGCTAAGAGTTTAGCTGCAGATGCTAATTCTTCTTGAACTTGCAGAATTCCTTCGTCGGCTTGGTCAACGAGGACCGCTTTTAAGCTTTGAATCCGGCCAATTATTTCTTCAGACGCTTCCTCTAAAGCTGCTGGGTTATCAATCAGATTTAACCATGATCTTCTTATTTGTAACCAATCAGTGTAGAAATCAGATTTCTCTTCGTCTTTGGGAATGACTTCATCCAATCCAAATGGCAGGATTCTTTTGGGTTTCTCCTGCAACTCTATTACTTCCAAAGCCTGTTCGACACACTCCTTTGCTCCATCTAGGTCGGATTCTGCCAAAGCTGTCTCGACCCTTAGAAGTAACGCCAGTGCCTTGTAGCGGGCTCGTTCCCAATCATAGCGTTCTTCTACGGGCAACAAGGCAGAATACCTTTCGAATAACTCTGCGGCTTCACTATATAGTTCAACTGTTATCAAGATACAGGCGAAGTGAACAAGGTTGTGTAACTCATTTTGAGCGTGAGCAACGGTCATTAGCCTTGCAGATTCGGCCCTTACTATTTCTGGGTTGAGGTCATATAATTCCTCAAACTCACTATCACTCCTCCCGCTATGATATCCGCTACGGCTTACTGTTATCTCCAAATCAAATTTAGAATAGTAATCCAACAATGCCGATAGAAATAGTTTTTGATACTCCTCATGGCCCCAAGCGAGCCTACGTAATAGACGGAGCCCCTCTTTTGCCGAGTAGAAATATTGATGACCTGCAAGGTCTTTTATGATTAATGCAGCATACGGCAAAAAGGAAAAATGCGAATTTCCGACATTCAAGAGTGCAGCCGAAATTTTCGTAAGAAAATCATATTGCGAAGACTCCTCTCTATAGGCTGTATAGAGGACCGTCAGACGATTAACTACTTGTCCGGCTAATCTGAAGTCTTCTATCTTGATCCATTCGAAAGCTTCAACAGCTGCTTTAACGGGATACAAGTACTGGTCGCCTAATAGTGCTGCCAATGCGATTATCACATCTTCGGGTAAGCAACTCCGGTTACGAATGACTAGCTTTGCACATGCCTTGGCTGCAGCGCCACGAACAATGGCGGACACAGGATCAAAAAGGTGTGGAAACACTGTTGGCACTATTTTAACTGCGAGCTCCACATTCTCTTCTGCAATGTCCCCTAAAAGTAACAAAAGTTCACATTTAAAAGAAGCAGCAACCTTTGTGTCAGAACCTCGAATTAGGTGGTCGGTCTCACTAATGGTCTTCTCAATATCCGCAAATCCAACTTGCCTGATAACTTCCCGCAAGTTTCGCGCTACTCCGCTCAAAGTAGATAGGTCGGGTTGATATTCAAGATACGAAACATGCGATTTGTCTGGTAAGGGTACGTTCTTCCGCTTATTGTCCAAGCGGCCGCTAATTATAGCAAGCACACCAAACAGGGACGTAAGATGAGCGAACACAGTGTCAGCACATTGTCTTGTCACATGCGATAGTATGTCTGAGGTTTCAAATTTGGTTCGGTCATCGAGGTTTTCGCTCGTAAGAAGGTTAATGAAAGGTTCAATCCAAACTCCAGCCACCTTTATTGCCTCATCACGCATAAACACGTGAATTAGTGCTTCTTGTAAATCCTCGCCGGCTTTTTCAATTGCACGGAAAAGTTCTTTGGATACTTGACCAGGCTCAAGAAACAGCATTCTAGCGAACGTTTCGCATATCGATGCATCCACATACGTCTCATCGTCTTCGCGTTCTTGGGATAATGCCTTCACCAGTGGCTGAAAGTAGAAATCTGTGATTGAGTCTGGTGATACTTCCAGGAGGATTAGTACTGCTGCACAGGCGGCTCCAACTAGGTATGATTTGCTAGAATTAAGTAGACTTATAACTACCTCGCGGACGAGCTTAATATCCCTCTCTGCAATAGCTCTGAGGGCTCTATCAGGACCCTCGCGACATGTTCTCGAATGCGTCGTGGGGCCAAGAAACGGGAATGGCTCCACAGGCGTAGAAAGCCAAGAAATTACAGTACTCGCTAATTCAGCCGTCAAAACAATTTCGTCTTGTTCAATAGCTTCGGTCACTATCATACATGCAGAGTCTATGTTTCTGCCCTCGTGAAGAGCCACTACTGCGCCCTTGACAGCAATGCTAAGTATGCTTTTGTCTTTTCGCCCAGCTAAAAGTAGGGTTTCCATTACACTGCTTCCAACTTGTGTATCAAGAAAAGCGCCAATGAGTACAGAAGCCAAACCGCGTGATATTATGGTCGGTTTATACTTAGCGCCTTGGAGAAGCTTATCAGCAGCCTCTTGCTTATGTTCGTCACTTGATAGGAGACCAGCGAGTTCGCTTGCTTTCACATCCGTTTGGACATTTGCCGCGAGCACCCCTTTTGGATCCGAAGGTGTCATTCCCTGTAATAATTGACTCGCCTTATCGACTTCATTCTTAATCTTCTTACGCTCTCGGACCTTCGAGATAACAGCCTCTCCGAAATTGTCAGAGCTAATAGGTGTATGGTGAGAACAATCGAAGCAGTTGGTTTCGATGAATAAGGTTGCCGTCTGTCTCACGGTCATTCCCGAATAACCATGGTGGAAGCGGCAGCCTACGCGTTTACTTCCTATTGGGACGCCGACCATCTGTCCAAGAGGGCTCACATTCTCTTGGTTAATCTCAATATGCTTGCACCAGTTCTTGACGTGTTGATGGGGAACGTCTTCGAGCTCCATACGGATGGTGTCATCTATTTGCTTCTGTAGATTCTTTCGAACCATCCTACTGACATTATACCACTGGCACTAGTCTAAATATGAACTGCAAGACAAGTAAATTCGCTTCACTGGGCATCTAATATCGACTCGGATACGATGTTTCCTTTGAATAATGGAAGGTTCTTGGCGATTTGGACGATTCAGCTTGAAACTCTAACTTATGACTTTTCCTTTGACGCCGCGAGTTGAACAAAGCCGAGTTTTGTGTAACGGCAGCTCGGCATATTTCGCAGAGGCTAAAAAGTGTCCCTCGAATTCTTCCCTAGGAAAGTTTTGGGCACCATTATGCTTAACCCCCATCCCTTTGCCGGCGAAATCAAACGCCATCCTGAAGTCGAAACGCTCCTGGTAGCCGGAGACAACCGCACCGAGGTAATGAAGAAAGTGTTAAACTGGCTAGTGGGAGGGGGATAATCCTCTCCCTCGACGGGAGAGGGCCAAGGTGAGAGTGATATTTCCCTCCCTCGGTGCTCTGCACCTGCTCTCTGCCACTGAACCCCGCGCCAGATCGTTACGCCATAGGTAACAAAACAGGCAATTGTTGTCCGAGCTGCACATTATGGACTTTCGTTAAGTGGAAAGACCAGAGAGTAATTCTATTCAAACTTATGCCTACGGATTTGCTCAAAGAGCTCCACGGGCCGCAAAACTTCAATATCAAAAATCCTCTTCAGCAACCTCCTATATGCCCAAATGGACGCATAGTCACAGGTCAGAAAAATATCGCAGCCGTTATCTTTACAGACAGCAAGATGATAGGCGTCCCACTCTACAGCTTCTTTCTTTGCCTCCCTTGTTATCTTTGTTTTGCTCAACAGAAAACCTTTCAATTCTTGAGCTAGCGAATCAGCGTTGCTTGGGCTATCGCCGGCCCATGTAGAACCCATGTCCCAATGGTGACCGTCATCCCACTTTATGGCATGCCTTATAGGCAGCAAAGTGAAAGACTGCAGTTTTGACATCAAAGCATCTGTCAACTGCGGCATGGTTAATCGTAGTTTCTCTATCTCAGCACCAGCATCATCCGAGGCGCAGACTTGAATTCTTTTATCAGCGCATAGCTGAATGAGGTTAGGGAGAATGGCAACATCTTCCTCTAGCATCTTGCTCCCTCGGTTGATGCCTCTCTCTACATCCATGAGACGTCCAATCACTGAGTTATCCAAATACACTTTCATGTTGATATCCAATCCTGCTAGCTAATCGTCGGCGAGCTTTTCTAGATTAGCTACTAGTATAATACCCGGAAGTCTTGAGAGCCAACAACTGGCTTAATAGCGCGTGCCGAGCAGCAAACTAATCAGCAAATATTACTTCGAGTATCACACAAATCGCTAAAACGTGCAATTAGGGGTAATCGTCAACAGCGAATTGAAGGCCGCATGTGCCACCAGTGAGAGATTGGCTGATGCTAACATAGTGGAGGCAAATCGGCATTCCTGGACTTGCGGACCAGCTTTCCTAATGCTTGTACTCTGCTAAGCCGCAGAGTAAAATGAAGCATAGGAGTGTGGGTGTGTCAGACAAACCATGGGATGCCATAGACTACAGTGCGGCGGCTGCGCTATATGCGAGTCGATATGAAATCCATAAGAGGCTAATCCAGTTCTTCCAAGGCAACCAAGTCCACGAGTATGTCCAACTAGCCCTTGGAATTGTGGAGAAGGGTGGCAACTACAGTGCCGCAGAGCACGGTCTCGGGCCCAAGATCCTTCAGCACTCACCGCCAGAAACGGTATTCGAGTTGGCCAAGAAGCTGTTCATGTGTCAGCGACCAGAGGAGGTTCCAGAAGTCATCTACAACGAAAATCTTCCGTACCTCAAAATCAGCGTTGGCTCTGAGATGGCGGCTTTGCTTAAGCCGCATGTGTTCTGGGTCACTAACGTACGCACTGTATGGGCTCATCTAGTGATAAAGCACAACGACTTAGGATTGGCTAACGAAGAGCTTCGGTACTATCGAACTACGGACATGTCCTCAGAAATGGAGTACCAATTATGGAGCGACATACACCCACACATCGGGGCAAGCATGCACCAAATAGTTAAGGTAGCTAGTATGCATGCCAATAGGCAGGGTATCAAAGCCGGTGACCTGACATATCTGTGGGCAGACGCAATAGCTGACACAGCATACAACAAATACTCTAGGCGATAGGCTCTTCCAGTAAGTCCATAGGCGAATAGTCGCACCGCCAAAGCGGTCATTCTAGGCAGCATCCGAACCTATGAACAACGAGGGATGATTGCTCCGACTTTGACTACGTCGGGGGGTTATTGCGAGCGTTTGAGACTCTGCATAGTAGCGCTCCCGCACATTTGCTAATTGAACATACTGAGTTAATGTTGAACTCCATCGGTTAAGCGTGCAAGACACTCTTGGTCTCGGGGCTACCTATCTTTGACCAGGTCACTGATTATGCTGGTATGCCATACAGTGCACCATTCTCTTAACGTGCACCTGTGGGATATTCGTGATTGGGCGTGGTCGTGTGTGACAAGAAGCCCTTTACCAGTTTCTCCAACTCCTCTGGACGACTGTACCGTTTTACCTCATAGTCTTGTGATTCGAGAAGGGCATCTAGCATTTCTGACAGCGGCGCATTGACTTGACAAACGATCAGAACCTCTACTTGATAATCCCTTAGTCGCTCGATTTCCATGAGCTGGCCTACATGCTCTGTTACTTCAAAGATAGCTTTGCTACACTCGTGAAGCAGCATTAGTGCGTGATGGTGAATCTTGCCAGGAGGCATCTCAAATTCAAACGCGATCACGGGGTCGTAGCCCAACTCCTTACAAACCTTCTTGATCTGATTGATCTCTGAGTAGTGCTTTAGATAGCTTCCACCAACAAACACTCGCCTCTTCCAGTCCGATTCAAATTTGCCAGGCTTCCGTCTTTCCTCACTGACGTCTGGCGTTTCTGCGGGTTTCGCTACCTCCGGTGCAGGACGGCCTCTTGCCAACTCATCAAATATCACATTGGGATCTTGAACAACTTCCCCCATTCTCTTTTTGTTACGGGCAATCTCCTTAAGCTGACGCAAAGCAGATTCCGGAACCTTGTAGACCCCTCGCAAGTTCTTGCTAGCCGGCATTCTGTCAGCTTTGTCTTCCTCTCCTTCTTTCTGCAGTAGTAGGTCCTCTATATGAGCCAATATGAAATACCGCAATGCATCAGGTGACTTCCCCTCCAGGAGGAAAGTCATCCCGATTTGATGCAATGGGTATCCTTTGTGGTAACGTGCACCAGCTGGTTGTCTCTGGAGGAGGATCTCATACATTTGTTGGAAGCCCTTTCTTGCCTCCTCATAGCGCTGTGAAAACATCAGCGACTCGTTGGCGAGGCGCATTCCATCAAACCTCTGCTCCAGTTCCACAGGTAGCTGTGTAACAGGTTGGATCATCGCTCCTTCACAACACCTTGACCGGTGTTACTTCGGAAGTTTTAATTGTCGTTCAATATTATTGCATAGTTACACGTTCTTAGCGAGGGGCTAACCAAGTGAATCAATCACAGGTGGCAACGTGAACAAATCCGAGAAAGGTGCAATCCTTTTCCCAAGAGCTTGGCCTCACAGACAACCTTTGACTTAGGCTCGACGTAGTAATATAAGGCTGGGGAGGCATTCCTCAAACCAAATAGGGTCGAGGAAAGGCAAAAAGCTGTATTCGCAGCCATCAAAGCGATCTGGGGATCTTTCTGAAAGCAACAGAGAGGAGAATAACTCCGTAGCCACTCTCCTACCTTACCTTCTGGTCTCAAAGCCTAACCGGATCCCAATTGTCACTCGTGACCGCGAGGCTTCCAGCTCTTGATGTGGTCAATCAATGCGGCGAAGTCTTGCACGCTTTCATCGTCGGCAGGGATTGCAACGTACGTCTCTGGGGCTCCTCGAATAATCGGATGAACCGTCGCGTACTTGCCGCGCTCGTAAGCAGAGAAAAACCTCTCATCTAGTTGTACTACTCTGATGGTGTCTCGTTGAAGACAGTGGACTACCCAAGTGTCTCGCTCCGGAAAGTGAGATCTTGCATTCGCGATCTTGTCTGGTCTTAGCCAAAGCGGGTCGCTGAGAGGCACGGTGACATTCGGGCCAGTAACCTCCAGATATATGTCCGTACCGATCACGGCATAGTCTGCTCCTCCTCTTTCATGTCCTTGACTGGCGGCGCTGCCCGGAAGAAAGCCTTCCGATTCGGCACCCAGTCCCACTGCCTTCAACTTACGACCAGTTAAGTCCTGAATGATTTGTGCAGTAGTCTTTTCGCGTTCTCCTGCCTTATGCCTTAGAGGTTGATACTGCCTCTTCCAGTAGTTCTCGTCTGCCATTAGCTATCCTGCCCTGTGCACGCCAGCGTCGAAATAACCCCGGAGCTGAAAATGAATCAACGACCTGATGATACCCACATTTTGTGCCGCTTTTCCCATTTCGAAGCCTAGCTTCAACAGTCTCCACCAGAGGCCGTTGTTGTTGATACGCCAGCTATTTTCATGTGCTGGGTTAAACACGATGTCAACCCCTGGGCCAAAATCTAGGCCCCCTGTTTCGTTTTCGGCAGCTGCGAAGGTTATCCTCAATTCACAACCCCACTTGTCTGCCGAAGGGTCGTGGACATAGAAACCACTCTGCCCAGACTTCGGAGCTACTCCTTTCACATTCATGTAGTCTCGCACGAAACCGTCCAACGAGTGAGGAGGGACAATGGCCTCAAGCATGGTCGCTCGCATGGCAAGGAAACCGACCGACTCATAGAACGCTTGGGTTCGAGCTGCTTCAGTATCCGGATAAGGCGAGATTGCCACTGCTTCAAGAGCCATGTTCTGATATATCCTAGCCTGTGTGGAGATACTGACTTCTTGGGTGACCCCATCGTCGTATCTGATCACCAGCTTATCTCCGCTGATTGACAAGACTTCGTATTCACCACGGCGATTCGCGTAACGACCACCTACCAAGAAACGAACCGGCCCATTCATATCCGACGGTCTCCTCTCAATCCTCCCTGCCCATTCCAGTCTTGACGAGCTTCATCTGACTCTCAGTAAGCTCATACATCCGGTAGATGATAGAGTCGATCTCGCGATCAGTCTTCCTTATCTTTTCGCCAAGCTCGTCTCTCTCGTAAGAATACTGATCTTTCACCATTAGCAGTCCCTCATTCCATTTCGTCATCATTCTCACCAGCTTTATGAGGTCCTTACGGTCGGCTTCGCAGAAAGGACTGGACTTATCCAAACTGGGCAGTGGGAACTTCCCAATATAGTATCCATCGAAGTGCATTGTCCTGACTGCTCTGCTAAAAATGAACCTGTACGCGTACCAAGACCACAACGTAGAGTTCAATAGGCCGGTGACCAGCTCAATGGCGAATCTTCTGTCCGTCACCACAGTATTCTGGACTGTGTCTAGCGCAAGAACTCCTTTCTCGTCGAGGGTGGACATAAGCACGATGTGGTCCACAGGCTTGAGAACGTGAGCAACAATCTGCTGAGACATGATCTTTGGCTGCCTCAGAAACGACACCTTGTCGACAGCACTTCCTAGAGCTGCATCATTCAAACTCTCTGCGGATGGGTAAAGGGTATATCGTCCAACGCTGTCGCCTCGGTAGACAGGTTCTCCCGTGTTTCCCTTGGAAAGGTACCTCTGGAATGGAAGCCCTCGCGCCGTCTTGCTGACGTCCTTCATGAACACATTCGAGGAAGTCATTTTAGCAAATATCGCCAGCTCATCTTCGTTTATACCAAGTGGGATCGTATCAGTTGCCTTAGAAACATCCTTTGCGATCTTGGTTGGATTCGAAGGTCCACTTTCATCCAAGAACGCCACCTGATATATCGGTGACGAAGCGTACTTCTGGGATACTACGATTACCATCTGCTCCAGCAGCACTTCTTTGAAAGCCTTGCTGGTGTCGTAGGCATAGCCGATCTCTTTCATGAGCATTGTGCGCCCACTCCGCCATTTCTGACTATACGCGAGGGATTTAGGGACTATGAAGCTAAAAAAACCGCCATTTTTCGTGAGGCTGAGGCCTTTCTCGATAAAGACCATAGCACTGTTCTTGTTATCCTTGCTATGTGGATATTGATCATCAATATATGCTCTGTCACCCAGGTCAAACTCCGCGCCATAAGGCGGGTTGCCGATGACAATATCGAATCCGCCAGCATTGATTGCGTCGGGAAACTCCGATGCCCAGTCAAATGCGTGTTTAGCTTTATAGCGCTGTCCAAAATACTTCTTGAGCGAGTCCGGTGTTCCAGATACTATTGAGTTCCCTTGCTTCACATTCTCAGATAAGGAGAGAAGCCTCTTTCTTTCTGCGAGGCTTCTCAAGAGCAAGTTGAGGCGGGCTATCTCTACTGCCTGGGCGTCGAGATCGACTCCAAAAATACTGCGTTTGAGTACCGGTAAGCGTTCGTCCTGAGAAAGGTCTCCCACATCTTTGCCACCGTGAGAAGCGTGGTACCTCAGTAGTTCGTCATAAGCTCTGATAAGGAACGAACCCGATCCACAAGCTGGGTCGAGAATACGCATTCCGCATATTTCTTCATGGCTATGATCTTTGAGGAAGAGCCCGACAGTCATCTTTACTATCAAGTCTGTTACGAACATAGGTGTGTAGTAGATGCCTTGATCTTTACGGTGTTGTTTCTTCTCGGTGAACTCAACCGGAGTCTTACCTGGAAGCCTCAAAACCATCTGGGTCTGCAGCTTCTGTCTAGGCACGGTAGCCACGTAACCCAAGTACTGCTCGTAGACCTGGCCAAGCACATCGGCGTCGATTAGGGAAAAGTCGTAGCCTGCAATCGCACCCGGTATGTCATACAGGCCGCTCAGAATGTCCCTTATGGTTGTCTCCGTTATAAACAATTGATCATCGTCAATTACGTGAGGAGCGAACAGTTCGCTGTCGTAATAGCCGTCAAACTCGTGGAAAATCTGCCTGAGTGCCTCTGAGAGAGTGTGCTTCTTGTGACCGGCGGAACTCCACTGGTGTACGGCAGCCAGCAGTCGCTTTTCTTCTATGTTCCTGTCTTCGCAAGTGCGAATGAAAATGAGTCTATCGAATAGCCTCTGAATAATCTGGTCGACCTGTGGCGCAGTAAGATTACGGTTGAATGCGGACAACTCATTGTACAAAGATTCACGCCACTGTCGGAGTTGGCTGAACAATCGCCTTTCTATGGGTATGGAGAGCCGCAGGGCGCCATCCTGCTCCGCCTTTTTGTTCAGGAGGCCATCCTTCACAGCCTCCCTCGAAAGGAGCCATAACCGATCGAACTCAGCGATGTAGTCCTGGCAGCTGAGATTAATATACGAAGTACCGGTTTGTGCGTTGAACAGCCGGAATCTCTCAAAATCCGTGAGCACGACCCAAGTGACACCCTTATTGTAAGCATAGGTCACTGCCTGCTTTATGAAGTTGGGATTTGTGAGGTCAGCTTTCAGGGGCTTCGCCTCAGTATAGAACTGCGCAACACCTTTGAGCTTGAAGGCGTAGTCAACCCTACCCTTAGATGCATTGTATTCAGGCAGTACTTCGGCGGAAGTATCTTCGATATCCCAACCGAGAGCGTGGAAGAGTGGCAGGATGAAGCCTTGTTTTGTCGCCTCCTCGTTGAATGCCTTGATCTGAGCAGGTATGAGAGCCTGGTACTTGGCTACCAGTTCCACTATCTTCTGCCTAGCTTCGTCCTTGGTGATAGTCATTATGCCCCGTCCACATGTCGATGCAGTTGGCACACTGAAACAGGTTCCTCTTGTATGCATTAATTATACACCAGGATTGGGCTCTACTAAAATCAATGCCGTATTTGAGCGCCTGACGACATGCTTCGAAGTGCCATTCGCAGTGTTTTTCCACCTATAACCCCGTGCCCTCAGATTCCTTAAACGTGTAGAAAGCAGAAAAAGGAGCATCAAACTCCTCTTTCTCAATGTCCCCTACGCTTTAGCTGATGAGCTCTTTGAGCAACACGAGCGGCTTACTTGACAGCATAATCGGGTAGCCTCCCACTCCATCGGTTATGCGCTGTAAATGACGCCTGAGGACATGTAGCGCGTCAATTGACACGAATGCTATACTGAAGGTAGTATCGATAGAGGAGGGTAGAATGAAAGGGGTACCAACACAGAAACAAGGGAACATCGCTAGACCAGTTAAGGATAAAGGCGGACTACGACCAGATAAGTCTGGCGATGGGGCTGATCTACCGAAGTTCACACCGCCCAAGAAGCGCTGATTATCCTGTCGATGCCACTACCTGTGCGCAGATAGCGGTCTCCCGGACCGATGTGTACATAGGCAACCAGGCATACAGACGCTCGCTTGACGCCGGGAAAACACTTCACCACAACATGCGAGGGAGTCAGCATCCAGATGATACTGCTGTTGTGTCGTAGGTTCGATCAAATAGCTTCGCATTCGACTATTCTATACGCACCATTTTCAGATTACACATTTCGTCAAATTGTTACCCTATGAACCCTTGTGCGTGTAAAGAATTCGTTGAGAGACATTTTAGAAACTCAGCCTCTATAATGTGCAGCCGCTTTCTTCCCCAGAATGACATTCTTTCATCAACGGACATTTTCCGCCATCATTCATAAATAGTGGACACGGTGGCAGAGATAGCAAATCTTCTTTCTCTTCCGCTCTCTCCAGACTGTCAATAGTCTCTGTGACTCTCTGTTTAATGCGGTCTATATTTTGATATGTTACGTGAAAGACCTGGACTAATTTGCCCAGATTCGGACAAACCCTTATTATTACTCCTTTGCCCTTGCCATAGGCTGCACATACTATACCCAACTCGGCAAGATGATATTCATGGGGATTCCGTGCGGATGCGGGCTTGCGCGAGAGGTTGATGTTCAGCAGGTACGGAACAATCTCACCCGACGGATGAATAGAGCTCTTGAGTTTCAACCATCGAAAACCAACCCTTAGGCGTGGTTCACGTTGAGATTCAATCACCGATTGCTTCTCCGACCTGCTTAAGTCAATTCCGTGATGCTTTTTCAGCTTGTTCATTGATACCCACGCACATGCCTTATATTCATCTTTTTCGTCTCCCTCGTATAGCGACTCCGAACCAGATATCGCTTCCATGTAGTGTTTTCTTGGAGCAATTATGTCCCTTGTCGATAAAGAAAAAGTGCTTGAACCCCCGTGTGTATCTCTGGCATTTTCTAATAGCTTGGTAAAGGCTTCGTCAAAATTGATTACTACCGAGCGTTGTAATGCACTGACGTTAAGGGGTTCGAGTCCGTCACAAAGACAGGAACCAGAAACACGATACGCACAACCGCTCTCGTAATACCGACACCGACCTAATCGTGAGGGGTCATTGGTCTTAAAAGATTTGCTAAGAGCTCTCATTCTGGACACCAAAATGGACTTTATTGTGCCAGCATCTTCGGTTATCACCCTGAAAGCTTTTAGGTTAAACGGTGCAGAATTCTTCATGAAAATAAGATAGTTGACCGCAGGGCCAGACGGGTGAATGACGGAATAAAAGACTAGCTGTTCCAAATCTTGCGGATAGGATGAAAGGATTTCTTCCGGCGTCTCAGGTAGCTTATCCTTTGTCTTGAGTTCAAATATTGAATCCCCTACACGATAGTCGATTTTACCGCGGACACCAAGCAGTCCCACCCAAGCACCGTCAAGCGTCCCCTCTTCTACAACGAAATCTGGAAGATTCCGAAACCAAACACCGGCAAAACTATGCAACTGTTTTCCTCGAGCAAGTCTTCTAGCAAGTGCTGGCGGTTTTCTCACCTCAGGGTATGCTATAGAAAAGAATCTTTGGGCAGGATTAGTCAAATGAGTAACGTAGTGATAGTCTATACGAGCCGGCTGTTCGATGAGCTGCTGGTCCATCACTTCCTTAAGAAGAGATGCGAGTGACTCATCAAGAGTCCAATCTGCAACTAACTGATTGATTTCGTCAATAATCCCCATGACGGTTCCCCTTCGTTATGTTCCATGCATTACAATGGTATTTCTCCCTCTGGTTGTTTTGCGTCGTCGACCTCACTCGACAGCATCTTTTCGGGACAATCATCACCACTTAAGTCGCAATATTCACACTCAATAGAACTCGGACATTTGTCGGGAGCATTAGGAGATTCTACTATATTCAGAAAATAGATCGCCTTTTTGGTAAAAGCGTCATCTATCATCTTCGATGGCACTTCAATCTTGTCTGTCTTGTATACCACACATCCATCTAGCATCTTGCCTTTGTAGATAGGGGATGCATATGGCAGGCAATAACAGTAAAGCATAACTTGTATAATGTCACTCTGCCTCTGACTGCCTGTTTTGACATCATAGACCGTGTATTGCCCTGTGGTCTTATTGTAAGCTATTAAATCAGGTTTGCCCGCTATCACTAGACCAGAAGTCCTTCTTACTCGAAATTTGTTTTGGTCTTCTTTATATGTGATCTCCCCCAAGGACTTTCTCTTTCTGATTAACTCGGCGAGATATTGGTTATGCTCCACTGTCCAACTGGCGAGTCGTGCATCAATTGGCTGCGTTCTGTAATCAGTGTAATGTGTCTTGAACCATGCGCTCCAATGGCATTGCACCTCCCCAGACATTAATTTCGACAACCAGGTTACCCATACGTACAATCCATCTCGCGGCCTAGTCATTCCTGCCACCTGCCTCCTCTAGAGAGGCGAGTATTATAGAGACTATTCTGATATAAGTCATTATACTGCTATCTAAGGAACTGTCAACAGCTTTTGTGCAACGTCAAAGATATACTATAGAGTTTAAGAGCAACGATATATCTTGGTGTGCAACGAAGTAACATTTCATCTTTTCGTGTGATAACTATCAACTGTTTCACTTCCTTGAGGAACAAGGGGACCTGACTTCACTACTGATTGAACGGATGCGGATATTTTGGTAAAATTAACATAACAAAGCTGCTTGGTAAGGAGGGTAAAAAGTGCCTGAACAACATAAGCCTGGTGAAAAAGCGAAGGAATCCGGACAGTATCCAATTATTGGACCTCGTGGAGGCGAGACTGGAGAGGAAAGAACAGTAGTGAAGGGAGAGCCATTTCCCCCAACACCCAAGCCGGGTCAGACTTATGGTAAACCCGACAAGACAAAACATTAATTAATAACATAACAAACAGCCAGATTGTGTCTTCAAGATTTACTTTGTAGTTCCGCTTCAGTTTCCACTAGTATCCAGTTCAGTATCTACTCGATCTAGTTCTCGGTTCTCAGTTCTTGGTTCTTAGTTTCAAATCATAGGTCGCTAGCTATGAGCTGTGAGTTCCAAGTTAGAAGCTGTAACTCAGAAGTTAGCAGTTCAAACCCAGAACCAAACTCAGAACCTAACCCAAAACCAAAAGCAAAAGCAGAAGTAATATGAAAACCCAAAAGTAGAGAGCCAAAAGTCAAAAGTGAGATGAGAAGCTAGGATTTGAAAATGCTAGGAAGCCTACGCTGGACCGATAAACAGAGGGAAATTGCCCAGCTCGTTGCAGACGGTAAGGAGTTTAAGGACATCACTGCTTTTGGCTACAGCAACTATATGGTCACCAAGGTAAAATTGAAGGCATTGCCGATCTGCGCGATGAGAGTGATCGCCAGGGAATGCGCGTTGTAATTGAGCTAAAAAAAGACGCAGATCATCAGCGCATTTTACAATCTCTCTACCAGCAAACTGCTCTTGAGAGTAATTTTGGTGCGATATTTCTAGCTTTAGTTGACTATAAGCCTCTCCAGGTTTCTCTTAAAACTTTACTTAATGAGTTTCTCAAATTCAGAGAAGAAACCCTCAGAAAGAAATACAGTTACCAGCTAGAACAGTCCCAGCAGCGTTTGCATTTGGTCAATGGATTAATTGTGGCTCTAGAGAATTTGCCAAGTGTTATTAGAATCTTGACTAACTCTGCTGATGGCAGCACTGCTAGTGTTAATTTACAATCAGAGCTCTCTTTGAGCTCCTCCCAGGCTGATTCAGTTCTAGCTATGCCCCTGCGACGTCTAACTGGACTAGAACGAGAAAAGTTACACAC
>CAISEW010000012.1 GCA_903884455.1 uncultured Chloroflexota bacterium | reverse complement strand
TGTTTCTCAAGTATAGCTTTTGCCTTCGGGTCGGCAAGTAGCTCCTTGAGGCTGGAATTGATTGTAACTGCCATGTTTTTGCCTCCTTTGTGTTTTTAACCGTGCACCCCATAATATTGCAGAATTGTTGTTGTGTCAAGTATCTGTAAGCGTCCATAAACTTTTTGGAGCAGATACATACAGCAATTGAACGCCGCAGCCTCGCAACCGCTTCGCTCTTCTCAATGACAGAGAAGAGAGGAAGAGCTTTCTCCGGCGGAGAAGACGGCTATAGTAGGCTTGTTGGCGCTGCTTTCAGTGGCAGTGGCTATATGGATGATAAGGCGGCGAGGTAAAGGTCCAGAGTGTACCTAACGTAAAATTGCACAAAAGCCTGTTTTGTTACCTCATTACACAAACTGGAAATGTTGTATTGTGACCATGCTACATTAAACACGCACCCTAAATGGCAAAAGTTGTGTGTTGTCGTGCCCCACAATCCAGCTTAAGGTCTTGGACCACATCATAATAGGCGAAAATCGCTACTTCAGCTTTGCCGATGCCGGGCTAATTGAGAAATATAACTCGGAATTTTTAAGCCTCAAAGAGGGAAAAAGGGCTTAAGCCCGAGCTGAATTGAATTTATCCCTTAGTGCTTAAAGGGGACTAGAAAACTGCATATTTCGTCAGATTGTTTGCTTTACGAGTTTGGCATTTTCTTAGTAGAATTCGAGCGACAGATAATATGCCTTTAAACCTTATACGAAAGGAGGAAGACGACTGTGTTTAGCAAAATCCTCATTGCCAACCGGGGCGAAATAGCCGTACGGATAATGAGAACTTGTAAAGAAATGGGAATACGAACAGTGGCAGTTTACTCCGATGTTGATGCTGATTCCCTTCATGTGAAGCTTGCGGACGAAGCTTATCCCATCGGGCCAGGAGAAGCAGTACAAAGTTACCTCAATAAGGAAAAGATTCTGGGAGTCGCCACAAGGAGCGGGGCTGAAGCTCTTCACCCTGGATATGGTTTTCTAGCCGAAAATCCTGACTTTGTCGAAATGTGTGAAAAACAAGGAATTACTTTTGTTGGCCCGCCTGCCGAGTGTATGCACAAGGCGAAACCAAAACAGAATGCCCGCGAGCTAATGAGGAGGATTAAGATACCCATAGTCCCGGGTTACGATAAGACTCTTACGAACTCAGCTAGTGGGAGATTGGCACAGGTTGAGGAAGTAGCAGAAAGTATTGGCTATCCGGTTATCGTTAAGCCTTCAGGTGGCGGCGGCGGGATCGGCATGATTGTTGCCAGAAACAGGCAAGAGCTGATAAGGGCTGTCCGCTCTGTGGAGGACAGAGGCAGGGCTTTGTTTGGCGTGTCCTCGTTTTATGTTGAAAAGCTTCTCAGCGGGATAAAGCACGTAGAGTTTCAAGTGCTTGCCGATAACCATGGTAATATCATTCATTTAGGTGAGAGAGATTGTTCCATACAACGGCGGTTTCAAAAGCTGATAGAAGAATCTCCCTGCCATATTCTTTCGCCGCATTTGAGGATGAAGATGGCAGTGGCTGCCCTTGATATAGCTCTGACTTTACAGTATGTCAACGCGTTGACTGTCGAATTCTTTTACGTCCCGGATACACAGGAGTTTTACTTTAATGAAGTGAACACCCGCTTGCAAGTGGAGCATTGCGTAACGGAACTTGCCACTGGCATAGACATCGTCAGAGAACAGATCAGAATTGCCGCTGGTGAGCAGTTACCTTACGCTCAGGACGACATCAACCTCCGTGACCACGCTTTAGAATGCCGCATTACGGCAGAGGATGTCTTACGCAACTTTCTCCCCTGTCCAGGGATTGTAACCGGTCTTCATCTGCCGCACGGTTTAGGGATCCGCATTGACGAAGGAATATATGAGAGATATGAAATTCCTTTCTATTATGACCCATTGCTCCTTAAACTTATAACGTGGGGAAAAACAAGAGATGAAGCCATATCACAGATGAAGAGAGCCGTGGATGAAACGAGGATTGAAGGGATACAGACAAATCTTCCCTTTCATCGGGTGGCATTGGAAGACGAGGTCTTCAGTGCAGGTCGTCATACGACAGACTTCGTAGAGAGGCAGAATATCATTGGTAAAGTTCGCGAGCGGGCAAGAAATGCCAAAGGCTAGGATAGGAGGGCTGTTGTTTGCCAAGTGTTGGACAGTTAATGAGAAATACTTTACTTTGCGAAAGAAGGGAGAAAGCTAAGGCAGGGAGCTGCACAAACAGCCACTCTGGTTAGTTCCTCGTTTTGCATTGACCGAGACAAGAAATACTAATAAGCTACCTTGTAATCTTAGCTCTCTACCCTTCGGCGTCTTCTGAGCCAGATTACCAAAAGAGGAACTGAATTTATCCCTTTGGAGATAACACAGTCCGGTTCTATCAGGTTATGATGGGGGACTGATGTTCTTGGAACGGATGCGTTCTCAGGACTAGTGAGAAAAGGAAAGGATACTTCGATTTCAAGTGCTGAACGTAGTCTAACCATTCACTGGCCAGGTGGTCATACAGTCTTTGGATATCACCAGCAATGTGCTCCAGGTCCTTACCAGGAAGACCAGTAAGCGATGGTCTTGCCTCAAGCTCTTCATCCAGGTGGGTAACTGCCCAGAGCAGGTCGGTAAAACGGTCATGCTCCAGCAAGCTGGGATTCTCGAGCAGCGTTAGCAGGAACTCTCGCTTCTGCGCTAGGAAAGCTTTGAGCCCGCCGAGGTCTATATTTCGGCAGTCAACCTCAACTCTGAGGTGGTGCGCAAAGTCGACAGCTTTTTGGAAATCTTTCTTTGTCCAGCTCTCAGTAATATTCAGGTGTCTGGAAATCTCCAGACGGTTATCGAAATGTTTGAGGAGGTCTTGAAGGAGGTGGTTGCCCAGTTCGCTGAAAAAAGCTCCCACCACCATATTGAGTTTCTCCAGTTTAGCTTGCGTCTCTCGGCGGGTCAGGAGACGCTCGATGATAACCACCACTAATAGAACCTCGAGGGGCAGAAAGGCAAGGTCCCCGACCAAATAGATAAATATATGGTGAATATCACGAAAAATGAGGTAATCAATGAAATATGCAGTTGCGGAAAGCGCCACCAATGCAATAGCTAAGTAGATAACAAATGAGAAACGCCTGCGCATGTTAATTACCAGCACTTCGAGTAGTAAATGTGTACAACATAGTCTAGTTTTACTTGAATATTATAGTGATATAGTCGCCATCGGGCAATAGGAGGGGTTTGAGGATGTCTAATACGTCCGAATAGAGAGAGGACCTGTCGGTGTGTTACAATCCATTCGCGTGAACTATTCACAAAGCGTTCTGCTCTATCAAGATAAGCCTAAATATGGGCTTCCTTTGAAGCTTATTCTGATAATACCCGTGATATTACTGGCGTCGAGCATTTATTTATGGTCCACGGGTGACGCTATCGGTAGTCTAGCTTTACTAACTGAGGCTTTCATAATTGGACTGATATTGTGGTTTGTGTTACCTCGCGAATATCAGGTGTACGAAAATCATTTACGCATAGTGCTGGGTGGACCATTCTCAGTCAAAGTTGGATTTCAGAACATAGAGGCAATAAGAATCACAAGCAGGTTGTCTTTCAATGTCAATTTTACCACCACGATAACCAAGAGTTATGTAGAAATAGCGATAAATAAAGGAATGAGCATCGCGATCACCCCCACAGATAAGGAATCATTTGTGGAAAAGGCCAACTTGGCCTTGAGTCAGTGGGTAAAGACAAGCGTATGGGTAGAGCCCAGTAGAAAAACCACTCAATAACGCTAAAGACTCCTGGAGTGCCAAATTGGCTGTCAGGCACATTTCATCGGATTGTTAATTTTGCCATGGTATTCTGGGGTCATAATACCTGATTTGTAGCAGGCCTGATTGGTAGGGTGTCCCTGGAATTGTCCTGCGCAATATTGACCGGAGCGCTTGTCAGTGCTACAGTGAGGTCATCAATAACAAAAGGAGGCGAAATTATGGCAGGCTATGTTGGGTCAATTGAAAGACAGACTCTTGCCAACAATTATTTTAGACAAGTCTTGTTCACTGGGAAATATGCCCAGCTTGTAGTAATGTGCTTGCAGCCAGGTGAAGAAATCGGCAACGAAGTACATCCCAAGGTAGACCAGTTCTTTCGTATTGAGCAAGGCGAAGCGACATTTGTTTTTGAAGGAAAAGAAAAACACGTTGTTAAGGACGGCGATGCCGTCATTGTACCGGCAGGTACCTATCATAATGTCATCAACACCTCAAAGACAGCTAAACTGAAGCTATACACCATTTACTCACCTCCGAACCATCCTGATAAGACGGTGCATAAGACAAAGGCTGAGGCCGAAAAGGCTGAAGCCGAAGAGCACCATTAATCGGGCAGCATTTCATAACGGTTGCTATTGTTCACCAATTCCTCAGGATTGTCCACTGCCAAAATACTCACCAAATCTTTGGCTATATTCGATAGTTGTGACAAAATTTATACAATTGAGATAAGGGGGCATAAGGAGAATAGCAGGATGAAGCAAGCAAAAAACGACACTCAGAACGAAAATAAATTCAAAATCAAGGTTACAAAGAATGGACCTTACTTGGCATCAGGCGGGATTCCGCTATCGGAACAGGTCATCTGCGTTGATAACGACGACCAGTGTCACGGTTGGAAAGAAGGCAAGAAATATCCGCCACAGGAAAGCTACGCATTGTGCCGCTGCGGACATTCACAGAATAAACCCTTTTGTGATGGCAGTCATGCTAGAGTCAAGTTTGATGGCACTGAGACTGCTAACCATAAAACATATATGGAACAAGCTTCTGAGATAAACGGACCCAGTCTGAAATTGACCGACGTCCAAGAACTATGCGTTGGAGCCCGTTTCTGCCACCGTGCCGGGGGTGCTTGGAAGCTCACACAACAATCCGGTAATTCTGAAGCTAAACAGACAGCTATTGAAGAAATATGCGATTGTCCATCCGGCAGGCTGGTGGCCTGGGAGAAGAATGGCAAAGCTATTGAACCAAATTTCGAACCATCGATCGGTCTTGTGGAAGATACTCAAGCTAAGAAGATGGGACCCATCTGGGTGCGGGGTGGTATCCCGGTTGAATCAGCAGATGGTAAACCTTACGAAGCCCGTAATCGAGTCACCCTGTGTCGCTGTGGGAAAAGCTCCAATAAACCATTCTGCGATGGTAGTCATCTGAAATAAGAATAGAATAAACTTTCAGTCTCAGCAAAGAGGGGAAGAAGGCTTAAGCCAGAGCGGAATTGAATTTATTACTTAGCGCTTAAAAACGACTAGAAAACTGCACAATCCGTCACAATACTGGATGACCGCATCGGTGCGGGAAGCCTTTTTTTGTAACTCCCGAAGGCCTTCTTTCGAGAAGGCAGGCAATAACTATCCAAAACGTGCCGCGGCAGATAACAATGTCAGGATTTATGATTTTGCGCGCTGATTTCCAATAAAGCAGGTACAAATAGCTCAAAAGGTCACAAACAGGTAGGAAGTGATTTGTGTCTTGACCATGCTGTTAAAGTGGAGTAAAGTCAATAGGAAATTTTCTTCAGTAGCCATCAGATTTGGTAGCTTATGCCGACACTCTTGTTAGATAGAAACGCCATCAAAACCCTGATCAGGATGTCAGACGTTATCACTGTGGTAGAAGAAGCTTTCAAGATGTGCGGCAAAGGCAAGGGAAAGATGCCACCCAAAGTATACTTGGCCGTTGAACAGGGTGATTTCAGGGCAATGCCTGCCGCCTTGCCGGGATGTGCGGGTGTGAAATGGGTAAACGTCCACCCTCAAAACCCATCTCTTGGTCTACCTTCGATTATGGCTATCTTAATCTACAGTGACCCAGAAACAGGGTATCCCCTGGCAATAATGGACGCTACTGAAATCACAGCCTACCGAACCGGCGCGGCAGCGGCCATCGCCTCCAAATATCTGGCGCGACGAGATTCGCATACAATTGGAATTATCGGTGCTGGCTTTCAGGCACACACGCAGATACTGGCTCATGCCGAATTGTTTAACCCCATCTCGATAAAGGCTTTTGACGTTTCCAAAGCTGCTGTGGATAGACTAATGCATTCTTTCTCACAGTTTTCGGTCAAAAACTGTTCCATTCAAGAGGCGGTGGCATCGGATGTCGTATGCACTTTGACGCCTTCGCGTAGTCCTATTATCAAGAAAGAGTGGATAGTCCCCGGAACTCACATAAATGCAGTCGGTGCCGATGCGCCAGGTAAGCAAGAACTGGACCCTTCGATATTGAAGGAGGCCATTGTCGTTGTCGATGACATGAAACAGGCAAGCAGTAGCGGGGAGATTAACGTCCCTATTCAGAAAGGTATCTATAGTATTGGTGAAGTCTACGGAACACTCGCCGAATTGGTTGTGGGCAAGAAGAAAGGGAGACCAGATAACAAGGTTATCACTATATTCGATTCGACTGGAATTGCCGTTGAGGACATAGCTGTGGCCAAGCTTCTGTTTGAGAAGGCTCAACAAGCGGGCGGTTATCCGTCGATTGACCTGGTGGGAACATGAGGGAATGAGAGATGAAAGTAATTGATTTGCGTAGCGACACTGTCACTCATCCCACACCTGAGATGCGGAAGGCAATGTTTGAGGCGGAAGTAGGGGACGATGTTTATCGTGAAGACCCTACGGTCAACCGGCTTGAGACGATGGCGGCGGGGATGATGGGCAAGGAAGCCGCGCTTTTCACCACCTCCGGCACCCAGAGTAATCTTATCGCCGTGCTCACCCATACCAAGCATGGCGACGAAATCATCGTGGGAGACGAGGCACATATCTTCTGGTACGAAGTAGGTGGCGCTGCAGCCCTGGGCGGTGTAATTATGCACACCGTGCCTACTGATAATTGCGGACGTCTCAATCTAGACGATATTGACCGGGCAATCCGGGGCAAGGATATCCACTACCCGGAGACTACGCTGCTCTGTCTTGAGAACACACATAATCGCTGTGGTGGGGCTGTCCTTATGCCAGACTACACAGACGAAGTCTGCAATCTGGCCCACACACGCGGGCTAAAGGTACATCTGGATGGCGCCCGCATTTTTAATGCCACAATTGCTCTCGGCGTACCGGCGTGGGCACTGGCTCAGAATTCGGATTCAGTAGCATTATGCCTTTCGAAGGGACTGAGTGCGCCGGTGGGATCGCTGCTGTGCGGGAGCAAAGATTTTGTTGAGCGAGCCCGCAAGTTCCGTAAGATGCTGGGCGGTGGCATGCGGCAGGCGGGAGTTATCGCAGCTGCGGGCATCGTGGCACTGGAAACAATGGTAGACCGCCTGGCTGAAGACCACTCGAATGCCAGACGTCTGGCACAAGGGCTGACAGGCATCGAAGGAATAACGCTGGCCCAGGACGACATACCTACAAACATCGTGATGTTCCATCTCTCCCCCGAGTTGTCTGTCGTCGAGTTTGTTGAAGGTCTTGATAGAACAGGGATAAAGATAGGCTTGCGTGACGGCCGCCCGTTCCGTGCGGTTACTCACCGCATGGTCTCATCCTCAGATATTGACGAAGCACTGACACGCATCGAAGCAGTTTGTCGCAGGCTCCGTCGTCGGGCTTGAGAACAGCCTTGGTATGACAGCTCAATTTGACGCGTACCTTAGTAAGCTACTCGGCAATCTTAGCTCATTGCCCTTCAGCGTCTTCTGAGCCGGGTTGTCAGAGGCGGAATCGAATTTATTACTTAGTGCTTGAAGGCGACTAGAAAACAGCGCAATCCGTCATTCTGTTGGGTATATTGAGTTGAACATTTCCGAGTTATGTGCACTGGGGAGAGATCAGTCCACTAACTGTCGCGAGGAATTCATTATGTCTAGCTACTTGGAAACTTCACGTGGTATGTGCTTTTCTCAACATGGCAAAGCTCGTCACTTCCGTTCCCGGCATCTTATCCTCTGAAACAACCTCAAATCCGAACCGCCGGTAGATAGCCACGTTCTTCCCAGTATTCGTCTCCAAGAAGCATGGCATCCGCTCCCGGTCGATACGTTCCAGTACCGGCCTCACTAACCGGCTGGAAAATCCCTGTCCCTGATATTTTGGATCCACCCCTATGATTTGCAAATACCAGTGAGGGTAGGGAACCAGCTTGCGATGCAGGTTATCTACATATCTACCGTAAGCCTGCATTCGGTTTGCCCCCTGGCGTCCAAACCTGAAAAGAACCGAAAGTGGTACCGAGCGTATAATCTGCCAACCCCCAAAAGGTGCCTTCCCCGGTGGTAACCAGGCTGATATGCCCTCCATCTTCGCTGAGGACGCATAGACCTCGCCATATTTAAGAGAAACAGAAAGTGCAACGAAACCGAACGTAACGGCTACTGCATGCCGTTCCGTCTCATCCTGGAAATAGTACCGGAGCAACTCATATTCCGTGAAAGCCCGCCCCAGCACCGCCGCCCCGGCATCACGGTCTTTCCTGGTTAGCCTTAACAGCTTATTGGTTTGATCATTCATGCTTTTTCTTCAATACTGTTTTGATAAGTGTTTGTGGACACTAGAAGTTGAATGAGATGGCCACTGTATATGCGAGTATTGTTCTATTATAACAAAGCGGGTTGCTGAGACAACAATTATCAGGAATGTTGGGTAACAGACAGTCTAATGTTACTTACCACCCGGCGTCAACTCCAGAAGAACACCTTAGGAACGAATCTTGAATTTGGCTACCTGTGGGGATGGTAAGAATTCCCATTCCCCCTTACAACCAGAGTCGACAGCAGCTACTTCCAGATGCAGCATCGCAATACCGCAATCCAAACGTTTAGAGACATTGAACACTGGCCCCCTAGTCCTTACGAAAACTATGATACCATCATCTTGTACATCAAAACTCCATGGTTGACGATTCGCAGCAGAAGGAGCAAGCCTGGCAGCTTCAAGACATATGTTTACCCAGTCGGGCCACTTCTCCCATGGCAAGCCTCTAACTAACTTAGAAAGTGGCAGACGATTATGTGACCGACCAAAGCCGGTCATCAATTTTTCCTCCCATGACTCAAACTCCCGCGCATAGCCCACTGGAGTTACGGCCAGTACCCGTTCTTTATTGCTCACTTCTATAAGAGAGGCCACGATCTCCGGTCTGAAAAAGCCGCCAACCCAACACGTATTTAACCCCAAAGCTGTCGCCTCTAAGATGATTCCCTCACCTGTGTAGCCGACCTCCTCCTGGACAAAGGGATCATCCATATTTCCAATAAAAGCAATGAACGCCTGGGCGTCTTTGACCTTACCGTAGCTTCCAATAATGCCTTTGAAAACGCTCTCTGTCGATTCAGTTACAAGACGTGACCGAGCATGGGGAAATGGAGCGAACTGGTTACAGACCTTTTCCAGAGCTGCCAGGGCCTCTGGTGCTATGGGTAGATTTGGATCGAAATGTCTGCGTGACCTCCGTTTTTCGATTGCCAGGTACCATCTTGAGAAAGGGATGTCCATATATTTCTAGTAGTTACAGGTTAACCCATATGCTCAACACTGGTCTTTGACTGAACAGCGATTCCTTGACCAGTTCTTGAGGAGCAGGTCTCTAATCCTATTCGAAAGGATATACCTTATCCGTTTCCTTGCCCATTGCCTGCAACAATGCTTTACCACCGGAGAAAATTGCAGAAGCCTCTTGAGGTGATTTGTGAACCATGGTGATTGACCCTGTGGGACATGTAGATGCACAGAGCCCACAGCCAATGCACCTATCCCTGTCGATGACGGTATAGTCATTTTCAAATTTGATGGCATTTACCTGGCATCGCTCCACGCAGGTGCCGCAGGTGGTACAGGTCTCCTGGTCTTTTGTGGCATAGTAGTTTGACCTTACTATGGCTTGGAGATTACCGTATTTTGTGATATGTGCTAAAGACTTACAACAGCAGCCACAGCAGTTGCATATGAATACCTTGTTGCCCGCGCTGTTTGTGGAGCAGTGAATCAGGCCGTCCTCCTCGGCTTTCATCAGTATCTTCTTTGCCTCCTCTTTCGAAATTTCCCGGCCCATTCCATTTTCAATGTAAAAGTCGGCTGACGCTCCGAAACTCATGCACGCCTCCAGCAGCTTGTCACACCCCTTTCCAAGCATTCTGGCTTCTTTCCGGCAAATGCAGTCGGCGACGGCAAACCTGGTATGCGATTCGATAATCTGTGATACCTTTTCGTAGGGCTGAATCTCGGTGCTCCCCTCTATCTCTGTCTCGATAGGGATAACGCGGAGTCCCCCCATTTTTCGATTTCGCTGTAAAGGTACCATCCCCTCCTCGAAATATTTCTCATAAAGTTTGATGTTTTCAGGGGTGAGGTTATTCAACTGGAACTCCCAAATTCCGACTACCCAGGGGATCAGGGCGTAGTAAAGCTCGTTGTCAGGCGCCTTATAACGCATTATTAGCCCCCTCCTCGACATCTCGTACAGGGTTTCTTCCAGTTCAGCCTTGTCTTTCCCTGTCCGCTCTGCGATTGCCGCTACATTTTCTGGCGGGAAGGGCCTCAAGTCCAGCATTATCTCGGCCTCATTCGGAGCAAAGAGATGCTGTAGTATCTTCAGCTCCACACCGCTTTCAGTTTTAGGGAATCCCTGGGGAAACATATCCAATCTTTCACGAAGTCTCTCATAAACGTTGGACATAGCAATCTCCTCTCACGTTAAACAATAATGAATTTAACCTTGAATTATACTCCTGTCTAGGAAAAATGTACTGCACCCCTGAGGTATGGAAGAGATAGGCAGTATTTCGGCATGTAATACCTGATTTGCAGCAGGCAAATTGATATAAAGTCCTTGCAATTCCGCAGGGCTCTATTCAGCGAGAATACCGCTGGCTATCATGGGCAGGTAACGTTCGTTCGGGTGCTGTTCCAGCAATGCCAGTTGTCATCGCCGAAGTGCTTGGAGTCCTTGACACGTCCTGCTCCGGTAGTGCTGCTCCATTCGATATAGGTATGGTTATCCCCGCTCTTGTTGTACATATCCCAGATGTGATCGTAGGGAACCCCTTTAGTATACTGGGTATCGATATAGCCTCCGTTCTCCGGACCGCCGGGGACTATGTTTGTATATCGGATAGCGTGTGTGCCTGCGGAGATATTGCGGGACCAGTTTATTCCCACCAGGTCGGTTGGGTCAGCCGGGCTCTCCTTGAGAATCCAGAAGCCCTCGGTTGCGGGGAGGTTGCATTCGCCATAATACCACAGAAAGTCCTCATACTCGCCTTCTTTTGATATGTTCATCGCCCAGTGGACTCCCTCCGTGATAAACTGTGCGTGCAGTTCTGCAGTGTATGTGGCGTTGCCGGTTATTACCGAATATGACCAGACCCATGAGCCATCGTCCTGCTGCACCGGAGTATGCTGGAAGGACGCACGAAATGCTGCTACCGGCACGGCAAGTTTTGTTACGAGGATTGCACCCCAGTAGACTACGGTGAATGCCGCATAATCCCAGTTGGATTGATTGCCTCCGGCTAAAGTGACGAGACCGCCTGTGCCACTATTCGAGAAGTCTTCGAAGGGGATGACAAAAGTGTCTACCGGTGGAATGGTTGGCGCTCCTGATGCGCCGCAGCCGGTGACGGTTAAAACTGCGATAACCAGAACGAGGAACAAATGCAACAGAGTTTTGCCTCTCAGAATTTTCATAGCTGTCCTCCTTTATACCTTAGAGTAGCCCAGTAATTAACAGGCATATAGTGAAATGATAACATCTGCACGAAGGGCAGTCAACTGCATGTTGGATGTGTTGATGGTCTAGGGTTTTGTCACGCCCAGATTTCTGTGTAAATGTCACCAATGAAGACAATGGTGACATTGTGGGTCACAAATCGCCCCAATATGTAGTAGATTTTTCCATGTCCTTTATTTTTCCGATGGACTTGACAAAAGTAGTTAATATAAATTAAACTATCAACAATAGGTTTATGGTTAACCAAATGTTTAGTAATTTGCTCTCCAAAAAACCAGGAGGCTGAGTATGGGCAGGTCACAATTGATTCAGGAAATAGTTGAGTTGGAGCGGCAGGTTGGCCGCATTATAGGACAGCATGCCCACATTATCTGGATTGATTCAGGGCTTACCCTACCACAGCTCAGGAGTCTGTTCTTAATTGCCAACAAGGGGAGCACCAATTTCAGGAAACTGGCGAAGGCTCTGGGAGTGACCCCCTCCAATGTAACGGGCATTGTTGACCGCCTGGTAGAGCAGGGGCTGGTCAGCCGAACACAGAATCCCGAAGACCGCCGCGAGATGACACTGCGGGCAACGGACAAAGGAAAAGCTCTTGTGTCTAACCTCAGAGAGGTTGGAATCAAGCACATGACCCATATTCTGTCTGTTCTCAGTTTAGAAGAGCTTTCTGCCCTCGCTCAGGGGCTTTCGGCATTTATCAAGGCAGCGGACTCCTATAAAGGACGAATCAAAGATGAACATGATTGAAGTTGAGGGGTTGACCAGGCGTTTTGGCGATTTCACGGCTGTAGACCACATCTCATTTACAGTTGGAAAAGGGACGGTATTTGGATTCCTTGGCCCTAACGGGGCCGGTAAATCAACTGCAATACGGATGCTCTGTACGTTGCTGCGTCCCAGTGAGGGTAGTGCCCGGGTGGTTGGTTTTGACATAATCAAGGAGCAAGACGAGGTCAGACGGCACATTGGTCTGGTCGCCGAAAAGATTATCCTTTATGACCAGCTAACTGCTGAAGAGAATCTCAGTCTTTTCGGCAGGTTGAATAATTTACCCGAAGAGCAAATCAAACAGGCTATAGATAAGTGGCTTGGACGCCTTCATATGGAAGCATGGCGTAAACATCGTGTAGGCACGTTCTCAACGGGTATGAAGCAAAGAATTAACGTTGCCCGCGCTCTGCTCCACCACCCCGATGTGCTCTTCCTGGACGAGCCGACTCTCGGTCTGGACCCACAGACGACGCATGCCATACATGAATTTATTCTGGAGTTGAAAGGGGAAGGCATCACGATTGTGCTGACTACCCACGATATGGTTGAGGCTGAGACCCTGTGCCAACAGATAGCCATTATTGACCAAGCTAAGATAGTGGCTTTGGACACGACGACAAACCTGAAGAAGCTTCTCTCTGGTGATAATACCACTGTGATAGATGTGGAAATAGCGAACTTCAATGAACCGATGCTCTCCCAGCTTAAGAGTATGGAATCAATAGCTTCGGTCACACGATCGGATACCTACCGCGTCAGAATTCATACACGCAACACCGATAATATTGCCCCGATTCTGAGTGCTCTCAGCGCTATGGGAGCAAGTGTCCGCGCAATCAACACCGTACTACCGACTATGGAAGATGTCTTTCTCCATGTCACGGGGCGAGAGATAAGAGATAAAGTAGCTGCAAATGTTCCTTCAGTCGGGGGGCACCGTTGGCGCGGAGCCTCCAGAGTGAGGTAAGAAAGGATGACTGGTATGTTTGGAAATTTAAAAGGTCTGATTATGCACAGCCTTCGCCTCGGGATAAAGGACCTGTTAGTTTTCGCCCGCGATCGCATGATGCTTATCTCCTTTGTTATTATGCCCATCTTCATGATGCTAATGGTGGGTTTCATCTTTCCCTCGCAGAATGTTTTAAAGAACGTCTCTTTTGGCGTGGTCAATCTTGATGAGGGATCGATGGGTGGCCAAGTAGTATTGGCGCTGCAACAAATGAGCCGGAGCCAGAATGAACGAATGTTCGACATTACCTATTTGCACAGCAAGGGGACCGCTGTAGACCAAATCAAATACCAAGCAATTAGTGGTGCTCTTATTATCCCAGCGGATTTTTCAGCCAAAATCTCGGCGGGTGAACAGGCTTCGGTAATACTTATAACCGACCAGTCCAATCCGCAAGTATCGGCCGGCATTACTGGCACAATTAATGGGCTTATGTCAGCGATGGCAAGCCAACTGATTGTCCAGAAGGTGGCGGCACTGGTACCAAATTTTCCCAACCCTCAGCAATTAGTTGTGCCCTTCACCGTTGAGACGGAGGGCATCGTCGCTGGGAAGCCTAACTACTTCGAGTTTGTGGCCCCCGGCATTATGGCGATGACGATTATGTTTGCGGCGATGACCGGATTGGCCGGCTCGATATCAAGAGAGCGAGAACTGGGCACACTCGATGGCATCATATCGGCTCCCATCAGTCGACTATCAATCATACTGGGTAAGAGCTTTGCACAGGTGGTACGAGGACTTTTGCAGGCACTACTTGCATTGATTCTCACTGTGGTGCTTTTTGGGGTGGTAGTTCACGGCAGTTATGGCCTTCTCGCGTTGCTCCTGCTGCTGACGGTTTTTTCCTTTATTGGCATTGGTATCATGATATCAGCACTAGCTTCGCAGCAAGAAACTGCCATGACAATTATGATGACCCTGACCTTTCCAATGCTTTTCCTGTCCGGCGCACTCTTCCCCATCCAGCAAATGCCAGTAGTGATGCAGTGGATTTCAAAAGCACTGCCTCTAACCTACGCCGTGGAAGCGCTGCGGAAGTGCGTTGTGCTGGGCACAGGCATATCGGGCATGATGACCGAAGTCTGGGTGATGGTTGGCTTCGGTGTCGTCTTCACGGTGATCGCCATACCCGTTTTTAACAGGGCTATCACCAGATAAAAGAAAGCTAATTATTGAATAGTGCCAGAAATACGGAGGAAAAAATGATTAATAAAATGCGTTTTTGGTTGATAATCTCGCTAGTAGGGGCTTTGCTTGCCTCGGTTGTGGGAACTACTGCGCCCGTGCTAGCCGCGGTAGCGGGGAAACCTAATTTAGAGGTGACAGTGGTGGGGAGCCAGGAACTCACAGTGGGGCAGGTCGGGACCTTCCAGATAATGGTTCAGAATATAGGGACTTTTTCGGGAGACGTTGAGGACCCAGCCGACCAGGTCATGGCACTGGGCTATCTTACCGCTACGGGTGTCGCCCTGGTGCCGCCGTGCACAACCGCTGTAGGTGTCAATGTCACTTTGACATCAGGGTCGTCTTCAATTGAAGTCATAAGTGGGGCAGCCTTCATTGGCACACTGTCCAGGGGCATGTCTACTACGCAGCCAATTACCTTCCAGCTCTATATCCACAAAGATGTCCAGCCCGGGACCTATAAGCTTGACCTGAAACTGGAATACCAATATCTCAGCGATGTTGATTGGCTCAATCCTGGGGGGGCGTCGCCCCAGTTTGATTTTCACTGGGGCAGTAGAGTGCAGCAAGCGCAGATATCGATAACGGTTGTCGGTACTTATTTCGCGGCAGTAGTCACCCAGACGGAGGGAGTCAGGGCCGGAGCGACAGGCATTATCACGGTGGACATCCAGAATAGTGGAGCCAGTGAGGCATATGGCGTTACTGCTGAAATAGTCCAGGGAACTAGTATCTCCCCTGTTGGCCCAGCCAGTTTTCTGGGAGATGTTGCTGGGAATAGTTCGGTTACTACTCAGTTAAAGATGTCGGTCTCCAAAGAAGCGATTGCTAAGGATTCCTCTGTCGGCATCCTAGTCAAATACAAGGATGAAAGGGACATGCCAAGACAGTCACTGCTGACCGTAGGTGTAATGGTAGTGGGCAAGTTGAACTTTGAGGTTCAGACTATCCAGGTGGATGGCAGTCTTACTCCGGGGTCTGAGAAGGTTATCACCATTCCTATTGTAAACGCCGGCGACTACGAGGCAAAAGATGCCGTCGCCAGGATCAATATTGTCAATCCGTTTGCCACTGCTCCCTTTTCAACCACTGATGATACCGCCTATATCGGGACACTTCAGTCTGGCGAAAGTGGCTCAGCCAGGTTCAGGATAAGTGTTGATGCTGACGCTGTGCCCAAGCCCTACATACTTGAAGTGGAAGTTCAATACTGGGATTCCTTAGGCAATTCCTATACCTCCGACACCGTGAGAGCAACGGTGACAGTCCAACAACCATCAGGGGTATCAACCATGACTATCATTCTCATTTCTCTTGCCGTGGTGGTCTTTGTCGTTGTGCTGTTAAATGTTGTGAGGAGAAGAAGGAAGCGCACATGACCCGTTGCCATGTTTGACAGGCTGCTACTTTCAGAAGTGCTTCAATGCGTTCCCGATAGCTATGGTCACAAAAAACCATTCTGTTATCCTATGGATTACCAAGCTGACTGCTGGTCACTACATGGAATAAGTAAATCAACTTGCAGTTTATCTCAATATCTTCCCAAACCCGGCTGGAAGATGTGGTTAGCGCGGAAGGTTTCGCTAGCCTGTTATCAAAAATCGCCTGCGGGAATGCCTCTCGGAGTTTCAGAACAAAGGTGCCAAAGTTTGTGAAAGAGGATGCAGCTACCTTTGCTCCTAAGAAAGAATAATTCATGTGGTGTTGAAGGATATCTACGCTAGGATCTGGTGATTTTCGTTCGTAGAGTCTGGCGAAACACTCAGCCTGAGTAGAGTGAGTTGTGGTTTTCTCATCAACCCTTTCCCAGATTGGGATGCCGCCCATGACCAATGTCTTGGTCAAACTAAACTTAGTCTTGGGCTTTGTAGTCTCTACCTCCACGGAAGTTTCTATCCTCCCCACAAGAACCAGGAAGATATTGTTTTCTGCTATCCTTTTCTCACGACCAGCACTGTCTCGGAATAAAACTTCTTTCTCTCTGAATTCTAGAGTTTGCGCCTTAAAGGTTTGTGGAAACTGACGAAGTTCGGAATCTCTACACGCAATTGCAACAAGACCCAGGTTTCGCAGATTTTGAATTATGGATTCTGCTATTTGTATGTTGTCGTAGTGAGCAATGACTTTAGGCACCTCACCGGCCAGAAGAAGACGTGTCTGGAAAGGGCGCTTGTTGATAACGGTTGCCACACTTCTTACGAGGTTTGCATCGAGGTTGGCCGGAGGAGCTACTGCAATATGTATTACCTCATCGTCAGTCATCAGCATTTCCAATATAGGTTAGTAGCTTCTCGCAATAACGTACATTCTTATTATATACCTTTCGTGGGCAGCAATTCATCGTATTGTTAACCCTGCTATCCATGACTAGGAAGGCTAGGAAAGGGACTCTTAGCGCTTAAAGGCGACTGGAAAACCGCACACGTATATTGTCAGTGCCTCTTTAGATTAGAATTCTCTGTGCAGGTAATTACTACGGCTGGCGATCGGTCTCTATCTTCCTTTCGTTCCCCACATCACTATGGCCGCGCCTCGAAGCAGGTGCTTGATTTCCACGACAGAGAAGCTGTTTTCACGCCATATTGCGGCGAGGCGATCAACAGGATACCGGTGACAAAAGTCCGAGATACTCGGACCCAGGAAACGGCCCATACGATGCCAACCTCCTGAAGCGGGGATGGTTATTATGGGCATGACGACCCTATTGTAGATAAGCCATAGAGCTCTTACCCAGAGGGTTTCTGGAATGCCGAACTCAAGCGAGAGCAATTCCCCGCCTGGTTTCAGTACCCGAGACAGCTCCCGTATTGTCGCATCCGGGTCCTGGACATAACGCAACAGGTAGGTGAAGACAACCGTATCGAAAGTCTCATCAGGAAAGGGTAAATGCTCAGCGCGGCCCTGGATAAGTTGGACCCTGCCGTCCAGGCTTCTCTTCTCGATGGCGCTAAGGCCAGCTTGCAGCATTGAGTGGCTAACATCGAGCCCCACGATTCGGCCATCATGGTGGTCGGCAATCTCCATGGCAACACCGGCTGTACCGGTACATACGTCAAGCACAAGGTTTCCCGGCCGAAGAGCCATTTGCGAGACTAAGAACCTACGCCAAGGAAGGTACTGAAAGAAAGTAAGCACTTGCGCCCAGGTGTCGTACGAAGGGGCAACCCCATCGAACAGGTCTTGGGCAAGGGTTCTCTCTACTGGGACCGCAGGTTGGGATTCAGCCAGCGAAGCCGATCGGTCCTCTCTTTTCTCTGTCTTCATTCTTTATCCTCCAGCGAGCTGTCTTTTCTGTAGACTACATCATGAAATTAGCAGCATCGAGATGCTATGGGCTTGGGTCACTCTTGATTATGGGTAACCTACGTAATCCAGGCAAACAAATCATGTGATTTTGGTTCGACCATACACTAAAGCTGAACAATAGCATAAAGTCCTGTCTGTCGTCCAGTACCCCCCACTTACTGGACTTGAACTGTATTACATACCTAATTCTTGGGTAATTCTAAACTATACGGTTTGTCATGTTGTTGCTAATTAGGCGACGTAGTGTGCTGCAGTAGGCGATAAAGCACATCATCATAGGCGAGAATAGATACTTCAGCTTTGCCGATGCCGGGCTAATTGAAGAATATAACTCGGACTTTTTAAGCCTTAAAGAGGGGGAAAGGGCTTAAGCCAGAGCGGAATTGAATTTATCCCTTAGCGCTTAAAAGCAACTAGAAGACTGCAGAATCCGTCACCTTGTTCAGTGGGGCATCTTTAGTTGAGGCTGCCCGGGCTTATAACCCAGAGGGCGTTGGTTCGAATCCAACCCCGCTACCAAGTAAGATAAAGGCACAGGTTAAAAGAGGTCTGTGTTTTTTCTTCTGGCATTGCTACTCGATAACTCCGAAGCAAAGAACACACAATTTTGATTGATTTAGATGTTGCATTGAATAGAACAAGTAGGTACTATAGATTTGATATGTCGTAATATTTAGGCGTGGGAGGTAATAGTATGGCTATAATAGATTTTAGAGAAATACCATCATCAAAGGGCGGTCAGGCAGGTCAGGATGAGTGGGCATTATTTACTAGAGAGTTTTTCGATGCTATGGGAGTGAAGGCTGAAGAAGGACCCGACCGAGGACCTGATTCAGGAAGAGACCTAATACTTACTGAAAGGCGAATCGGTACGCTAGGCACGGGTGAGCATAGATGGCTTGTCAGTTGCAAGCACTATGCGCACTCAAAGAAAGCCGTGTACGACAGTAAGGAAGTGGACATAATAGGCAGATTGAGGAAGTTCAGGGCCAATGGCTTCATAGCATTTTATTCCACTGTACCCAGCTCCGGCCTCTCGGGAACCTTAGAACGCGTAAAAGAAGATTTCGGCGTAGAAGTGTATGATTGCGAACGCATAGAGCGGGCTCTACTTGAGAATACTGCGCTCAAAAGGGTGTTTGAAAGGTTTTTCCCCGAGAGTTATGCAAGGTACACCCGCGAGCATATTGCTCCGAGAGCAGTAGGTGATTTACCTCTTAGAATTCGGTGTAATGTCTGCGGCAAGGATTTAATGGATGAGAGAAATGGAATATTTGGTTTTGCAAATAGGGTGGTCGAAGGTCACAAAGTAGAAACAGTCGATGTATATTGGGCTTGTAGAGGTGAGTGCGACAGGTTGTTAGAATCACGATTTGACAAGAGGGGGCTCATAACAGGCTGGGAAGACATTGACGACCTCTCAATCCCCTTGGTATTTATGCACTGGATAATTACTTGGATGAATAGCCTGAGGAAAGGCGAACATAAATTCACAGAGAAGGCATATGAAAAGTTTTCGGAATTCACGTTTGCGATGGCTCAACTGGTTGTTCGAGAGACGACAGAGGAGGAAAGGGAAAGGATAGAGTCATTGAGGGATATTCCTTTTTACCTCGGTGGACTGGACCAATGGGGTACCGAACTTAAGCACATTCAGACATAGGGTCGGCTATTTTTGCTAATAATAGGCGCTGGTAGATTCTAGCTCAAAAATCCTTCCTTTTGTACAATTTGCTCTGCCAGTGAATACAACCAAAAGCCAGGTTGTTCATACGATGTCTTCGTCGTAGCTAGCAAGCTCGAGACAACATTTCTTGTATTTCTTGCCACTGCCGCATATACATCGATCATTTCTACGTGGCTGTCCAGTTTTTGGACTTCTCTTGACGATCGGCCTTGCAACTGCTCCGTAACCAGGTAGGCGTAGGAGATATCCTGCAAGTTTAATCTTGAGTAGATGGGCGCCCTCTTCAATTGAATTTGAGATTTCTACCTGCTTATCCATGACGCACGATAGTATCTGGCGCAGAGGGACATTAGTGGAATTGGTTATAGTATCAATACTTAGCAAATAGTCGATTACATATATATCATTCTCTTTGTCATCTTTGCTTCCCATATCACCGCGGGCGACGACATAACACTTGAGTTCCTTAACTGCTGGAACCCCTATATCATAATCTGGAAATACCTGCTTGAGAAACCTGCTCCTATCGTGCTCAAACTCACGTTTGCATCTTATTGATTGCTCAATAGCATAGGAGATTTCCGCATCTGTCCGAATAGTCTCTCTTGTTGAATCCGGTTCGATTAACCACTTGACTTGGAATATAGCAAGTAGTCCGTCAAAAGGGTCAAAAGCGGCTACGTCCACATCAGTCATCGTTTGTCCTTTCCCATCGGTTAGTTTTCTATTGACGGAAGTAACAAAGTGCTTGGAGGCCAAAGCACTACCCAATGATTTCGCTAATTCTCCCTTCTTGCTTGCAATGACTTTACGATATATATCTGGGTATAACTTGATCCAATTCCGCAAGACACACACCTCCCAATTACTAGTGAATATAAGCGACGGGGCTATCAATATTATTCCGGTATTCGGCATGGGTACCAGCGGTTGAACAAGTATATCTGGACGACTTGCTGTACTGTTGAAAACGAGGTCTGATAATATCGAAAAAGCTACCTCATGTTCCACAGTCCTTCTGTTAGCCAGTATTGCAGACAATTCAGATAAAGTAAGGCGCAGTATTCTATGCTCCAAAAGATTGAACGAGTCATCTATCCTACTCTTCTCTTCACAGGCTTGTTTGTACGCCAACATCCGAACCATGAACTCAATCCAGAAACTGTAACAATCACCGATGGAGTAACTACCGCAGTTGGCATTGGTGTCTATGGTTGGTCGCGGTATCGCTGCTTCAACTATTTCCCGGATTGGAATGTATACTTCGTCAGGTGTCGAGTCAAGTATCGCCCTGACATCTGTGGACTTAATTCGTTTCACCAGAGCTTCCTTACTCTTGTTGGGGGCAATCGACGGTGGCAACATGCCAGATAACCATGATTGATTTACCATCCTTTGTTCATGATAGTTGCTGAGAAGCAGACTCAATGAGGAACGCCCGAGATTGACGTCCTTGGAATATTGAAAATCAACCACTCGTCCACTCAGCGACCCTGTGAACTGTTTTTGATGGTATAGTGTGTAAGAATGGACCGCGAAGTGATATCGCTCACAGAAATGAAGAGCATCGGTGACTGTGCCCACTATGTTGCTGGTAACAATTAGCTGTTCCTCTAGAGGTTCTTGCGGTCTGCATCTCTTGAACAAATTAGGTATAAGGATTTCGAGCGCACCCTTGTAGTGCAACATGGCAGCTGAAGCTGAAAAACGCTCGGGTATACGGCCAACTGCTGTACAATGCAATTCTTCAAAGGCAACCAAGGAAACATGTAAAGCTATAGACAAGGGTAATTCATACACTCTTAACCTTGACAGAGCTTCGTCAAAATGTTGTTCGAGTTCATCAGTATTCTGCGGCCGCCTAGCCTCAATCATTGCTCTGACATGATATCAAAACCAACTTGCAGTTTCTATAAGGTGTGGCAGCTTACCTCATGGCGAACACCACGAAACATATTTGGACAGGTCTCTTTTCAATGTACTTCATGGGGGTAGAAAAACCAAGCGTTTGGTGTGAATGGCTGAAATCATGTTCAGTCAGCCAGATTGTTCGTTTAAGTTCCTCGAACCCCGTGGGGTGGTCAGGCAATTACTAAGCCATTGCAGGAATGCTTTGAATCTTACCTCTTTGCCCTTCGGCGTCTTCTGAGCCAGATTACCAAAGGCGGAATTGTATTTATTACTTAGCGCTTGAGGCGGACTTAAGGCACGAATAGAGCCACGGCGGGACTTGACAATCTTAATAATGGGTGTATGATGTATTTAATAGTTCAGGTTTAGGTTATTACAAGCTTCTTAGGATTCTATTAGATTCATATCAAGTATTGGATGACCCAGGCTCTAACTAAAATTTTTGAAAAAGGAGGTCATCCAATGAGTTTTGAAAACAAAACGCTCAAGTGTGCCGATTGTGGGACTGACTTCAGCTTCACTGCTGAGGAGCAAGAGTTCTTTCAATCCAAGGGCTATACCAATGAGCCCAAGCGCTGTCCTTCATGCCGACAGACAAGGAAGACAGAGCGGAACGGAAGTCGTGGTAACAGCTACGGGCTCCCACGCCAAATGTTTGCTGCCACATGCGCCGAGTGCGGCAAAGAGACCCAAGTGCCCTTTGAGCCCACCAATGGCAGGCCAGTCTATTGTAGCGATTGTTACAGTAAAGTCAGACTGAGTAGATAATGCCGGTTTGACCATGGACAGACACGGGCCGGGGATACCCGGCACGTGTCTGTTTATAGAATGTGGTGTCTTCGCAATTACGTTTACCTTCGCCGCTTCCAAACAGAAATGCTACACTAATACAGGCCTGACTGATGACACAAAAAACGCTGGCCCGGTCGTAGGAGACTGAAGACAACAGAGTCGCAGTGATAGGTATGGACCATAAATAAGACTGGATAGAGGCAAGATTTCGCTAACGTATATGAATTATCGCAGCGACATAAGAAATATAGCTATTATTGCCCACGTTGACCATGGTAAGACTACTCTGGTAGATGCCATGCTTAAGCAAAGCAAGGTCTTCAGGGATAGCCAAAAAGTAGGCGAGTTAATAATGGACCAGAACGCTTTAGAGCGTGAAAAAGGCATTACCATTATGGCTAAGAATACCGCCGTGATTTACCGGGGAGTCAAGATTAATATCATCGATACCCCCGGGCATGCTGATTTCAGCGGTGAGGTAGAGCGCGTCATCAATATGGCTGATGGCTGCCTGCTTCTGGTGGATTCTATAGAAGGTCCCATGCCCCAGACTAAGTTTGTGCTTCGCCAGGCTCTGGAAAAGGGTCTAAAGCCCATTGTGGTTATCAATAAAATAGACAGACAGAATTCGCGGATAGCAGAGGTGCTTAAGCTCACCGAGGACCTATTCTTGAAATTAGCTACCAGCGCTGACCAGCTTGACTTCCCGGTAGTATATGCCAGTGCCACGGAAGGTACAGCCGTAAGCGAGCTAGGTATTGAAGGCAAAGACATCACTCCTCTCTTCGAATGCATTTTAGAAGCAGTACCACCACCGCAAATTGAAAGTGGACCATTTCAAATGCTAGTTTCTAACCTGGACTATGACAGCCACAAAGGCAAAATAGCTATTGGTAGAATCTGGAGAGGCAAGGTTGCTGCCCACGACCCCGTAGTCTGTCTAGGTGCTGATGGGAGTCTAAGTCATTATGAGATTAGTGAAGTACTTACATATCTTGGTCTCAAACGCCTGGAGGTAGCAGAGGCGGAGGCGGGTGATATAGTAGCTGTGACCGGCCTCGAAAAAGTCAGCATTGGAGATACCATTGCCAGCCCGGAGCAGCCTGAAGCTCTACCACGCATAGAAGTTGGCGAACCAACGGTGGAAATGACCTTCGGAGTAAACACCTCACCGTTCGCTGGCCGCGAGGGGCGCTTCAGCACCACGCGCCAGTTAAGGGCACGACTCTACAAGGAACTGGAAACTAATCTCAGCCTCAGGGTACAAGATACAGATAGCCCGGACACCTTCCTGGTAAAAGGTAGAGGAGAATTGCATCTGGCTATTCTGATTGAGACCATGCGCCGCGAGGGCTACGAATTTGAGGCCTCCAGGCCAGAAGCTATTACCAAAGTAGTTGACGGCAACCTTGTGGAACCCGTGGAGGCTCTTACCCTTGATATCAAAGAGGAACATGTTGGAGTTTTGACCGAGATGCTGAGCAAGCGCCAAGCTCAGCTTACTGATATGAGCAACGATGGCCATGATAACGTACGTTTGGAATTCCATATACCTACAAGAGGACTCATTGGTTTCCGTAGTGCTTTTCTTACTGCCACCCGTGGTGAAGGCATCATGAATACCATTTTTCTTGGCTATGAAGCCTGGCGGAAAGCCATAGTCTCGACTCGCAGCGGTGTTCTGGTAGCATCGGAGCAGGGCACAGCTGTCACCTATGGCCTTAATAATGCCCAGGGGCGGGGACTCACCTTCATTGAACCAGGCACGCTGGTCTATGAAGGTATGATAGTGGGGATGAATTCACGGCCACGGGACATAGCCATCAACGTGTGCAAAGAAAAGAAGAAGACCAATATACGGTCGTCTACGTCCGACATTGCTGTAAAGCTCACTCCTCCCGTGAAGCTGAGCTTGGAGCAAGCTATTGATTTTATCAATAAGGATGAACTGGTTGAAGTGACACCTGAGAATATCAGGCTGAGGAAGAAATTGCTCACCCAGGCGCAACGGTTGAGGGACATCTCCTCTGCCCGGCGAAGCGTAAAGCAATAGGCCATGGCTTATTGTTGAGACGCCTTAAGGCTCGAATTGATACCCTAGTTCACGCGCTACCCAAATCATCATTTTATTACCTCTTGCTATTTGAGGTATATACGGAGTAAGATTCCATAGATATGTGGTTAATTAACTTGAGAAACGACATAGACTTTGTCTCTGTATGGTTTGGCGTCAATAGATAACCAAAAAGGTGCACAATGGACGAACAATCTGAACAACTGAGATTTGCAGTACTGATTGATGGTGACAATGCCCAGGCGTCTCTTCTTCCTCAAATCCTGGCAGAGGTCAGCAAAGTCGGGCTGATAACGGTCAAGCGGATATACGGAGACTGGACCACTACAAACATGAATAGCTGGAAGAATTCGCTTCATAAACATGCAATTCAGCCCATGCAGCAGTTCAGGTATACGGTTGGCAAGAATTCCACAGATAGTGCAATGATAATTGATGCGATGGATCTACTCCACAGTAACAATGTAGGCGGCTTCTGTCTTGTCGCTAGCGACAGCGACTACACACGACTGGCAACAAGAATAAGAGAGGCAGGCCTTTTCGTTATTGGAGTGGGGGATAGAAAGACTCCAGAAGCTTTCACCAACGCGTGCAACCAGTTCATCTACTGTGAAAATCTAATTGGACCCGAGGAAATAAGCAGGAAAGAAGCAAGAGAAGAGAAATCTGAAGTATCTGACCCTTTAAACCTTCTTCTCGAAGGGTTCAATCTAGCTGCAAAAGAAGAGGAGTGGATTCATCTGGCGGCATTGGGCTCCGTTCTTCGGCAATTGGATCCAGCATTTGATCCCCGTACTTACGGTCATCAGCAATTACAGTCTCTCATTAAAAAATATCCAGAAACATTTACGCTCAAACGGGATACATCAAGAAAACCACCGGTGGTGTATGTCGCGCTAACAGCTCCTAAATCGGATACAGATTAATCATGAACTTGCGCTAAAACCTGGCCTTACAATGAAAATACGGGCGCGGAAGGTTTGAGATAGAGAAACAGTCCACATAGTGGAGTGGTCTGGCAATTGCTAAGCCATTTCAGGAATGCTTTGAATCTCAGCTCTTTCTGCCCACATCACTTTTCATCGTATTGTTCCTTTGCCATCCATAACACCTGGGGCAGATGTAGACCTCGAATAGAGCTACGGCGGGACTTGACAATCTTAACAGGCTATTTACAAAATGTTTTGTTTGGTGTATGATGTATTTTAGTGGTTTAAGTTTAGGTTATTACAAGCTTCTTAGGATTCTTTAGATTCATATCAAGTATTGGATGACCCAGGCTCTAACTAAAATTTTTGAGAAAGGAGGTCATCCAATGAGTTTTCAAGACAAAACGATCCAGTGTTCCGATTGTGGGACTGAATTCAGCTTCACCGCTGGGGAACAAGAGTTCTTTCAATCCAAGGGCTATACTAATGAGCCCAAGCGCTGTCCCTCATGCCGCCAGACAAGGAAGACGGAGCGGAATGGAAGTGGTGGTAGCAGCTACGGGCTCCCACGCCAAATGTTTTCTGCCATATGCGCCGAGTGCGGCAAAGAGACCCAAGTGCCTTTTGAGCCTACCAATGGCAGGCCAGTCTATTGTAGCGATTGCTACAATAAAGTCAGACAGAGTAGATAATGCCGGTTTGACCATAAACATACACGGGCCGGGGATGCCTGGCTCGTGTATGTTTGTAGAATGTGGTGACGTGTCATCTCAATGGGAGTCTCGATACGTCAAGGTGAATTCCAGGATTCCCTGGTGTGTCGCTTTCAAAGGATGATGCAAATGAATGGAATTCTGCACGAGGCAAAGTCCCACCGCCATTTTCTAGGCAAGGATTACGAGATTAAGCGAAAGGAGCACTAGTATGAAGATTTATGTGGGTAACTTACCTGATGAGGTAACTGAACAAGAGGTACGTCAGGAATTTGCGACTTTTGGAGCAGTGACGTCTGTAAACATCATAACAGACAAATTCAGTGGGCGACCCAGGGGATTCGGGTTTGTTGAAATGGCAGTGGTGTCTGAAGGTCAAGCTGCAATTGCCGGCCTCAACGGGAAGGCACTGAAGGACCAGACGCTTATTGTTAACGCGGCTCGCCCACCTTCTGAGAGCAAAGGTGGTGGGTCTTACGGCAACAGAAGACGCGGTGGACCTAGTAGAGGAGGACAGAGCAGGTATTAGACTCCTGCTCATTCATTTCTGCCTGAGACACAAGATATATTCGTTACCCTTGAGATGTGTAGCACTTAGCCAGATTGTTTGCTTAATTACCTCAAACCCAGTGGGGTGATCAGGTAATTGCTAAGCCATTTCAGGAATGCTTTGGATCTTAGTTATTTGCCCTTCGGCGTCTTCTGAGCCAGATTACCAAAGGCAGAATTGAATTTATCACTTAGCGCTTAAAAGCGACAAGACAACTGCAGAATTCGTCATGTTGTGCAATCAGGCAGTGCTTGACATTCCTGCACGGCGGTCATAGACTGTAGCTTCGTGGAAGGGTATTGCTGATGAACTGCCCGAAGTGTGGATACGAGAACCGCGAAGGTGCAGGGTTCTGCGGAGAGTGTGGCCAGTCATTCATTACCGAGAAAACTTGCCCTCAATGCAGACATGCGAATCCTCAAGGTAACAAATTCTGCGATAAATGTGGCCATTCTCTAGTTGAGCCAGCACCTGAAACGTCCTCCCCTTCTCTCATGCCCCCGTCCTTTGCCAATGGCCGTTATCAGGTCAAGAAGTTCCTCGGGGAGGGGGGCAAGAAGAAGGTCTACCTTGTCCATGATACGCTCCTTGACCGTGATGTTGCCTTTGCCCTCATCAAGACCGAGAAGCTGGATGACGCCACCCGCATCCGCGTCAGCCGCGAAGCCCGGGCAATGGGTCGGCTCGGCGACCACCCCAACATCATTACTATCCACGATCTGGGGGACCATGAAGGACAGCCCTACATCGTTCTCCCTGTCATGCCTGGTGGTGACATCGAAGGTCTAATCGAGAAAGCTCCCGACCACCGGTTGCCCCTTGGGCAGGTTATCGGCATCGCCAAGGCTGTCTGCCGGGGCCTGGAGTATGCTCACGGCAAGGGGATTATCCACCGCGATATAAAACCCGGCAATGTCTGGCTCAGTGCTGATGGCACAGCCAAGATAGGTGACTTTGGTCTGGCGGTGGCGGTTGACCTCCCCCGCCTGACCCAATCCGGCATGATGGTGGGTACGGTGACCTATATGCCGCCGGAGCAGGCCATGGGCGGAAAAGTGACCGCCAAAGCCGACCTCTATTCCCTGGGGGCAATGCTCTATGAGATGGTGACTGGACGTCCGCCCTTCGTGGGGGATGATTCGGTAGCCATCATCGGTCAACATATCAATACGCCGCCGGTATCACCCACCTGGCACCGGGCCGACCTGCCCCCGGCTCTGGAGACGCTCATTCTGCAACTACTGGAGAAAGACCCTGAGAAACGTCCGGAGTCGGCCGCGGTTGTGTTCCAGGCCCTGGAAACAATCGAGGCAGGTAAGATAAAAGAGCCATCGCGGGAAGCCCCCGCTGAAAATCCGCTGTACCGAAGGGTATTTGTCGGCCGCGAGCCAGAGTTAAAACAGCTTAAGTCGGCCTTCGACGGGGCTATATCGGGGCAGGGTGCCCTGATGATGGTGACGGGCGAGCCGGGCATCGGCAAGACCGCCTTATGTGAACAGCTATCAACCTATGTCACCCTGCGCGGCGGGCGGACGCTGGTCGGCCACTGCTACGAAAAAGGCTCGCTGTCGCTGCCCTACCTGGCCTTCGTGGAGGCGCTGCGCTCCTATGTGCTCAGCCGCGAGGTCAAAGACCTGCGGGAAGAGCTGGGCAGCGGCGCCGCCGATGTGGCACGCATCGTCTCCGAGATAAGGGAACGGCTCAAGCTTAAACTCCGACCCCAGAAAGACCCCGAAGAGGAAAGATACCGGCTGTTGCAGGCGGTCACCGGCTTCCTAAGTAACGCCGCCAATGTCCAGCCCATGATGGTTGTTCTGGAAGACCTGCACGACGCCGACAAAAGTACCCTGGAAATGCTGACTCATGTCTCTCGTAATCTTGCTGGTGCCCGACTACTGATAATAGGTACATACCGCGATGTGGAGGTAGACCGCAGTCATCCTTTATCGGCGGCGCTGGCTGAGTTGAGGCGTGTCTCTACCTATGGCCGCGTCCTCCTGCGCGGCCTGAATGCGGATGAAGTCCGGCGCATGCTGGAGAGCATTACCCGGGAAAGTGTCCCCTGGGGACTCGCCGAGACGGTGCACCGCCAGACGGAAGGAAATCCCCTCTTTGTGCAGGAGGTGATTCGCTATCTCGTCGAGGAGGGACTCATTACCCGGAAAGAGGGAGGCTGGCGGCCGACAAAAGATACCCCGCTGGAGATGAGTATCCCCGAAGGGCTGCGGGATGTTATCGGCAAGCGCCTGTCCCTGCTCAGTCCGGAGTGTAATCAGCTCCTTTCCGTGGCCTCCGTTATCGGCCGGGAGTTTGCCCTGGAGATTCTTAAAGCCGTGGCTGGCATAAATGAAGATGTCTTTGTCAACGCCCTCAAAGAGGCCGTCCGACTGTCGATACTGGAAGAGCACTCCCAGAGGGGCCTGGTACGCTACCGCTTCACGCACGCCTTCTTCCGCCAGACACTGTATGAGGAGATGATTGCCCCGCAGCGTCTTAAGTTGCACCAGCAGGTAGCACGCTCTCTCGAAACCTTGTACGCCAAGCGACTCGAGGGACACGCCACCGAATTGGCCGAGCACTTCTCCCATTCCACCGACCCGGCCGACCTTACGAAGGCGGTGGAATACGGCAAGATGGCGGCCAAAAGGGCTACGGACGTTTACGCCTATGGAGAGGCGGTACGGCTGCTGGAGCAGGCATTCAAGGTCCAGGAGGTGCTGGACACGGAGGACAAGGCCAAGCGGTGTGACCTGCTCCTGGCTCTGGGCGATGCCTTAATCCTCGCCGGCGAGCATCAACGCATTATCGCCACCGAGGCACCCCAGGCACTGTCCCTGGCTGAGGCTATCGCCGACAACACGCGGGCTTCCCGGGCTTGCCTGCTGGCGGGGAGGGGGCTAGGAGTCTATGGAACGACATTGTTGACTTCTCCCGAGGCGGCACAGTGGGCCGCTCGGGCCGACCGCTATGCCGAACCAGAGACGGTGGAGCGTGCCTGGGCTGATGCCATGCTGGCCACTGTGAAGTTGTCTGGAGTTAGCTCCTCACCAGAATGGTTTACCATACTCAGCCGAGCCCTGGACCTGGCCCGTCGTCTGGGAGCCCCCGACACGTACTGGTGGGTAGCCGGGTTATGGCTCTTCGCCTCAGAAGCGCCACAGCATGCTGAGGAGCGACTGCGCCTGGCGGAGGAACTGGCGGAGCAGTCCCGGCATGGCGTGAACTTATCTATACTTACCTGGGCACTGTGGTGGATGTTGCACACGTTCTTGCAATTGGGCCAGCGACGCCGCGCTGAAGACATTATGGCTGAGATGCGGACACTGGCCGAGCGCAGCGGACAACCGAACCTGCTTATCCTGTCCATGGTGAATGACGCCATCCTGGCCATCTGGGGCGGGCGTCTGGAGGAGGCAGTAGCAATCCGCCGCCGCATTTTGGCCCGCGCCGAGGAGCTGGGCATCCTTGAGTTTGCAGCGGTGTGGACAAGTTGGATCCTGCCTGCCCGGGTGTATCTCGGCAACGCTGGCCGGGCCCTCGAGTCCATGCTTCAGGGCTCGAGAAACATCTCCCGGAATGCGGGCACTGAGCCGATGATTCTGTTCTGCCTGGCGAACCTGGGCCGCTATGCCGAGGTGGCGGAGATGTTGGAACGGCTGGTCATAGCACGCCCCGGCATTGGCTCGGTCGAGGACGAGACCCCAGTGTCCCAGGATATCACATCACTGGAAGCCGCGGTGCTGGCGGGACATCGCCAGGCAGCCGAGCTGCTCCTTCGCCGACTGGCTGGCAGCAGCAGCATCACGAGTGGAATGTGGCTCACCAAATGCACAGGCCGCCACCTGGGAGCCGCAGCGGCCCTGTTGGGCCGATATGATGAAGCCCACAAGCATTACCAAGAAGCAATCAGGATCTGCACGGAGATGAGGTTCCGGCCAGATTTGGCGCTCACTCGCCTTCAGCTTGCCGAACTGCTCTTGGAGCATTACCCAAAGGAGCGAGCCGAGGCGCTGGCACACCTTGATTTTGCCATCGCCGAGTTCCGCGACATGAAGATGCAGCCGTCACTGGAGCGCGCGCTAAGGCATAAGGAGATACTGAAGGCGTAATTGAAGTCAAAAAATTATTAAAGGGGGTGTAAATGTCTACAGCAAAGGTTGGCGACATCAACATCTATTATGAGATTCATGGTAAAGGAGAACCATTGGTTCTGATTTACGGCTATGCCGCTCACTCAGGGCTGTGGTTCCGGCAGATTCCAATTCTTTCAAAGAAGTACCTGGTTATTGCCTTTGATAACAGGGGAGTAGGGCGGAGTGATAAGCCCGACATACCTTATACCATGGCGATGATGGCGGGAGATGTTGCAGGACTGCTTGATGTTATAGGTGTCGATGCTGCCCACATTTTTGGAATTTCCATGGGTGGAATGATTGCGCAACATTTTGCTCTTAATTATCCCCAAAGAGTGATTAGTCTCATACTGGGCTGTACTACCTGCGGTGGAGTTCGCAGTATCCAGCCTAAACCTGAATCTATGGTGGCGCTCTTTGACTTTGAGCGCTTGAAAAAGACCCCTGAAGAATTTGTAAGGCAGTTAATTCCCTTCCTCTTCAGCCAGGAGTTCATCGAAAAGAATCCTGATATTGTCGAAAAGAGAGTAGCTAAAAGCCTCGAATATCCCACACCTCCTCATGGAGCCATGAGGCAAGCAGCGGCTATGATGGGCCACGACACGTACGAACTCTTACCGAAAATAAAATTGCCTACTCTTGTAATTGCTGGAGATAATGACAGAGCGATTCCTTTAGAAAATTCTCGAATATTGGCCTCCAGGATACCAAAAACGGAACTGGTAATAATAAAAGGTGCGGGACATGAATTTTTCATAGAAGATGCAGAGGAGAGCAATAAGATAGTTCTTGGTTTCTTGGAACGGCATAAGAAAGGCTAGAAGCCAAAATTTCTTTAAATATCGACTTTGCCGGGTTCAAGGAGATGAAGATGCAACCCTCGCTGGAGAGTACATTTAAGCATAGGGAGATATTGAAGGCGTAGCCTGCGGCACCGTAAAAGGCCAAGGTCAAAGCGTCGCAGTTCCGTGACCCCCAACTGCATAATCCGCCAAGGTGTATGTATCTGACCTTCTTATGTGTAGCGCATTTAAAAACAGACTTTACACCATGAAGCCTTTAAAGATATGATGGAGACAAAGAGCTATTACATTCATACGATTGGAGGAGAAAGAATTGAGTAAAGCAGAGGAAGCAAAAAAGCAATTTGAAAAAGGGTTTTCTTGTGCTCCCGCGGTATTATCGACATATAGCGAACAGCTTGGTCTAGAAAACAAATTGGCTTTAAAGATTGCCTGTGGTTTTGGCGGTGGAATAGGACGCATGGGCAGAACCTGCGGAGCTGTAACCGGAGCATTAATGGTGATTGGATTGAAGCATGGTCAGGTGAATTTGGCTGATGAAGAATCTCAAAAAAGAACCTACACGTTAGTAAAGGAGTTTGTTGATAAGTTCACAGCACTTCATGGCTCTATCGAGTGCAAGGAACTGATCGGTTATGACTTAAGTAATTCTGATGAACGTAAATTAGCGAGAGATAGTGGGGTCTTTAAAAATAAGTGCCCTGGCTTTGTCTACGACTCCGCTCGTATCCTGGAGGATGTTCTTCATCTTTGATAACGAATGCCGTGTAACATAATGCCGCGGCTTTAATCTTTGTCCACAACCACCCGGCCGGGAATCCTCAACCCAGCGATAGCGATAAACAAATTTGTCGATGCTGGACTGAGCTAATTTTGGGGGCTAGATACCCAGGCTCAAAGGATGATATATTCTAGGCGGCATAACCATTGGACTAACTTAAGGAGTGGTATAACTATTGGGGGCAACTGGAAATCATTTGGAGTAAAATTACTAATATTACTCATAAATTTGAAGGAGAGTCAGCATATGCTAGTTATGGCCTTTAATGGCAGTCCAAGAAAGAATGGGGCTACCGCAAAGCTCCTCCATAAAGCTTTAGAAGGTGCAGCTTCACAAAAGGCAGAAACAGAATTCATTCAGTTGAATGAACTCAACATGAAAGGATGCCAAGGATGTTATTCCTGCAAGAAACGCGGGGGTAAGAGTTACGGAAAATGCATTCTTAAAGACGATATGACGCCGATATATAAAAGAATTGAGCAGGCAGATGCTCTATTCCTGGGAACGCCAATTTATTTTCATTCAGTTACATCGGAAATGCAGATGTTTATCGAACGATTGTATCCTTATTGCAACTATAAAGGCTATTCGTCGAATTTCCCTAGGAAAGTTAAAATAGGCTTGATATATACAATGGGTGCTGATGACCAGCAAATGGAAATGTGGTACCGCAAGTATACAAAAATGCGCCAAGCTGTAATCTCCTGGGCGATGGGAGCTGCTGAGGCTGAGACACTCATTAGTACGGATACATTTCATGTCAATGATTACACTAAGATTGTGGCTGATCTGTTGGAGCCCTTGGTTGACAGAAAATCGAAGCATAAGCATCAAATATTCCCCCAGGACTGTAAGAAGGCCTTTGAAATGGGTGCCAGATTCACAATACAAGACACAACCGCATGACCCACCGACCTGACAAAATGAGTCCAATTTTAATGTTAGACTGCAAGATGAGAGAATAACTTAGTCCTACGCTTTTTATTTATGGTTGAATATACATACCGATGTTTGTTCAATGGGAAATCCCGGTTTAAGGCCATCAAAAATGTCAGGTTTTTGGGCAGTTACTAAAAAACAGGAGGCAGTATGAAAATGGCAGTAAAAGGGCTGAGGACAATAAATTATGAAGAGAGGGCCAAGGACGCGGATTATAAAAAGAGATTAAACAAGGTGATGACGGAAAAGGAAGCAGTGGAAACATTTCTACATGATGGTGATTCATTCTGCTTGGGGGGGTTTGTTATGTGGCGGCAGCCTGAATCCGTCATGAGAGAGATAGCACGTCAGGGAAAGAAGCACTTATCTATTGTAGATGAGAGTGGAACTTTTGAAGGTATAGATTTGCTGGTAGAGCTAGGAATGCTGGACAGAATAGACATAGCCTATGCTATTACACGCCAGGTAGGTGGTATTTCTGGCACGCCTGCTCTGGAGCGCGGTCTCAAGGAAGGTTTACCACGCCCGGTTGAAGCGGGCGGAGTTCTGGCTACGCCCAAGGATAAAGTTAAATCTGATGTGCCTCCATTGAAGATAGTGGACTGGACGAATTTCCAAGTTGCATTGAGATTCGTAGCCGGGGCATTCAATGTCCCCTTCATGCCCTGCCGCTCCTCAATTGGCTCCGATATCCCCAAATACAATAAGGAGATCAAGGAGATAAATGACCCGTATGAGAACAAGCCGCTCATCCTCATCCCGGCTTACAAACCAGATGTTGCCTTCATCTCAGTTCAGCGGGCAGACCGGAGAGGAAATGGACAGATATGGGGTTTTAAAGGAACGGATTACTGGAAAGCCAGGGCTGCCAAGCATGTAGTTCTGCTTACCGAGGAACTTGTCCCTACTGAAAAGATATATGAGAACCCGGGGCTGACGGTAATACCAGCCTATTGTACCGATGCCGTTGTCCACCTGCCCTTTAATTGCCATCCCACAGGTTGCTTTGGATGCTACACAGTGGACAGCATAAACTTCATAGCTCTCTTGCTGCCGAGGCAGAGTCGTGACGGAGCTTTAAAATGGCTTGATGAATGGGTCTTTGGCTGCAAAAACCACTTCGAATATTGCGATAAGTTAGGCTGGGAAAAATTGGATAGACTGGCTAAATCAGAACATAAGCTAAGCAGGATACCCGACTGAGGGACCTTGATAAAAACTATAAAAGGAGTATGAAAATGGGACATTTGTATACCACCAGGGAGAAATATGCGCCAGAGCAACTTGACGAAATAAAGAGGAAATATACACCTCCCGAGCTTGTCTGTTGCGCCGGGTCCAGGGAAATAATAGATAGAGAAGTCGTGTTTGTGGGCATCGGCATTTCCGACCTGGCCGGTGCCGTAGCGAAACTGGTGCATACGCCAAATGTCATACTGGTGGCCGAGGCCGGCTATATTGGGTTCCCCAGCGTTGCTGTCTTAATCAGTCCGGCCGATAACTCGGCAGGCGCAATGGCTATGTGCCATCAGAGTCTTCCTGAGATGTTCCTAGACCAGCAATCAGGCTTCGTTGATGTAGCTTATCTGGGATTTGCCCAGATGGATAAGTATGGAAATGTGAATGTTAGCTATATAACTGGACAACAAGTAAAAATGAATGGCAGTGGTGGGGGAGGCGATACAGCGTCATCTGCGGGGAGGGTAGTTTACACTGTGGAGTTTAATCCCCGGCAATGGGTGAAAAAGGTTGACTACATAACTGAGCCAGGTTTCCTCGATGGCAGTCGTGATGCCCGGAAGAAGGCGAACCTGGTGGGAGGAGGGCCTTCCGCTGTGGCCACTAACAGAGGAGTCTTCAGATTCGACGCCGAGACCCATGAGCTGTATTTAGCCGAGGTATTCCCCTGGCAGGATGAAGAAGACATTGAAGAAGTCAGGAAGAGTTTCCCCTGGGATTTGAAAGTGGCAGAGGAACTGAAGATAATGGAGCCGCCTACAGAGAGGGAACTATGGGCACTGAGGTTAATGGACTCTACGAGTAACTACATTTTAGCCAGCGTTATGGACAGGCCTATCGGTAAGATTATACTGGCCGGGAAGCTTAATCTAGAAGGGTATGATGAATATTTGGGAATGCAGGAGAAAGCGATAAGAGAAATACTGGAGTTTGTTTCTTAAGGTCACGTCTCATCCGAAGTTAGGTTAAGTCTATAAAACTTTGGTGAAGAAGGCAGTCACTTTAGCAGCCAGGCGAGTTTCATAGCCCCACCAGAAGTGGTCCGCGCCTTCAATACTTTCGTACTCTTTAGGCTCAGGAAGATTCTGGCAAAATTCCAGGAACTGGTCGGCGGGTGTAAAATCATCCCTGCTTCCCGAGATAAAAAGTTTTGGCTTAGGGCAGTCTTTGAGAAAATCAAAATCGAACATACGGAGTGGAGGCGAGACTGCCGCCAATGCCTTAATTCGAACATCATTAAGGCCAACGGGAAGAGCAAAGCCAGCGCCGGCTGAATAACCAGCAAGCCCGATTCTCTTAGAATCCACTTCCTTTACCGTGTGTATAAATGAAATGGCGGCTTCCACATCCTCCTGCTCGCCTATTCCCTGCCCGAACTCCCCCTGGCTACCGCCTACTCCGCGGAAGTTAAACTTGAATGAAGCAAGCGATGCCTGTGTCAGTGCCTCGGAAAGGCTATAGACCACATTGTTATCCATATTGCCGCCGTAGAGGGGATGAGGATGGCAGACTATTACTGCTGGGAAAGGCCCGGCACCTTCGGGTATAGCCAATACTCCTTCGAGGAAAAGCTCACCGGATGGGAAGCTTACTCTTATCTTTTTCATCTTATTGTGTGATTAACATTCAGCCAAGTCGTGACACTTCATGCCGGCCCAATGTCGCCGAATCTGGCACGAAAAGCAGCCAGAATTATCTCCTCAGCTGCCTCGAGCCCCACCAAGCTGGTATCAAGAGAGAGATGGTAATGTCGCGCATCCATGCAGTTCTGTCCAGTAAGTGCACGGAGATAATGCTCCCGCTCTTTATCGATGGACTCTATTAGCTTAAGCGCTTCTTCTGCCGACACATGGTATAGTTCCTGCACCCGTTTTTGGCGAAAATTAATATCAGCATGTAAAAGAATACTTAGGCATCGTGGATGTTGCCGCAGCACATAATAGCCACCACGCCCGACAATGACCGCCGAGCGCTGTTGAGCAACTCGTGTGATAATGTTTGACTCAGTCCTGTAGAGTTCTCGATCAGTCGGCATATGTAACGGAGGTGGTACATATGGCGTAGGAGTGATGTAGGCGTACGATTCTAATAGCGACCGCCAGAGTGGAGTCAATTTCTCATCCCGAGCCTCTAAGGACTCTACGGGCATTTTGAGTTCCTTGGCAGCCTGGCTCACAATTTCACGGTCCAAGTACAAAATATTCAGGCGGGATGCCAGCCGCTTGCCCAAGTATGCCCCTCCACTTCCCACTTGGCGACTAATTGTAATTACGAAAGGCGAAGTCTCTTTCATCTTCACCACCTCCTCGTGTGTTACATCATTCTCAGAATTCTAGCTTAGCCTTGCTGTTCATCCTCCTCGTGATATATGTACTTACCACCACGAACCCAAGATGCGCCAGCTGCGATGAGACATATGACAATAGAGAAGATCAGCACCTCGACGAGACCATGGTGGAAAGAAGCATCGATGAGCTGTGGGAAGAAGGCTCTAGAGGTGATGGTCGCCGCCTGCTCCGCCGGCAGAGCGTTAAGTACATTTGGGGGAATCAAGGTAAGTAGCGGGTTATAACCCAGGAACGCGGCAAATAGATAGCTTACAGGCGGTGCGCTGGCTATCTGTTGCGCAACTTGGGCAGGTATACCGTTCTGTACGAGACCGCTATATAGGGCTGCTGGCATCGATGCATTTAACCCGAGAACCATCAGAGAGAAGATAATCACCATGGATAGTGGATTCCCCACGTTCATAAGTGTTAGCCGCATACCAGAACCTACCCCACGGTGTCGAGGGGGGAGGCTATTCATGATAGCCGCCATGTTGGGTGCTATGAACATCCCCATGGATATACCATCCAGCAGGATTACCAGTGCGAACATGTGATAAGCAAAGTTCACCGGCAGGGCTAACATGAGTGCGAAGCTAACTGCTGTCAGTATCATGGCGACGGTGGCAAAATACCGTGCCCCGAAGCGGTCAGATAACCGACCTGAAAGTGGCCCGGCTATAAGAATTCCGAGGCTAGAAGGTATCATATATATACCTGCCCATAGAGGTGTTACTTCAAAGTCATAGCCGTGAAGAGGCAGCCAGATGCCCTGTAGCCAGATGGTGAGCATAAGCATTAGTCCACCTCGGGCTAAAGACGCTAGAAACCCAGCCACGTTTCCTGCAGCAAAGGCGCGAATGCGGAACAAATTGAGCCGGAACATGGGGGCTTGTACGTGTTTTTCGATAAAGACAAATGTTATCAAAAGAGCGACACCCCCGGCTATCATGCCTAGTACGAAGGGCGTTGTCCAGCTCATAGGGGAAGTAGGGGTGGGATTGATGCCGTAGATGATGCCCACCAGAACCATGGTCAGGCCAGCAGCAAAGGTGATGTTCCCCAACCAATCGACAGGCTCGCTTTTTCGGGTACCTACCTCGCGAAGTGTTCGGTGTGCCCAGATAGTTCCTATTATGCCTATGGGCACATTAAAGAGAAATACCCATCGCCACCCTATCTGAGACAGAAGCCCACCCACCAGAATGCCCAAAAAAGAACCGGCGATGCCAGCTACTTGGTTTAAACCCAGAGCCATGCCTCGCTCGTTTTCGGGGAAGGCATCGGTGAGAATGGCTGCCGAGTTAGAAAATAAGAAGGCACCACCAATTCCTTGCACGACCCGGAACAGGATCAACTCAAGCGCTGCAGCCGGTCCGGTACTCCAGGGAATGGCACACAAAAAAGACCCCACAGTGAAAATAGCAAACCCGAGATTGTACATCCGAGTTCGCCCGAACATGTCTCCCAGGCGGCCAGCGGCAACAACAAAGACTGCTGATACCAGCGTATACCCCATCAGTAGCCAAAGCAGGTAGTTGGAACTACCTGGGGCTAGAGGGTCAATACCAATACCCCTGAAGATGACCGGCAAGGCTAGGAGCACGCTCGACATGTTGACGAAACCCAGCAGCATTGCCAGGGTGGTGTTAGAAAGAGCAATCCATTTATAATTTACCTCGCTACGGGGCTGGTTATGCGTCATACGAAAGTGAGGAATCATGCAAAAATTGTATTGTACATCGCATCATCCTCACTAAACAACATTGCTCGGAGAGGCTAAAGTCAAATCTATTCTTAGCGATAAATATATCAAGGTTTTAATGGACGAAGGCCATGTCTTAACAGAAATGCACTGGGTGCGAGTCCCGGGCTTATTTAACTATAACTTTAATCAAGATGTCGCCGGGCAAGCCATCGCTTGTCTGGAGGGCATTCCTATATCTCACCACGTTGCCTGTTCTTACCCCGGCAGGAATCCTTACCTCCAGTCTTTTCCCCCTTCTCTTCAATATCTTCTTCACCCCCTGCAAAGCCTCTTCTTGGCTAATTGCAAGCTCATAATGAGCTTCCTGGGGTCTGCGAGCCTGGCTGAATATTTCATCCAGATTGATTTCTTGCCCCGGCCAGACTTCAAATCTCACTCTCCCAGGCCTGCCACCGAAGCTTCTAAAAGAGAAAGAAGAACCTCTACCCTTCAAGAAATCGCCAAATATGTCGTCAAGGAAATCAAATCTCAGGCCAGCCCCGCCGAAGTCCTTCATCATTTCCTCGAAAGTGGTTGTAGTGAAAGGACTGCCGAAGATGTCGCCTATATTGCCGACAGTGCCAAATTGGTCGTATTGCTTTCTTTTTTGAGGGTCACCAAGGATTCCGTAAGCCTCGTTTATCTCCTTGAATTTCTCGTTAGCCCATTTCTCTTTCCCGGGATTGCGATCGGGGTGATATTGCATGGCCAGTTTCCGGTAGGACTTCTTAATCTCTGCATCCGAGGCATTCCTTGGTACGTCTAAAATCCTATAATAATCTTTAGCCATTTAAGCTTGCTATAAGGAAAAACTTACTCCGAGGCAATTGCCAGAATTTTGCTGCCTGCTCTCCAATATTCACAAAAATTATAGCAAAGCGACGACATTAGCGTTAATCACCCGATGTTTCTTTCTTTGGGAGAAAGAACTTTTGACGCGCTGTGGTGGATACAGCTGCCAAAATTGTTATAATAAAGGTTAACAAGGGGTTTGACAAACAGACTTTTCCTTGCTATATTGCGATAGTTTATTCCAGACCCCAAACCAATAAATCGGAGGTACTCGATATGGTCATTATTGGCGAGAACATACATGTCATAGCTAAAGCAGTTTCCACAGCGATAAGGGAGAGAGATGCCAAAGTAATTCAGGATTTAGCTAAAGCTCAAACTGAAGCGGGAGCCGATTACATTGACTTGAATGTTGGCCCCATGAAAAAGGACACCGAAGAGACCATGCAATGGTTAGTCAGCACAGTTCAGGAAGTTACCGATTTGCCTTTATCTATAGATACTATGAATCCTGTAGCGATGGAGGCAGGTCTAAAAGCTTGCCAGAAGAGACCTTTGCTTAACTCTGCTTCGGGGAAGACTGGCTCCAAAGAGCAAATGCTTCCCTTGGCCAAAAAATATAACTGCGATGTGGTGATTTCGGTAATGACGGATAAGGGAATGCCTCCCGATGTTGATTCCAAGATAGAGAGTATTATGGACACGGTGACATATGCCAATGAATTGGGGATTCCCAACGAAGACATCTGGGTTGACCCTATACTTCTTCCCGTGAGTACCGCTGGCGAGGGACAGAGGTTCGCCGTAGCAAATTTGGAATTTATCAAGATACTTGAGGATGTTCTGCCCGGGGTTAAATCCACAGTAGGGCTTTCCAATGTATCTAACGGGGTGCCGGACCAACTCAGGCCGCTTCTTAACCGTGTGTATCTGGTGATGCTAGGGAGGAATGGACTTTATTCTGCCATCGCTGACCCTTTGGATAAAGAGCTTATGAGCTTGATCAAGGGAGAGATGCCGAAAATTGTCGAGCTCATTTATAAGGCTATGGATGGGGAGGACATAGACCTCTCCGCCCTATCTCAAAAGCAAGTTGAGTATGTTAAGACAGCCAGGGTTCTTAAGGGAGAAACCTTGTACTCCAATGCCTGGCTGGAAAGTTAAGGAGGATAAGGAATGGAATATAAAGCACCAGTTGAAGCGTATAGTGGGGTAGTGAGAGAGGTAACTATTGGGAAGGGAAAGAAGAGCTTGAAGATTGGGGGAGAGAATATTCTTCCCCTTCATTTTTTTGACCAGGGCTCAAATCCCAATCCGGCGAAGTTTGCTCTGGAAGTTCTTGATATGAAGCCTGAGGATTGGCCAGAGCATGCAGTTGAGCCCTTGCGGGATGTAATTTCCAACTCGGTTAGCTGGGCTAAGAAATGCCAGGATTTTGCTGTGGATGCCGTTTCACTTTTCCTTGTGAGTACCGACCCGGCAGTCAAGAATGCTCCTGCTGACAAAGCAGCGGCACTGGCCAAAGAAGTAGCCGAGGCTATAAATGTGCCTTTGATTATCTATGGCTCGGGAGACGAAAAGAAGGATGTTGAAGTTCTTTCCAAGGTTGCTGAAGTGTGCGATGGTATGAATCTCCTTATCGGCCCGGTGCTTAAGGAAAATTACGAAGCAGTGGGCAAAGCAATTCTGGATCATGGGCATACAGCCATTGCCCAGAGCCCTCTGGATATCAATTTGCTTAAGGAGTTGAATGTCAAGCTCAGTAAGTTCTTTCCTTCAGATAGGATTGTGATTGACCCCTTGTCTTCTGCGCTGGGCTATGGCATGGAATATAGTTTCTCTTTGGTTGAGCGGGTAAAACAGATTGGAGTTATCACCAAAGACAGTATGACCATGATGCCGATTATTGCCAATCTTGGTGGGGAGTGCTGGAAGACAAAACAGGCTAAGGAAAACAAGAAACAAGGATTGCTTTGGGAAGGAATGACAGCGCTATCACTTTTACTGGCTGGGGCAAATATTATTGTATTGAGACATCCCGAGACCTTGAAATTAATAAAGGAAACGATAGAAGCGAGGTAAAAAATGGCAGAAGTAAAAGAAATGACACGGAAATTAGAAGAAATTCATAAGAAGATAAAAGCGGAGATTCCTTGGGAGCCAGTCGGTCCCACGCCGATGCCGGAAATTCCCGACCTCAGAAATTGGGACATGAGGTTATTGAAAACATATGCGCCTTTTTATGCGCCATTCTGTGATTTATGTTGTTTCTGTACCTATGGCAAATGTGACCTCACCGAGACAAGGAGAGGAGCCTGCGGTATTGATATAGCTACTCAACAAGCAAGATGGGTGCTCTTATCTTGCTTGATGGGATGCTCCGCTCATGCTGCTCATGGTGGGCACATTCTGGAGTTCTTGATTGAAAGGTATGGTCCGGATAAGAAGATAGATTTAGGTGGGTCAATCAATATCGAAGCACCGCACATAAGGACAGTCGTGGGCTTGAAGCCTGAGACTTTGGGTGACCTGGTAATAGCCATAGAATATGTCTTCAAGGAGATCACCCATCTTCTGGATTCCACTGCAATGGGACAAGAGGGTAGCTACCTGGATTACGAATCGAAAGCTCTTCATGCTGGAATGCTGGACCATGTAGGCATGGAAGTGGCGGATATTGCTCAGATAGTGGGATTTAATTACCCCACTTCAGTTGCTGATACACCCCTGATAGATTTGGGGTGGGCGGCAGTGGACAAAAGCAAACCGGTAATCCTGTTTGTGGGGCATAATCCAGCTACTTCAACCGTAGTTATTGATTATCTCCGAGAGAATAATCTTTATGACCAGGTTGAAGTCTGTGGCGTCTGTTGCACTGCTCTGGAAACAAGTAGGTACTCTGATAGGGCCAAAGTTGTTGGTCCTTTTTCCCGGCAGCTTTTCTTTATCAGAAGTGGCATTGCCGATGTGATAATGACCGATGAGCAGTGTATCAGGACCGATATGCCAATAGAGGCATCCAAAGCTGGGTCATCGCTCATAGCTACTCTGGACAAGGCTATGTATGGACTTGAAGATGCCTCTGAGATGGATACTGAAGACATAGTCAGACAGATGGTAGAGGACAAGAAGCATTTTGCCATCCTTGACCCTCGAAAGGCAGCCGAGGTAGCGGCTAAGGTGGCGATAGTAATTGCTCCTCAGAGGAGAAAGGAATGGCTGACGGAGGGGGAGGCTAAGGAACTGGCCACGAAGTGTAATGTCTGTGGCATGTGTGAGCAGGTATGCCCTAACCTTTTCAACATTGGCGCTGGTATAGCTGAGGTTGCCAAGGGCAATTTTGATCTGATAAGGGAGCAATTCAATCTCTGTGTTGGCTGTGGAAAGTGCGAGGCAGAATGTCCTCGCAAGATTCCCATCTTCAAGATAATGCAGATAGCGGCGAGTAAAGAAAGTTGGAAGGTGAGAGCCGGGCGTGGTCCGATTATGGATACGGAGATACGGACTGTTGGGGCACCTATAACTCTGGGCACAATCCCCGGAGTAGTTGCCATTGTCGGCTGCTCAAACTTTCCTGACATTCGAGACATTGCTGAGATGGTGGACGAATTTGCCAAGAGAAAGTATATCGTGGTTGTTTCGGGATGCAGTGCCATGGTTGCCGGGATGTGGAAGGATGCCGATGGCAAGACCGTATATGAAAAATATCCCCCTGCTTTTGATATGGGAGGGGTAGTAAACGTTGGCTCCTGCGTTGCCAATAGTCATATCACCGGAGCGGCAATAAAAATTGCCAATATCTTTGCTGCTCTTCCCTTGAGAGGAAACTACGAGGTGATGGCTGATTATGTCCTCAATCGTGTGGGTGCTGTGGGAGTAGCTTGGGGGGCATACTCACAGAAGGCGGCTTCCATCGCTACAGGCTGCAACAGATTGGGCATCCCGGTGATACTCGGACCTCATTCCTCCAAATATAGAAGGTTGTATCTCTCGAGAAAGGAAGAGGACGATTGGAGAGTCATGGATGCACGGAAGAGGGAAATTGTGGATACTGGAGAGCCTTCTCCTGAGCACCTGGCTTATGTATGTGAGACTAAAGAGAAGGCTATGGTGATGATTCCCAAGTTGTGCATAAGGAAGAATGATACCCCTCAGGGAAGAGCGATAAAATTGAACCATTACATCTCCCTGCACAAGAAGTACATGGGAGGCGGTCTTCCTGAGGACATTCACCTCTTCGTGCGCAGGGATCCTGATATTCCTCTGGTCTATAAGAAAGAGGTGAGAGCATATCTACAGGAAATCGGCTGGAAACCCAAGGAGCCTGTGGGACTTCCCACCCTTATCGGGACTTATCCCAGCAAGGTTTCTGTGGATGCAGTGATACATTAAAAGGAGGATAAAATGAGTGCGGTAATACCATATCATAGGGTAAATGTCTTAACCGGGATAAAGTCGGCAAGGCTGATAGAAGATGCCCAAGAATATGCTGACTTGATAAAAAAAGCAAGAAGGCCGCTTCTTGTACTTGGCCCTCTTCTGCTGAAGTGGTCGCTTGATGGAAAGCTACTCATAGAATATGCTCTGGAGATTGCTAAGGCTGCTAATATTCCTACATGCGCCACGGCTCAGGTTAGGGCGAAGATGGCGGAGCTGGGGATAAAGCCGGATAGCTTCTATGATGTTGTGGAGATAATCAATGCTCTCAAGGATCCGAATTGGCGGGGGGTCAGGAAAGAAGGGAACCATGATTTGGTGCTCTTCTTCGGTATAAGGAGCGATCTCGGAGAGCAGGGCCTCTCTGTGCTCAAGCATTTTGCCCCTCATCTAAAGACTATGACGCTGTGCAAATTCTATTTTCCCAATGCTAATTATTCCCTCCCCAATTTCAGGAAAGATGAGCAATGGAAAGCATTCTTGGAAAGCTTAATAGATAATTTAAAGAAAGGAGAGTAAGAAAAAATGGCAGGTGAATTTCACGTAGATATAGGACCTCAATATGAAGGCGAGGTAATAAGAAAAGAAAACCTCTATATGGAATTCGGTGGACCAAAAGCAGCACATAAGTTTGAATTAGCAACAGTTAAAAGTCTTGATGAAATAGAGAATGAGAAAGTAGAAATTATCGGCCCGGACATAGGTGATTTGAAACCTTACGATGAAGAGAAAGGCGGTGGTAGCTATCCTATTGCCATTCTGGTAGATGTTGCCGGAGGAGAATTAGACAAGGATGCCGAAGCAATTATCGAGAGAAGGATTCATATGTTCACTAACATGATTGAGGGCTGGTATCACATGAATCAAAGGCAGGATACATGGCTGAGGATAAGTAAGGACTGTTATAAGAAGGGTTTCACTTCTTTACGAGAATTGGGAGAAATTTATATCTTGCTTTATACATCAGAGATGTCAATCATCGAGAAAATCCAAGTCACTATTATCACCGATGAAAAAAAGATAAAGGAGCTGCTTCCCCACGCTTTGGAAGTTTATGCCGCCAGGGATGAACGGGCAAGGACCTTGAATGATGAGGATGTGGACACCTTTTATGGCTGTACCTTATGTCAGAGTTTTGCCCCCACTCATATCTCTATCATAGCCCCAAATAGGATTGCTAATTGTGGAGCGATAAACTGGTTTGACGGCAGAGCTGCTGCCAAGATTGACCCTGATGGGCCCATATTTGCCATACCAAAGGGGGAGCTTATAGATGCTGTAAAAGGTGAATATTCAGGGGTGAATGCAATTGAAGCTAACAAGTCTCTGGGTACCTACGATAGAGTTTATCTCTATAGTGCATTTGAGCACCCCCATACATCTTGTGGCTGTTTCGAAGCAATTGTATATTACATTCCTGAAGCGGATGCCTTTGGAGTAGTGCATAGAGATTTCAAGGGCGAAACTGTAGTAGGAGAAACATTTTCCCACATGGCTGGTGAAACTTCTGGAGGTAAACAAATAGAAGGAAGATTAGGAACTGGACTGCAGCAACTAAGGTCTCCCAAATTCATCCAGGCGGATGGTGGCTTGGCCAGGATAGTGTGGATGCCCAAGGAGTTAAAGGAAAGGTTTAAAGATGTCCTGGAAAAGAAAGGACTCTACGATAAAATAGCCACAGAAGAAGATGTCAAGAACGTGGATGAGCTTCTAGCATTCTTGGAAAGAGTAGGACATCCTTGGATAAAAGGGGAAGTACAGCTTCCAACATAAATAAAAAAGTAGTCAGCTAATTGAAAGCTGCAAACTGATAGCTGAAGAAGGAGGTTTACTATGCCGATTGCAGGTTCTGAGATTGTAAAAATGCTTCCTGGAAAGAAACCATGTAAGGACTGTGGCTTCCCTACTTGTTTTGCCTTTGCCATGAAGCTGGCATCGGGTGGAGCTACTGTGGACAAATGCCCTTACCTATCTGAGGAAGTGAAAGCTAAGCTGCTGGATCTTCTGGCACCGCCGATAAAGCTTGTTACTATAGGCTCTGGGGAGAACGCCGTCAAAATCGGGAACGAAGAAGTGATATATCGGCACGAGAAGACATTTGTCCATTCACCAGGCATTGCCCTCCTTATCTCAGACAAGGATGACAAAGCCAAAATCGAGGAGAAAATAAAGAAGATAAAAGAATTGCAGTTCCCTTGGGTCGGGGTAAACCTAAAGGCAAATCTTTTGGCACTTTATTTTGCATCAGGGGACAAAAACAAGTTTCTGGCTCTGGTGAAGAAAGTTTATGATTCAACAGACCTGGGCATGGTCTTAATCTCGGAAGACATGGACGCCTTATTTGCGGCACGGGATATATGCGCGGATAGGCATCCACTTCTTTACCCCATAACGAAGGAGAACATTGATAAGGCCATTCCAAAGATTAAAGCGAATCTTACTCCTGTTGGCCTCCGTGGGGGAAGTATCGAAGAACTTATTCCTCTAACTTCTAAGTTAAAAGATGCTGGGATTGAGGAACTATCTTTAGACCCGGGTTCTAAAAATTTGCTGGAGGCAATAAGAGACCAAACTTTTATCAGAAGGGCAGCGCTAAAGCAAGGTTTCAGGCCTCTTGGCTATCCCACTGTTGCCTTTCCTTGCTTCATGGCCAAGGATGGGCTGAAGGAAATGCTAGTGGGCTCGGCATTTATAAATAAATGGGCTAGCATTATTGTCTTTTCTGATTTCGACCAATACTCCCTGCTTCCTCTTCTAGTTCAGCGGCTTAACATCTATACCGATCCTCGCTTTCCTATGGCAGTAGAGCAGAAATACTATGAAGTGGGAGAACCTGATGAATCTTCTCCGGTTCTTGTCACTTCAAACTGGGCTTTGACCTACTTCCTTGTCTCATCGGCTGTTGAGGCTACCAAGGTTCCCGCCTACATTTGTGTTAAGGACGCGGAAGGGCTTGGTGTCCTCACTGCTTGGGCAGCAGGTAAATTTAGCGGCGATTCTGTAGGAGCATTTATTAAGAAATGTGGCATCGGGGGAAAGGTAAAACATAGAAAGCTAATTATCCCGGGAAAAGTAGCTAGGATCAAAGGTGAGCTTGAGGATGCCTTGAATCTTGAATGGGAAGTAATAGTGGGTCCTAGGGAGACGACCGGAATAGCGGCTTTCCTGCCTGGATTTGCTAAGCAACTCAAGGGATTGTCTTGAGTCTGTTGAAAGAATGATTGCAGAAAAACAAGCTAGCCAAGCCGTAGCTGAGATTTTAGGTCATTATAAAAAAGAAAAGAAAAATTTAATTCCACTATTGCAAGAAGTTCAGACAAAGCTGGGATATCTCCCCAGGAAAGCGCTGCAGGAAATTGCTGACTTCTTGGAGATGCCAGAGGTTGAGGTTTGGGGGGTTGCTACATTTTATAATCAGTTTCGCTTTGTTCCGTTAGGAAAATACCATACCGTGGTTTGTATGGGAACCGCCTGTCACTTAGCGGGCGGTAGGCTTATCTTGGAAGCCCTGGAGCGTGAGTTAAGTATCAAAGTAGGCGAGACTGCCGAGGATGGTAACTTTAGCTTGGAGAGGGTCGCTTGTATTGGGTGTTGCATGCTGGCTCCCGTCGTAGTAATAAAGGATAAAATTCATCCTAAGATGACGCCTTTTAAGGTGGAAGAGGCTTTAATACCGTATAAGCAAGAAGCTCAGGGAGAGCTTAAAGAAGGGAAATCAAAAAGCAAAAGTTAAAAATCAAGATTGCAATTCAAAATGCAAAAATATCTTATTTTTGATGTTTGCTTTGTCATTTTGCATTTTTATCTTTGAATTTTGGTATTGTTTAAGATGACTTTCGAGGAAATTAGTAATAAGGCGAAGTCGGAATGGGAAGCTCTACAGAGAGGTAGCTATATTCTTATTGGCACAGCTACTTGTGGACGGGCAGCCGGCGCCCTGGATGTAGTTGACGCCTTTAAAAAAGGGCTAACACGGCAAGGTCTAGATGTCCTGATTATACAGGTTGGTTGTATGGGGCTATGCTATGCTGAGCCCTTGGTTACTATATCCAAGCCTGGCTCTCTTCGAGTTGTGTATTCTAATGTAACGCCGGAGATTGTACCCCGCCTTGTGGAAGGTTATGTAGCTGGCGATGACCCATGCCTTGAACTTGCCTTAGGTACCCTTGAAGGAGGTGGTGGGGAAGCAGTCTACATTCCAGAGCTTCCCAGGTTTGAGTATGAGCTTCGTCTTATACTGCGCTGCTGTGGTTACAGCAACCCTGAAAATATAAATCACTACATCGCCAATGGTGGCTATAGCGGTTTGGAGAAAGCGTTAAAGATATCGCCTGAGAAGATAATTGGGGAACTGAAGAAATCCGGGCTGCGGGGGCGGGGGGGGGCTGGATTTCCTGCCCATCTGAAGTGGGAGCTATGCCGTAAGGCTGGAGGCACACCAAAGTATGTCATATGTAATGCTGATGAAGGAGACCCCGGTGCTTTTATGGACCGGGTCGTTTTGGAAAGCGACCCGCATCAAGTTATTGAGGGTATGATTATTGCCGGCTATGCCATAGGTGCCGAGCAAGGCTATATCTATGTTCGTGCCGAATATCCTTTAGCTATTGAGCGTATCCAGATTGCCTTAAAGCAAGCAAGGAAACTGGGTTTTCTGGGAGACAATATCCTAGGCGGTGATTTTGGATTTCACATTGAGATAGCAGCCGGTGCTGGTGCTTTCGTTTCCGGAGAAGCAACGGCATTAGTTGCGGCTATGGAGGGCAGAAGAAGTGAACCCAGGCCAAGACCTCCTCGCCTTAGTGAAGCTGGCTTGTGGAATAAACCTACCTTGTTGAACAATGTGAAGACCTTTGCTTTTGTTCCTTTGATAATTGAGAGAGGGGGGAATTGGTTTGCCTCCATCGGTACTGAGGGAAGCAAGGGCACAGCAATGTTCACTCTGGCTGGTAAAGTGGCCAACGTAGGATTGGCTGAGGTGCCTATGGGAACAACGCTTAGTAAGCTTGTTTATGACATCGGTGGCGGAATTGCTAAGGACAAGGAGTTTAAAGCGGTACAGATAGGGGGGCCTTCGGGAGGGTGCCTCCCCGAGAGTTTGCTCAACATCCCTATCGATTATGATTCCCTTCGGGAGGCTGGCTCAATGATGGGCTCAGGGGGTATGATTGTTATGGATGAGAATAACTGCATGGTCGATGCTGCGAGGTTCTTTATTGATTTCTCTACCAAGGAGTCCTGTGGGAAATGCACTATGTGTCGCTTGGGGACTTTGCAAATGCTACGTATTTTAGAGGACATCACAGCTGGCCGAGGCGGAATAGATGATATTGCTCTTCTTCTGGCGTTAGCTGAGGATGTCAAAGCAGGGTCGCTTTGTGGTTTAGGGCAAACAGCTCCTAATCCTGTCCTCACAACCATGCGCTATTTCCGGGATGAATATGAAGCTCATATTCTGGAGAAGCGCTGCCCCGCCAGAGTATGTCCCGAACTCACTGTGTATTATATCCTTCCCGACAAGTGTGATAGAGCCTGTGAGCATTGTATTTTGACCTGTCCCACGAAAGCGATTAAGGGGGATAAAGGGGAAGTTAAAATCATAGACCAGGTAAAGTGTTCTAAGTGTGGTACTTGCCTGGAAGTCTGCCCTCCCGAGTATAATGCAGTGGTGAAGCTATCGCCTGTTAGCTTGCTGCCTGCCTCAAAGTTGTCTGAAAGGAAAGCCGGGAAATGACTAAAACGATTGCTATCGCAGGAAAAGGAGGCACAGGCAAGACTACTGTTGCTGCCTTACTTATCAAGCTCCTTTCTCAAAAGGGGTTGGTCCTGGCTGTGGATGCTGATCCCAGTACCAATCTTAGCCAGGCGCTGGGTCTACTGCTGGATGATAGTAAGACTGTGGGTAGAATACGGGAAAAGATGGCTGAAGATGTCTCCAAGGGTCGTCTAAGTCCCACCATAGCCAAGCCGGAATATCTGTTTAGCAAGATAGTGGAATCCCTGGTCGAGTCCAAAGGCTTTGACCTTTTGTCCATGGGACGTCCGGAAGGGCCTGGATGCTATTGTGCTTCTAATGAGTTTTTGCGTGCCTCCTTAGATAAACTAGTGAAAGATTATAAGTATAATTATATTGTCATGGACTGTGAGGCAGGCATGGAACATATTAGCCGCCAAACGACCAGAGATGTGGATGTTTTGCTCATTATGTCGGACCCCACCATAAAAGGTGTCACTACGGCAGCTCGAATGAAGAAGCTCATTGAAGATTTGAGATCGAATGTGGGCAAAGTCGGGCTTATAATTAATCGTGTCCGAGGAGAATTATCTACGGAGATCAAAAAGGCAATTGACGAATCTGGCCTTCAGGTTATTGCCCTGATTCCGGAAGACCCCGATATGGCGGGTTTGGAAATGAAGGGAAGGCCCGTAACTGAACTCCCCCAGGAATCTTCTCTTCAATTAAAGGTCAAAGAGATAGCTGAAGGCTTACGTTTATGATTGAGAAAATATCCTCCCGGTGGAGGATTTGCGAAAATAAGTCGAAAGGCAGGTGAGGACTTATGGATACAAAAGAATACCCGGCGATATGGTTACAAGCCGCTGGATGTACGGGATGCTCAGTCTCTCTTCTCAATGTGGTAAATCCCTCTATCAAAAACCTCTTAGTTGATGAAGTACTCCCGGGCAGTCATATAAATCTAAGGTTTCATCCCACTGTAATGGCGGGAGCGGGAGCGCCTGTAATTGAAGTTATGGTGGATACATCGCGGAAGAAAAAGGGAGGTTACATCCTGATTGTGGAGGGGGCCATACCCACGGCTAAAGATGGTATCTATGGGGTGATTGGCGAAAAGGATGGTAAGCCAATGACTATGCAATCCTGGGTGGAAACATTGGCCAAAGATGCCTTGGCGGTCATTGCTTTGGGTAGCTGTGCTGCTTTTGGGGGAATTCCCGCTGCCCATCCTAACCCTACTCAGTGTCGCAGCGTCGGTGAGGTTCTTCAAGCCAAGGGCATCAATACTCCCTTGGTAAACATCCCCGGTTGTGCACCACATCCTGACTGGTTTGTGGGCACAGTGGCCAGCATCCTGCTTTCTGGTCTGCCGAAGCCGGAGGATTTGGATGAACATAGGCGTCCTAAGGCTTTCTATGGGCAAACAATCCACGAGAACTGCCCACGGCGAGCCTACTATGATGAGAATAAGTTTGCTAAGAAGTTCGGCGATTCCGGGTGCAATTATGAATTAGGATGTAGAGGACCTATAACCCATGCCGATTGTCCTGTGAGGTTGTGGAACAATAAAGTTAATTGGTGTGTAGGCTGTGGTGCCACTTGTATTGGCTGCACCGAGCCCGGGTTCTTTGACATAGCCCCGCTTTATGAGAAAGTTAGCGAAGCTGCTCTGCCAGAGGAGGTTTGAATTAATGGGCAAGATTATAATCGATCCAGTAACTCGTATTGAAGGACATCTTAAACTAGAGGCGGTGGTTGATGGTGGCAAGGTAAAGGAGGTTAAGAGTTCAGGGATGCTGTTCCGCGGCTTAGAGCTGATCATGAGGGGCAGGGACCCCCGTGATGCCCAGCGGATAGCTCAGCGTGTTTGTGGAGTTTGCCCGACAAGTCATTCTACTGCCGCTACTTTGAACCTGGATAGCGCCTTCGGCATTGCTGACAAAATACCCGACAACGGTAGAATTATCCGCAATCTAATCCTGGGGGCGGCTCATATCGCTGATCACATCCTTCATTTCTATCACTTAGTGGCTCTTGATTATGTAGATGTGGCTAGATTAGCAAAGTATAAGGGGAATAATCCTGCCTTAAATTCAATAAAGAGCTTTATTGCCCGTGGGGAACTGGGACCGTTTGTACCTCGTTACGAAGGTGATTATCGCCTGCCCGATGAAGCTAATGAACAGGCACTAGCGCACTATGTCGCGGCATTCGACATGCGCCGTAAAGGCCAGGAGATGCTTGCTTTGTTCGGTGGTAAGATGCCTCACAATATGGGAATAATGCCTGGCGGAGTTGCTTCCGTACCCACGGTTGATAATATAACGTCTTTCCTGTGGAGATTGAAGGAGCTTCAGGAGTTTGTTGATAATGTTTACCTTCCTGATGTACTGGCAGTAGCCCAGGTTTACTCAGATTATTTTGAGATTGGTCGTGGCTGTGGGAATTTACTTGCTTATGGCTCGTATGAGCTGGATGGAAAGGAAGCAGACCTCACCAAGAGGAAAAGATTTTTTAAGCCTGGCATCACCTCTACCGATCTCAAGTTTAGTGAATTCGATCCAGCTAAAATTACTGAAGAGGTAAAGTATTCTTGGTACGCCGATTCAATCAGTGGTAGGCATCCATCTCAGGGAGACGTTATTCCTGATAGGGAAAAGAAGGGTGCTTATTCCTGGCTAAAATCGCCTCGTTATGGTGGAATGGTTTTCGAAGTTGGACCATTAGCGCGAATGATGGTCAACTATGTTGGCGGCAATCCCGGAGTCAAGAGCTTGGTTGACTATACTTTGTCGCAAGTAAATCTAAAACCAAAAGCTATGTTTTCTGTCATGGGGCGTAACCTTGCTCGAGCTCTGGAGACCAAACTCATAGCCGATGCCATGGTTAATTGGATTTTGCAACTTAAGCCCGGTGAGCCAGCTTACATAAGCTATAAACTCCCCGAGGAGTCTATTGGAATGGGACTGGTGGATGCAGCGAGGGGTGCCCTGGGACATTGGATAGAGATAAAAGAAGGCAAGATTGCTAATTACCAGGTCATTACCCCTTCTACCTGGAATATTTCTCCTAAGGATGATAAAAACCAACCTGGACCTTTGGAGCAGGCTATCACTGGAACCATGATAAAGGATGAGGCTAATCCCTTTGAGATAGTGCGCATTGTGAGGTCCTTCGACCCTTGTCTCGCCTGTTCTATACATTTGCTCAGTCCCAAAGGGCATGACCTGGGAAAATTCAGGGTTTGTTAGTAAAAATTTGGAGGAAAGTTCAGGAATGGGAAAATTTGTTGTGGGAATAGGGAATGCCTTGTTGAGAGACGAAGGGGTTGGTTGTCATGTGGTACATGCCATGGAAGGTATCTCTCTCCCTGACGTAAAAATAATAGATGGGGGGACATGCCCCGATGTACTGCAGCTTCTTGAGGACGCTGATAAATTGGTCATAGTGGATGCTGTTAAGGGTGGGGGAACGCCGGGACAAATTTACCGTTTTTACCTTGAGGATATAACTCTGGAGCAAAAGCCATTTCTATCCCTTCACGATATGGACTTTGCGGATAGCTTAAAGTTGATGCAGCTTGGGCATAACATAGGTGAGGCCGTCATTATTGGGGTCGAGCCGAGGGAGATTAATTGGGGGTTAGAATTATCGCCGGAGCTTCAAGAGAAAATGCCTCAGATAATAGATGCCATTTTATCAGAACTTAAATAATACAGATCCTAAAGGAGAGATGAAATGTTGATTTCAAAACAAAAACCACTTGAAGAAATACTAAGCTATCTGGAAGGAGATAATAATATCTTTCTGATTGGCTGTAAGGGCTGTGCTGAGGGTTGGGGTAGTGGAGGAGAAAAACAAGTAGCAGAAATGAAAAGCACTTTGCGGGAGAAAGGTAAGACTGTTACCGGTTCAGTAGTTGTTGATATGCTGTGTGATAGCGTGTTAACCAAATTGAAACTCAGAGCTTATAAAAAGGAAATTGCCGCTGCCGATTCCATCCTGGTTCTGACCGATGGGGCTGGAGTGCAGACTGTAGCGGAATTAGTGAATAAGGTAGTACATCCTGGCTGCAACACTCTGTCCTCAGGTGGCGCTCATGCCGAGTGGAAAGAAGCGGAGCGCTGCCTTGAGTGTGGTGATTGTGTGTTGGAGTTTACTGGTGGTCTCTGTCCCATTGCCCGATGTTCTAAGCATCTGCTCAATGGTCCCTGTGGTGGCTCACAAGGTGGTAAATGCGAAGTCGATCCAAATATACCTTGTGTCTGGCAACAGATTGTCGATCGTCTTGCCAAACTGGGACAACTTGATAAATTGGAAAGGCTTGTGACACCGAAGAATTGGAGTGTGAGCCTTATATCAGGGCCACCGGTAAAGAGGCTTTCCTAGATGTGACTACGAGCTAAACAATTGGAGGCGCAATGAAGACGAAAAGTAATTTGGAACGGGTGTTAGAATCCAAAATCTTTGCTGTCACAGGTGAATTGGGACCACCACAGAGTGCTGACCCTGAGGTGATCCGAAGGAAGGCGAAGATACTCAAAGGTCATGTGGATGCCTGTAATGTCACCGATGGTCAGACTGCGGTAGTGCGCATGGCATCTTGGGCAGCTTGTCTTATAGCCAAAGAGGAAGGTTTAGACCCTATCGTCCAGATGACCTGTCGCGACCGCAATCGCATTGCCCTTCAAATGGATGTGTTAGGTATTGCAGCACTGGGCATAAATAATATGTTGTGTCTCACGGGAGACCACCAGAAATTTGGTAATCATCCTACTGCTAAGGGCGTTTATGACCTTGATTCTATTCAACTGGTTAAGATGGTGAAAGACATGAGGGACGAAAAAAAGTTCCAGTGTGGCGAGGCGATGGCGGTTGAGCCACATCTTTTCATCGGGGCTGCTGAAAATCCTTTTGCTGACCCCTTTGAGTTCAGGGCACCACGTCTTGCTAAGAAAGTGGCAGCGGGGACAGATTTCATCCAGACACAGATTGTTTACAATGTGGATAAGTTCGCTGAATGGATGAAAATGG
>CAISEW010000011.1 GCA_903884455.1 uncultured Chloroflexota bacterium | reverse complement strand
GTCTAGAAATGACAAGAGAGCCGTTAAAAGTGGGAAAATCCCACAAGGCTCCCGTTTCAGGGCATAGTTTATCCCCTGCATTTTCATACTAGCACATCGTAAAACCTTTGTCAAGTTTTTCATTTTACGTTCGGCACTTTTCACGTCGGTTATATTTTTTATAACGCATCACCGCTAACCAAGTAGTAAATGGGGTGTCCTTTCGACCGCCAGCCACATAGTAAAGGGCATCTTTGGCATTGTCGCTGAGGTATTCCATCTTCTCTCTCTTATCCTCTTTGCATTGGGAAGCTAAAAGTTCACCCTTGATTCCCGTCTTTTCTAGTCTGTAATATAACTCAGCTAGTATAAGAGAGACCTTTGCGAAAGCTGCCTCTGAAAGCACTTGCCCGCCCATGCCACCTGACGTTGAATCATCGGGTATAGGCCATCGCCTTCCCCGGATAATATCCTCGTATTTCAGAAGCCAGAATATATGCTGTGGGCAAAAACGAATGTCTTGATAACCAAACCAGTCCTTCTCGCTTTCCGTCAATAGGCACGTCCCCCAGTCTTTGCAGTCATGGCATGGCCTGAAGTCACTCATTTAACCTCACTAAAGTCCATAACTTCCTGAGAACACCGCCTCGCTGCAATCTCGCAGGTATGCTCGTCATTGTCTATCCCAATACACGGAATCCCTAACCTGATACAAGCTAAAAGAGTCGTCCCACTTCCCATGAATGGGTCTATGACTAGGTTGTATTCTGGCATCTTGATTAACTTGACTAGATATTCCATAAGAGCAAGGGGTTTGACTGTGGGATGGTTGTTATTTACCTTGTGAACTCCCCTATTTCTCGGATTATCACCACCAGGATTGCCTTCTTTTCGGCTTTCGTCCATTTGCTCAGGCTCTAAATCACCGCAGCCCTTGTTTCTCTCCGCCTTGCTTGCCTTAGCACAATAAAAGAAACGGGCTGCTGAACCGTTGTCGCCATAATAGGTTGCACCATCATCGCCCTTCTCGGCATAGTCGCCATAGATACCCTTACTCTTACCATTCTGCCCACGCTTGACTGGTGCAAATGCCCCCTTGCTCTCAGGAAACAACTCCAGCACCATCTGTGAGCCATCATGTATGAAGTTGGCGGGGAAACGACCCTTGGAAGTCATGCCACTAGCGACAATGTTTCTTTTCTCTGCCCAATCTGTACCCGTATGGAAGCCACCGCCTCTGATATCCGCCCTAGGCGACTCTGCCCTCTTCAAACCTTTTTCTAAGGCATCATCCCCGTCAGGATATCCAACCCTGCACTCATCTATATTCAGCCCTGCTACTCCGTGTTTCAAGGCGTTATTAGCGAATGTCCCGTCTAAGGGATTCATGGCTAGGATAATAGGCTCATAGGCGGGTTTGAGGGCTGTGCCATAGCCTTCCCAGAGTTGGGCTTCAGGGGATTGTGGCATATCTTGTGGACGTGGGCATTGGCATGGCGAGCCAGAAACTAGCCATTTCCCACATTTATCACAGCGTTTATTGCCAGTCGGCCCAGCGTGTCGCTCAAAAGCCCCTTCAAACTTATCCTCTCTATCTATGCCCTGTTGTTTGTCAATCGCCTTTGATATATCCAGAGACTTAGGAAAGCCTTGACCATAGACATACATAATGCAATCTCGTATCTCCCAGCCAGCATCTTCTATCGCACACGCTATCCTGTGGAATGTCCTTGTCCCACCAAAACTTAATAAAGGGCTCCCTGATAGACAAGACTGTCTAAGGTGTTCCCAGGTTTCCTTCTGAAAACTTATCCCTTTGGAATCCCATGTCTTGCCCATAAAACCGAGCTCATAAGGCGGGTCTGTTACTACGGCACTTATACCTTCAAAGGTAAGGTCACGGCAATCCCCGTGATAGATTGTTACCCACTTGTCCTGATAATAAGGTTTCACCCTTCCCTCTCTTGAACATCAATCACATAACCCGGCGCCGCCCTCATCAGCTTGTCTATCTCCTCCAAACTCTCAATTTTAGCTTCGCATTTAATGACTGGCTTGCCACTCTTGGGCGGAACCCACTTCCTACCGGTGAGCCTCTGATAAATCTCAGGCCAGTTCTCCTTACTTGATTCAGGTAACAATCCCCAAAGTTTTGCCATTGCAATAAAAAAGGCGAGTCCGGGATTTCTCCCAGAACTCGCCCCCCAGTTCGTCTGATAGAGCTAGTTAGTCTTCAATGTTCTTCGTCTGTTTCTTATTCACTACCTTTCCGTTCTCCATAACTACAGTAATAACCTGATACGGAAACTCCCTCATCAATATAATAACCTTTGCCTCTTGAATACTCAAGGTTTGCCTTACCTTCTCCAGTAGGGCTTTGCAGTCTATTACGCCTTCAATCATTTCTTTCTTTATCTCGGCCCTACCCTCATATCATCCTTATCCCGCTTAATGACATATTTGGGATTGCCCTTTTTGTCTCTTGAGTCACACTCTCGCTCATTGTAACAAGCTAGGGCATGGCACCCATCAGGTTTATCAAATTGACATTTTTTCGGTTCTTCTATCTCCTTTAACTTACTTTCCTTGAGCTTTGCTATTTCTTCCCTGCATTTCTTACCAGCTTCAAATCTTATGGAACGCCAGCCATGAGCAATCGCTAGAGGGCTTAGTGTATCAATCTCCTGCCCCAAGAGGTCAATATACGGCCCATAAACGCTAATGGCTTCCCTTATGCCAGCCTTAAAGCTGATTTCGGCTTGGGCTTCAGCAATCTGTTTATGGTCAGGCATCCATGTTTCCATTACTGTGTCTTTAGCTTCCATATTCCCTCCTATAATTCTACCTTTGCTAACCTGCCCTACTTTCCACCAAGTTCATAC
>CAISEW010000010.1 GCA_903884455.1 uncultured Chloroflexota bacterium | reverse complement strand
AGCCGGGCAGGATAGGCTCTCCCTCTCCTATAGCAAAACAGTCGAAAAAAGGTGAGAGGGGCATGGGATTGGCGGTGACGCAAGGGCCCCCTGCAATCACCAGAGGGTGGCTTTCATCGCGGTCAGCAGCAGGTAGAGGGATACCGCTGGCTTTGAGTATTTGAACTACATTGAAATAGTCCAGCTCATAGGATATGGAGAAGGCGAGGATGTCGAAGTCGGGTAGAGGGCGCTGCGATTCCAGGCCGATGGGTGTTTCTGCTTTAAGTCTTTTGGGTTCCCAGAAGACCCGCTCACAGACGATGTTATCGTAGCTGTTCAGGAGGCCGTAGATGGTCTGGAAGCCGAGGTTGGACATCCCCAGGTAGTAGGAATTGGGGTAGATGAGGGCGATGTGTATCTTCCCGCCCCAGTCCTTGAAGATAGTGCCCCGCTCTTTTTCGAGCTTTTGCCTGGCCTCCTTGACTGCTTGCCAAGACAAATTTGCCCCCTTGAAGTTGATTAATAAAAGATGCTTAACATTCTAAGGCCCTTAGGCTACTTTGTATTATAACAAGATTGTGCAGCTTAGGCCTTTTTTCTTTGAGGAAATACGAGGGAAATTATATATCTTTGAGGTTTCTGTCCAAAACCTTTTGATTCTATATAGAAGGGACGCTTTATGTTCCCCAACGCAAAACTTTCGAATTGTCCTGTGCTTGAAGTTGTCTGAAAGGCCTCGAAGACACTTGAATTCTGACTGACGGAGAGAAATTTTGGTATTTCGTATTGAGAATCTGAGAGCCAAATAAGGCAGGGTTTAAATTCTCTCCATCTCGGGCGTTTTACTAGCTTCCAATATAGTGCAATACAAGGTTCCTCACTTAATTCTGCTATTCGTCTGGCTGTGGCTGGAATAGAAGTATAAAACGCATGAGCAAGGCGTAGGATTGAATTCACAGATATACCCTGTTGATTAAGATAGTTAGTAAATATTGTCTTAGGCATGAGAAGTTCGGCAGCAATTCGCTCGCATAATCGCTCTTTGAATTTACCATCCATCTGTTTGGTAGCACGTAGTTCTGTGTGTTCTGTTGATTCATCTAACGCTTTGTCTAGAAGGATATGAGCGATTTCATGAGCAAAGGAAAAATTTTGTCTTAGGGGATGATGTTTGCTGTTTATCTTAATAGCATAGCCACCTTTTTCAGGAAGGAGCAAAGCGCTCAAATCTCCCAAATCCATCTTTTCAACACGTTTAATATTTACCAACTGAGCATAATCTTCGGCGAAAAGGGGGGGGACATTGTGACCAATAGTTTTAGATTCCAATAGCCGCTGTGTTAGCTCATTGGCTTGTGTGATGATTAGTTCAGGTATCTCTGTCATCTGTTCTACTCTAATAATCTGGTGGCTTGCACATCAGAAGCAGGCTTAATAATTGTTCCTCATCATCAAAGTACTCAAGTCTTTCACGCATGTAGCTTAAGCCACGTGCATTTAAGTTTGGCGATAGAGCTAGGACTATATTCTTCATATCAGGACGTGTAATTTCATCGGTCGTTCCATTCATAAATTGTTTGAGCCAACGTATGTTGACTCCCGCGCTTTCTAGCCGCTCGATTGCTCCTCCTTGCTCAATACCCAGAATCTGAAATGCTCTCTCAATAGCGTCTCTCCACCTTTTTGCGATTTCAGAGTTCATTAACACTTCCTTCCTCCCCTATCAACACTTAGTATAGCCGCAGGCAGGACAGATTAAGCAGCCTTCCTGGTAAACTAGCAGGCTGGCGCATTCGGGGCATTGCCCTGCCACATTTCTTGTCCCGACCTCAACTGTCTTATGTACTTCGCTATCAGTATTTTTGTTGCTATGAGGTTCTTTTTCCTTTAGATAATTATCTAGAACACTCGCGATGGCATCAGGACAGGATAGAATTGCGTGTCCTCGATCCCAGGAAATCGTGGGACAACGAATGCCTCTCAAGTATTTGATTATTGATGATGGCTCCATACCCGCCCTTAATGAGGCAGATATAATGCGGCTCATGGCTTGCAGATGAGCGGATGGGCAGCCTCCCACATTTCCTAGAATCGCAAATACTTCACAAATTCCATGCTCATCACTGTTGACTGTCACATAAAGGTTCCCACACCCTGTGGGAACCTTATCCGTGAATCCGTGTGTCCGGCGATGACGTTCTCTAGGGACAAGTCTCGCTCCCTCCACTGACTTTGCCTTTTCCTCGTCTTTGGCCTTGTTGATGCTTAAGACCTGACTCTCGCGGCTCCTATCCCTGTATATGGTTATGCCCTTGCAGCCCTCTTTGTAGGCCAGCATATAGACCCGTTCCACATCCTCTCTGGTGGCGTTGTGAGGAAAGTTCACCGTCTTGGATACAGCGTTATCGGTGTACCTCTGGAAGGCAGCCTGCATCCTCACATGCCATTCAGGGGTGATGTCGTGGGCGGTGACGAACAGACTCTTCACCTTCTCTGGGACGCCCTTTATATCCCGCAGCTTCCCTTTTTGGGCTACCTCTTGCGT
>CAISEW010000009.1 GCA_903884455.1 uncultured Chloroflexota bacterium | reverse complement strand
TCAAAGACATCGAATCTATGCCGCACTCAACTAAATAGTCGGCAAATTCAGGAAAATCACTCGGCGCCTGACCACATATCCCTACTTTTCTCCTCGGTTTGTGACGGTGCGCAGCATCTATGACTTGCTTCACCAGTCTCTTCACCGCTTCATTTCTTTCATCAAATATGTGTGCCACAAGTTCGGAATCCCTATCCAAACCAAGAGTTAGTTGCGTCAAATCGTTCGACCCTATGCTAAATCCATCGAACACATCGGCGAATTCCTCGGCCAAAATCACATTTGATGGTATCTCGCACATCACATACACTTCCAACCCATTTTCTCCTCGCCTTAAGCCAAACTCTCCCATGGCTTCTATCACCTTCCTCCCTTCTTCCGGCGTCCGGCAAAAAGGAACCATCACCTTCACATTGGTCAACCCCATCTCACCCCTTACTTTCTTTATCGCCTGGCACTCTAAACCAAAGGCGGGCTTGAATTTCTCATCATAATAACGAGATGCTCCCCTCCAGCCAATCATGGGATTTCTTTCTTTCGGCTCGTAACGATACCCCCCAATTAAATTGGCATACTCATTTGTCCTAAAGTCTGAAAACCGAACTATGACCTCGTTGGGATAAAACCCCGCCGCTATTTTCGCTATCCCCATCGCTAAGGTGTCAATGAAAAACTCTCTCTTGTCCTCATATGCCGCGCTCTTCTCATCTATCTCTTTAATTACCTTTGCCAATTTCTCGTCTTCACTCGCTGCCTTCTTCAAATTATCATATTCTATCAGCGCCATGGGATGTATGCCGATGTAGGAGTTAATGATGAACTCCTCCCGAGCCAGACCTACACCGTCATTGGGAATCTGACTTTGAATAAACGCACCGCCGGGAATGCCGAAGTTCATCATTATTCTGGTCTTGGGCCTGGGGAGCTTAGTCACTTCTACCTCATCTATTCTATATTTCAGCTTCCCTTCATATATCCTGCCCTCACCTCCTGAGCAATCTATCGTGACCTCTTTTATCTCCTTCAAAACCTCCGTCCCATTGCCGGTGCTAATTACACACGGTACACCGAGCTCACGACTAACGATGGCTGCATGACAGGTCCTGCCACCTTTGTTGGTAACTATGCCACTAGCAATCTTCATTATCGGTTCCCAGTCGGGGTCTGTCATATCAGCGACCAAAACCTGACCATCTTTGAATTTCTGAATCTCACTGCTGTCTTCTATTACACACACTTCACCTTGTCCGATCTTTGTACCCACTGGCTCCCCTCTAAGCAGTAACTTCCCCCTTTCTTCAAGCACATAAGTCCTCAGCGAAGCTAAGTCCTTTTGTGAATGCACCGTCTCCGGCCGCGCTTGGACTACAAAAAGTCCCCCGTTTGCTCCATCCTTTGCCCATTCAATATCCATGGGCACGCCGTAATGTTCTTCTATAATGCAGGCCCACCTGGCGAGAATCAAGATTTCATCGTCATTTAATGCGAACTGTCTTTGCTCTTCAACCTTGACCTCTTTCTGCTCCGCTCCAGACCCATGTCTCATGTAGACCAATTTCCTATCCTTCGTCCCCAGCTTTTTCTCCACAATAGGTCTGAAACCTTCCTTTAAAGTGGGCTTGAAGACGTAAAACTGGTCTGGATCGACGACCCCCTGTACTACGTTTTCCCCCAGACCATAGGCAGCAGTTATGTAGACCACATCCCTGAAACCTGAATCTGTATCTATGGAAAACATGACACCAGAGCAGGCCAAATCGGAACGAACCATCTTTTGCACTCCCACAGATAGGTAGACACTCCGGTGGTCGAACCCCTTATCTACCCGGTACGATATTGCCCGGTTCGTGAACAAAGATGCAAAGCAGTCCATGACCCTTTCCAGGAGGTCGCCTTCTCCTCGCACGTTCAAGTAACTCGTTTGCTGTCCCGCAAATGAAGCTGTAGGCAAATCTTCGGCAGTAGCACTGCTTCTCACAGCAACATCAACACCACCTCCATATTTCTTTTCCATCTCCCGATAGGCAACTCTTATCTCCTCTTCCAATTTTTTGGGGCAGGGAGAATGTGCTATCAAATTCCTTATCTTTTCGCCCCTCTCTGCCAAATTCTCCATATCATGTGTATCCAGGTCCTCTAAAGTGTCTTTGATTTTTTGACCTATGCCTGCCTTCTCTATCACATACTTATATGCTTCAGCAGTAATGGCGAATCCCGAGGGAATGTTTATCCCCTTCTTACTCAGATTTCTTATCATTTCACCAAGAGATGCGTTTTTGCCGCCGACTAAAGCTATGTCATGTGCTCCAATCTCTTCAAACCATCTTACAAACTTCATAGTTCCTTCTCCGACTTATAAAGTATGGTCATATTCGCTAAATCTACCTCACTGCTTATTCGGGCAGGGAAATTAAAAAAAAGTATTTCATTATATCATGCCCCTGTAAGTTCAAAGGAAGAGGCACTTTTGCCTCTCCTGCGTGGCTCAATCGTTGCCAATCTATCCCCTTGCCATTTGCTGCAGCGCCATTTTAATCTTCTCTTCTAAGCTTAGCTTCTCGGCATCTGGAAGTTTAGAGATAGCTTTGGTAGCTTCCGCTAAAGAGTAGCCCAAGCTAGTTAAAGCAGCTATAACATCGGCACTCTCCGGGGCTACAGGCAGGGCCACCTCTTTCCACTCCTTTTCCAACTTGCCTCTGAGTTCAACGACAAGGCGGCTGGCTATTTTTTTACCGATGCCAGGCGTTTGGCTCAGGAGGTCGATATCGCCGCTGGTTATAGCCACGACCAGTTGCTCAGGATTCAAAGCCGAGAGCAGGGCTAAAGCCAACTTAGAGCCAATTCCGGAGACAGAAATAAGGTTTTTGAACAAAGCTAATTCCTCGCTTGAGGCAAAACCGTAGAGGGAAATATTATCCTCTCTCACATGTAGATGAGTATAGAGGGAGACCTTGCCCTTAACAGCTCCTAATTGGCTTAAAGTTGAACTGGGGACATATACCCGAAAACCTACCCCGCCGACATTAATGATAATGGAGTCGTTACCACGATATTCCAGTATTCCTTCTAATGTAGCTATCATTTCGGCGTATGTTCAGTGAGCCATTGGTTAAGGCGCCTCTGTTGAATATGGCACATGGCTACAGCCAAGGCATCTGCAGCATCGCTAGGCTGAGGTAGCTCAGAGAGCCCGAGCTGGACTTTTACCATTTCTTGAACCTGTTGTTTATCGCTTTGCCCATAGCTGGTTATTTGCTGCTTTACCTTGGCTGGTGAGTAATAGTAGATGGGCAATCCCTGGTTGGCTGCTGCCAGGATAGCTATAGCTTGTGCTTTGCCAATAGCGAACGCTGACTTTACGTTGTGGCCGATAAAGGGCTCTTCAATGGCTACTTCATTTGGTTTATGCCTAGCGATAATTTTGCTTAATTCACTGTAGAGAGAGCGCAGTCTTTCCTCCATAGGAAGCCGGGCTGGGAGATTGATTACTCCACAATCTACCATATGCATTTCCTCTTCGCTATCCACCACACCGTATCCTAAATTTATAGTACCGGGGTCAATGCCGAGAATGCGCATATTAAGTTTGACTGCGCAGCCTTTCTAAGGTAGCCTCAGAAAAATCCATATTGGAGAAAACACGCTGTACATCGTCTAATCCTTCTAGCTCGTCGAGGAAATTCAGGGCCTGAACTGCTTTACTTTCCTCCAGCAACACTGTAGTTTTAGGCGCTAGCGAGAGCTCCGCCGAAATCACATGTTCTTTCTCTTCAATAACCTTTCTTACTTTTTCTAAATCCTGTGGTTGCGTGTAAATTTCCACATAACCGTTTTCGGCCTTAACATCTTCAGCCCCGGCATCAATAGCACGTAACGCTATTCCTTCGGCATCTGAGGCATTGCCTTCTACAGTGATTACTCCTCTGTTCTCAAAGAGCCAGGAGACACAACCACTCTCACCAAGATTCCCCCCATGGCGGGTGAAGAGACGGCGCACATCCTGAACAGTGCGATTACGGTTATCGGTCAAGGCTTCCACCAAAACCGCTATCCCGCTTGGACCATAGCCTTCGAATTTCGTCTCAATTAAGACAGCTGCCCCGGCTTCACCACTACCCCGCTTTATAGCCCTCTCGATATTATCCGAAGGCATGTTATTATCGCGGGCTTTCTGTACTGCTAAACGTAACTGGAAATTACTGTCTGAATTAGTTCCACCTTGTCGCACTGCCACTATGATTTCTCGAGCAAGCTTGGTAAATACCTGCCCGCGCTTGGCATCAGCTACTCCCTTCTGCCGCTTAATATTTGCCCACTTAGAATGTCCTGACATTGCTGCTCCTTTATACTATTTTACCACTGCAACTCCTAAAAGGTAAAGCAGATACATTTGAGCGATACTGTAACATTTTGGTCGGTCGGTGCTGAAAATATAGTCTCTAATGTGGTTGCCCAATTTATTGGGCTCCCTCCTCTGTCATTGCTTCGGCTGACTTCGTCAGCCGAAGCAATCTCGTGAGGGAAATGAGATTGCCACGAACCCTTCAGGTGCTCGCAATGACAAAAAGCGAAATGCTCGATGAATCAAGCAACTACGAAAATCTGGAGCCCATCTCTTTTAGTCCTTCCGTGTAAGGTTCCCTTATTATGCCCTTCTCGGTGATTATGGCAGTTATATAACCATGGGGAGTGACGTCGAAGGCAGGATTAGCTGCTCTTATGCCTTCGGGAGCAATGGGTACTCCCTGGATATGAGTTACCTCTTCAGGGCTTCGCTCCTCAATGGGAATTTCGTCTCCCGAGCTTAAAGAAAGGTCAATAGTGCTGGTAGGAGCAGCGACATAGAAGGGGATTTTACTTTCTTTAGCCAGCACTGCCAGAGTATAGGTGCCAATTTTATTGGCGACATCACCATTGGCCGCAATCCTGTCGGCGCCCACAATAACACAGTCTATCTTCTTCTGCTGCATAAAATAGCCAGCCATGGAATCAGTAATCAAAGTCACAGGGATGCCCTCTTGCATTAGTTCCCAGGTAGTGAGCCTGGCTCCCTGGAGAAGGGGACGAGTTTCCGTGGCAAAGACGCTCACTTTCTTTCCCTGGTCTTTAGCAGCTTTGATTACACCCAGGGCAGTGCCATAGCCGGCGGTGGCTAAAGGACCGGCGTTACAATGAGTAAGCAGAGTAAAACCATCCTTGATAAGCTCGGCTCCTAGCTGGCTGAGCTTCTTGGTTGCGGTTATTTCTTCCTGGTGAATCCGCTTTGCTTCATTGATGAGCGAATTTTTTATTTCAGTAACGCCATCTCCCCTGGCAGCTTTCTTCATCCTGTTGATAGCTTGAAAGAGGTTGACTGCAGTAGGCCTGGAGGCAGCAAAAGTTTGCATGACCTGATTCAATTGGGCGAGGAATTCATCCTTTTTTGCTGTTTTAATACCTGATGCCCCCAGAGCTATGCCGTAGGCAGCAGCGACCCCGATGGCTGGTGCCCCGCGAACCCTCATTTCCTTAATAGCTAGAACTACATCGTGGTAATTATCCAGGTTGATGAAGATTTGTTCTCCTGGAAGCTTGCTCTGGTCTAGTATCCTTAGCTTGTCATCAAGCCATTCCATTGTTCTAGCCATCATCACCGTTAGTATAATCTAAAGGATGAAAACAAAGGAAGTTTTAAATTACACTAGAAGGCGAGGATGAAAATAGCCACACACAGATGCAGTCATGCTAGATTTTCTGAGGTAGCTAAAATCGTAGAACCTTAACGGAGTCAAAATTTGATAACCTGAAAGAATAATGCTATCTTTATTAAGTTCATCCGTCTGGGAGGCAAAGATGGCCAGGATTTATCTCATAGATGTTACCAATCGTGATGGCGTTCAAACTGCACGCCTCGGTCTATCCAAGCTGGAAAAGACCATGATAAATATGTACCTCAACGAAATGGGGGTCTTTCAGTCTGAATTTGGTTTCCCTACGACGAGACACGAATCGTTTTACCTTCAAGCGAACTTGGAATTAGCTGAGATGGGCGTCCTGAAACCCATCCGGTTAGGAGGGTGGATAAGGGCAGTCGTGGCTGATGTGGAAAAAGCCTTCAATCTTGTCCCAAAAATTAAGCACCTCAATCTCTCTATTTCCACATCGGACCAAATGATTCAAGGCAAATTTCTGGGTGCCAAGAGCCGAGAAGATGTCGCAAGCATGATGGTCGATGCTGTAGAAGCGGCTCGCGCCCATGGAGCTGAAAGCATAGGTGTAAATGCTGAGGATGCCTCCCGAACTAAAATAGATTTTTTAGTTAGATTCGGCTTGGCAGCTAAGGAACATGGAGCTCAACGGCTTAGATATTGTGATACCCTGGGCTATGACAACCCATTTACCATTTACGAGAGCGCCAAAACGCTAGCGGAGAATGTCGGAATGCCTATTGAGCTCCACTGTCATGGCGACCTAGGAATGGCTGTGGCTAATTCCCTTGCCGGGGCCAAAGGAGCTATAGACGGTGGGCAAGATGCTTACATCAACACCACAGTCAATGGAATTGGAGAAAGAGCCGGCAATGCTGACCTCGTCGCCACAGCTCTAGCCATCACCAAATCCAAGGGATTCGCGGGAAAATATCAACTGGAAAAGCCCATAAACCTGACAAAAGCCTGGAAAATAAGCAGATTTGCCAGCTATGCTTTTGAGGTCCCCATTCCCATAAATCAGCCGGGCGTCGGAGTCAATGCCTTTGCTCATAGTTCTGGCATCCACGCCGACGGAGTATTAAAAGACCCTCAAAATTACGAGCTATACAGCTTCGATGAAGTAGGTAGAGGTGAACCGGAGCTTGTAGAGACCGGCAGGGCGATATGCTCTGGAGAATATACCGGAATATCTGGCTTCAAACATATAATGGGCCGGATGGCGGTAACCTTTGAGGATACTGCGCAAGCTGAAGAAATTCTGGAATTAGCAAGATATGCCAACGTGGAGGCGCAAAAACCACTGGTCGAGGATGAATTACTCTTCATTGCCAAATATCCCGAAATTGCCAAAAAACTGTTGACACTTATACCACTAGAGTAATCCATCCTTGACATCAGCGCTCATTCCATTTGATAATATAGATAGTTAATTGCGGGTGTAACTCAGCGGTAGAGTGCTTGCTTCCCAAGTAAGACGTCGTGGGTTCGAATCCCATCACCCGCTGTGGTGATAGCTATAACCAGCAAAAATATAAATTAGAAAATGAGAATAAAGCTAAATAGTAGCCAATTGGCAGGGTTATCACATCAGCTTCCCTTCGAAGTGATAGTAGAAGACCCGAGGGATGTTAAGGGCCTATTGGAACTATTAGGCCACAATATGCCCTGGGATGAAACGGGGCTTAATAAATTTGGCGATCCCCTCAGGAAGCCCAATAGGGTAACCTTCTCTGTGGAGGTAGTTGACGGGGGATTTGTTTGCGACATTCACCCTGCTTTCGCTATCTACATTTCCAATCTCTTGTCAGTAGAGAAATAGGCTGCCATAGTTTCACAAAGTTATGGGCCGTTAGCTCAGTTGGTAGAGCACCTGACTTTTAATCAGGGTGTCGTGGGTTCGAGTCCCACACGGCTCAAATGAAGCTAACTTTTGATGGAAATGGTAACAAAGGGAATCTCAAAGTCTCTGATTTCTTACAATTTATGAGTAAACAGATGCTTTTAGAGTCCCTGATTTCCAAGTCTATAGCTGAAGCGTTAACTGAATTTCTGCTTGACTTGAAGATAGAGAATAAATCTAAGAGGACTACTGGCTTTTACCGAGAGAGGTTACAGCCCTTCGTTGATTTCATTGGCGCCGATACTAAACTCCAGCAAATCACCATCCAGGATATAAAGAGATACTTTAGTGAGCAGAATATTGAGTACATCTATGCCTACCATGCCAAGTACCGGGCCCTGAGAGCCTTCCTTAACTGGAGTGTCAGACAGAACTATCTCTCCAAGACTCCGCTAACTTTTAAAGCCCCCAAGTTACCTTATAAAATAATGCCGATATTCTCAGACGAAGATATACAAGCTATGGTCAAGATTTGCAACGTCCGGGATAAGGCCATTATTATGACGTTGTACTATACCGGCATAAGACTGAGTGAATTACTAGGAATGAAACTCGGCGATATTGAGATAGAGGCAAGGCATCTGACAGTCTTAGGTAAAGGCAAGAAAAAAAGGACTTTACAAATAACGCCTAAAACACTGAAGGCTATCTGGCAATATCTCAAGACTCGGGGGAATCCGCAATATGATTCAATCTGGCTGAGCGAAGAGGGGGTGCCATTAACGGAATCAGGACTAAAGCAGGTAGTAAGGCGGGTGGCTAATAAGGCAGGTATCACAGGAAAGAAGCTCGGGCCTCATACTTTCAGACATACCTTCGCTAACAACTTCCTTGATGCCGGTGGAGACCCGCTAGACTTAAAGTATTTATTAGGCCATGAGTCTCTAAGGATGGTAGAGAATTATGTTAGAGCTCACCAGGAAAAGCGAGCTCTGAAAGCGCAGGAACGTTTTAGCTCAGATGATAGACTCGGGTTAAAATAAAAAAGCTCCCCCTCCTTTCAAGGGAGAGGGTAAATGTGCTTTGGAGTATAAAGATACTGTCCACTATGGTTAAGGGGCAACCTTGAGGCTCTGGGGTGCATACTGGCTTAACCAAGCTTGGCAGTAAGCCATGAGTTTGATATTCTTTCTTTCCTCTTGTAGAAGAAAGCGGATAGTTTCAGGGTCAATGCCTTCCTTGAACATTTGTCTGACAAGTTTGAAAAGTTCGTCCTCATACTTCTCGACCAGTTCTGCGTTATCAGGCATTGTATCTCCTAATTATGCCCATTCTTTCTCTGTAGCCATGTAATCAACTCAGTCTGAACTTTTGTGTTCTGTACCATAGCGTCTGTATGCTGTCTACAAGTATCGTTATAGGCTTTAACAAAATCGGATTGCTGGAGAGCCTGAGCCTTAACGAGCTCAGTGAGATTTGCCTCACTGCTTTTATGGTCTGATCTGTAAATAAGGAACATAAGAAAAGCCAGAACTCCCGTAATTCCCCCGATTGAACCAATATATTGTAGTAACTCCATGTTTCGCCTCCTTATTGTCTATCCTTCCATCTGGTTAAAATAAACAATTTCTTCGGCAGTCGCCTCGCGGTCTTCAACGAGAATATGGTCGTGAACCATGAGTGTCGTGTCGTCCCAATAGAATTCTAAGTCTATGACTAACGTGCCGTCCTCTAACCAACTTTGATTTCTCATGCTATATACACTCCTATTGCGGGAGGGAAAAACTGACCGCCCGTTGGGTATGTGTCAGTTGCATCCCCTGGAAATGTCGACGGTAACGCTCCATAGGTCTGCGCAACGTAATACATAACCGAACCTCTGCTGTTGCCCGCGGCTGCACCGATTATGCTAAACATTTGGGAGGGGTCTTGGAGAGCAGGTATCGGTGTCGCACTGAAAAGAATCGTCAGCCAGTAGAGTTTTTCACTCAAGGCAAGGTTT
>CAISEW010000008.1 GCA_903884455.1 uncultured Chloroflexota bacterium | reverse complement strand
GGGAAAAGGTTTTTGAAGCATATGCACAACAGAAGACATCAGCAGCATATAGAGTGTTTTGGTATTATGGCCCATCAAAGGGGGAAATGACTATTTTCGCAATTACTCCTCACCCGTAGTTGCTTAAGTACACTCACCTTCCCCACCTAGCCCTAGCTGCCTTCTGAGCTATTCCCTTGCGCTGTTCTGGCGTCAGTTTGGCCGGTTCGCCATCATAGCGTGGCTGAACTCATGGAAGGTTATCGCGATCAGCAAGCAAACGTAGATTATTGAACGCGTACGGAATCCTACTCTCAGATCAACCCAGCCGCTTTCGCCAGCCATCCAGCCACCACGGCTAACGGCACTAGAACCACTAGGGTAACCACGCTCGATGCCCAGTTGCCCGTCGGAGCAGCGACTATCACAGCGCAGAGGACATCGACACCGTCCACAAGCAAAATAACCGATGCAACCATCTTCATCATCTCATGTCACTTCCCTCCTCGGCAAGACCGCCAGTCAGAGTACACAATCGTTTATGTTATACTCTCTATTATTCCTTTAAGTATCATATAATAAATTTTATGTCAAGCCTGGCAAAATTTGGTATGTAGTATATCATTTTGAAACCAATGATTTTGCCAACCACTCTACATACTTGCATAGACAATTCCATACCACTATACTTCTGGCATTGAGACTAAAATATTGAGAGGAGGATAATAAAAGTGAAGCTAAGTGACAATGATAAGCGCTTGGTTCACACTCGTACAGGTCATGATGGTCAGCAAATCATAGTTGTACGACCAAAGAAAAAGAAACCATCGACATATGACCAAGATTGGGCAGACCAGGAGAAAAAAGACAAGAGGAAAATAAAAAAGGCTTTTAAGAACTTTTAAGGATATGTAGCTATCAGTATTTGTTGGCCACAAATACGAGAATTGCTACCCCAACGACGATATATTTCACGCTAGGATGTCGCAAGTTTTGAATATACCACTAAATACGATTATGGGTGTTTCAAATGCCATCGTTTAAGGAACAATACGAAAGGGTCAAGCGTTACCCAAAACGAATTCAATCCGAGGAGCAAAGTACGACAGATTATATGGATGACCTATATTCGTATTTCGTAAACTGCTACCACCTAAAGGATTGGATAAAGAACGACCCGTCGACTGGATTAAGCCACCGTGAGGTTGAGAACTTCGTCAACTCAAAACTGAGCCTACAAATATGCGCAGATTTGGCTAATCGCACCAAGCATCTAGTACTCACGGAGCATATTCGAAAGGATGCAGAGATAACAAACCAGAGCGTTACTATCGACCTTAGCAAAGGGAAAACCATTCATGAGAACATAATCGCTTTGCAGGATGGCTCTAAACATGTAGCCGAAAATATTGCACAACAAGCCTTCGATGATTGGACGCAATTTCTTTCAACTAAAAAGCTAATTTGACTTGCATGTGCATATGGTTTGACCCGACCCCCGCTTTGCCGTTCTCAAGAAACGCCTCTTGACACTTACCGAATTATAGCACAGTTTACTCTCCATCTACATAGACTTTGCCGCAGGGGCACAGATTTATCTAGACCTCGGGAAACCAAAGTACCAGCAGAGCTAATCTTGAACCTCCCGTAGGATAAACTTGACAAATGAAGCTAATTGTGCTATATATATTACACGGAGCTGAGTCGTGCTACCGAATACAGGTTCGGGAGGTGACTATGAGGCTTCATGTACTGTACGGAGTATGGCAGGTGGATAGGTGAGGCCCTGCCATGTGGCGGGGCGGGCCGACCCTCGAGTTCAGTTCGAGGAAAAGCGGTTGAAGAGGCAAGTATGGTAAAAAGAGCCTCGTTCGGTGGTGAACACTGAAGAAGAACTGGGCTCGAGACACTAAAACTGAAGGCATTCAGGAGTGGAGGGCGCTGAAAAGTGCCCTCCACATTTTTTGCCTAATCCTGTTGGTGCCGAAGGCAAGCAGGATATATCGTGAGCTCATACCAGGTGCTGAAAAAGCCTAACGTCCCCTAGCTTCGACGAAATTTACTCTCTACTGAACTAATCTTGCCTTCCATCGTGGCTGTCTTGTCTCTCCGGT
>CAISEW010000007.1 GCA_903884455.1 uncultured Chloroflexota bacterium | reverse complement strand
GCAATCCGCGACCTCGGCATAGCTACGGTTACGTCAGTGAAAACCGCCCGCAAATATTCCTTACGGGGTGATCTCTCGGAGGAGACCCTTCAATCTATCTGCGATAAGCTATTGGTCAATAGCCTGATCCAGCATGTGGTCACGAAGCGGGAGGCGGTTGCTCTCCCTTCCATAACCTACAAATTTGTCTTAACTACTGTAGATTTGGTTAGCCTGGACGATGACGGTCTGATGGCGCTGAGCAAAGACAGGCTCTGGTTGAATCTAAGTGAGATGGGGCGCATCCAGGGTTACTTCTCAAAGCTGGGCCGCAATCCTACCGATGTGGAGCTTGAAACCCTGGCACAAACTTGGTCCGAGCACTGCATCCACAAGACCTTCAAGAGCAGAATCAAGCTAGGTCAGCTTGTTGTCGACAACCTGCTTAAGAGCACTGTGATGAGAGTCACCGAGGAGTTAAAAAAACCCTGGTGCCTTTCGGTTTTTCGAGACAATGCCGGCGTAATAGATTTCGATGGCCACTACGCCATCTGTTTCAAAGTAGAAACGCATAATCATCCCTCGGCAGTGGAGCCCTATGGAGGGGCAGCGACAGGGATAGGTGGTGTCATTCGCGACATCCTGGGGACGGGACTGGGGGCCAAGCCCATCCTGAACACCGATGTGTTCTGCTTTGCCCCTCCTGATTTCCCCTATGATAAACTCCCCCGTGGTGTGTTGCATCCCCGCCGCATTTTCAAGGGCGTCCGCGCCGGCGTGGCTGACTACGGGAACCGACTCGGCATACCCACGCTAAATGGAGCTATCCTCTTTGACGAGCGATACATAGGAAATCCCCTGGTCTTCTGCGGGACAGTGGGGTTGTTACCCACGAGCATGAGCCAGAGGGGCCAGCAGCAGACTGGAGACTTGGTGGTTCTGGTGGGGGGTAGGACCGGACGTGATGGCATCCATGGCGTTACCTTTGCCTCGGGAGAGCTTACCAAGGAATCGGAGGCTATCTCCACCAGCTCCGTTCAGATTGGAGACCCTATTACGGAGAAAAAGCTGATCGATGTTCTCCTCAAGGCGCGGGATCGGGGACTATACCGGCGAATCACCGATTGTGGAGGGGGTGGGCTTTCATCGGCGGTGGGGGAGATGGCCGAAGAAACGGGCGTACGTGTTTACCTGGAGCGAGTCCCTCTGAAGTATTTGGGGCTCTCCTACACAGAGATATGGATATCTGAATCTCAGGAGCGGATGGTGCTGGCCGTGCCACCAAACACAGTCGACCAGCTGATGTCTCTTTTCCAAAGTGAAGGGGTAGAAGCTACTGTCATCGGAGAATTCACCGATACTCGACGGCTTGAGCTTTTCTACGAAGGCAATCTGGTTGGCGACCTTGATATGAAGTTCCTGCATAAAGGGCTGCCCCAACTAGAGAAGGAGGCTGTCTGGGAGCTGCCACAGCATGCAGAGCCAAACTTTCTGCAGCCGACTGACCTGCGTCAAGACCTGTTGTGTATTCTGGCCTCGTGGAATGTTTGCAGTAAAGAATGGGTGATACGCCAGTACGACCACGAGGTGCAGGGCGGTAGCGTGCTCAAGCCCCTCACAGGGGTAAACAATGATGGCCCCAGTGACGCTGCCATCGTCAGACCGATACTCGATTCAGATATGGGCATCGTCGTTGCCAACGGCATCAATCCCAAGTATGGAGACATCGACCCGTACTGGATGGCCGCCTCCGCTATAGATGAGGCATTGCGGCAAGTTGTGGCTGTTGGGGGTAGCCTTCGTAGGGTGGCGCTGCTGGATAATTTCTGTTGGGGCAATCCCGACAAGCCGGACAGACTGGGTGGCCTGGTGCGGGCGGCGCAAGCCTGCTACGATGTTGCTCTCGGCTATGAGGCTCCCTTCATCTCTGGAAAGGATAGTCTTTATAATGAGTTTGAGACCGAAAAAGAGAGCATCTGCATTCCGCCCACGCTGCTCATCTCCGCAGTGGCAGTGATGGACAATGTGGAGAGGGCAGTTACAATGGATTGCAAGCGAGAGGGCGACTTGGTCTACATCATCGGCGCCACGTGGAATGAGCTCGGCGGTTCACAATACTATGGCATTCATGGTTATGTGGGGAACAGAGTGCCCCGGGTTGACTCCAAGAAAGGGAAGAGGCTCATGGACACCCTTAGTGTCGTCATGGAGAAGGGCCTGGTCAAAGCCTGCCATGACCTGAGCGAAGGAGGTATCGCGGTGGCTGCCGCCGAGATGGCCTTCGCCGGAGGTTTAGGGATGGCAATCCATTTGGGGCAAGTGCCGCTGGGCGAAGTCATGAATCGAGACGATTACGTGCTCTTCTCCGAATCGAATACCAGGTTTCTGGTAGAGGTAGCCCCAAAGGACAGGCACCAGTTCGAAGGTATGATGGCTGGGGTTGATTTCGCCGCCATCGGTCAGGTTATAAGCAAAGAAAAGCTCGAGGTCTACGGTCTTAATGGGGAAATGGTACTTTCAGCCCTTATTGCTGAACTCAAAGAGGCCTGGCAAAGACCTCTTCGGTGGTAGGACTTGACATGATGACTAAAGTGAAGGCACTGATACTGCGAGCCCCGGGGACAAACTGCGATGTGGAATCCGCCTTTGCCTTCGAACGAGCCGGGGCACAGGTGGACCTGATCCACGTGAATGAGCTTATCCGTCGGCAGAGGCTTCTCTCCAATTACCAGATAATGGTCATCCCCGGTGGTTTTACTTACGGGGATGATATCTCAGCCGGGAGAATCCTGGCCAACGAACTAAGACTCAAGCTAGGAGACAGGATTAAAAAGTTTGTTGACGATGGCCGACTCATTCTGGGGATCTGTAATGGTTTTCAGGTCCTGGTGAAAGCTGGCATGTTACCTAAGGCGAGGGGTGAAAATTCACAATCGCTAACCCTAGCTGGCAACGATTCCGGCAGATTTGAGTGTCGCTGGGTCTACCTCCGCGCCAATAAAACAAGCCCCTGCATTTTTACACGAGGAATAAGCCTTATGTATCTCCCAGTGGCCCATGGAGAGGGCAAAGTGGTAATTGAACCAGGGGCGCTGGAAGAGTTAAATGTGGCACTTTACTACGCTGACGAGACAGGAGATATTCGAGCCGACTACCCTCACAATCCCAATGGTTCAGTGAACAATATAGCCGGTATTTGCGATGCTACCGGTCGCATTTTTGCCCTGATGCCACACCCGGAGCGATTCATCCGTTGGACGCAACATCCCAGGTGGACCACAGGGCCTCGACGGGATTATGGAGACGGCTTCCGCATTTTTCTGAACGCTGTGGAGTGGGCCAAGAGCATTTGAATAAGAGGGCGGTCTATCCTGTATTAGCCTCTATAGACTACGGAAAATGCTTGTTAATGTTTGCTATACTATTTGTTGCCATAAGGAGGCAAATTGCACAACATCAGGTTTGGGATAGCCCAGATTAATTCCACTGTGGGTGACCTCAATGGTAATACCAGGAAAATAGCGGAATTCATTGACAGGGCAAAGTCGCTGGGAGTTGATCTGCTGACCTTCCCTGAACTAACCATAACTGGCTATCCCCCCGAAGATCTGTTGCTCAAACCACAATTCATCAAGCAAAACAGGGAAAGCCTTGACAAAATAATAGAGCACAGCTCAGGCATAGCAATAGTAGTAGGCTTCGTCGACAGCGATGCCGATATATACAATGCTGCTGCGGTGCTCTATAACAAAAAATTGATTGGGATTTACCACAAATTCTATTTACCGAACTATGGTGTATTCGATGAAAATAGGTATTTTCAGGCAGGGAAAGAATGTCCCGTTTTCACCATTTATGGCATCGGCATAGGCATAACCATCTGTGAAGACATTTGGTACGAAACCGGGCCGGCAACAGTGCAAGCTTCTGCTGGGGCTAGATTGTTAGTTAATATAAGCGCTTCTCCATATCATGCTGGCAAGGGACTCTCTAGGGAGAGGATGCTTGCTACCAGAGCAGCCGACAACGTAGCTATTGTTGCTTACAATAATCTGGTTGGGGGGCAAGATGAGCTTGTATTCGACGGCAATAGCGTAATTTTCAACGAGAAGGGGGAGCCTATTGCACGGGGCAGACAGTTTGAAGAAGATCTCGTAGTGGCCGATCTGGATATGGAATCGGTATTTCGTTCACAATTGCATGACCCTCGTCGGAGGAAAGAGACACCGTGGGTCAAAAAAGAATTGGGACGGATTACCAAGTTTGAAGTATCAAATGAAGGCCCTGTGGTGACCAAGCCACCTTTGCCACTAAGGCAAGTTGAAAGATTAAGCGAGATTGCCGAGATATACCAGGCACTTGTTCTTGGTGTCAGAGATTATGTGCGCAAGAATGGCTTTGAGAAAGTAGTCATCGGTTTATCCGGTGGGGTTGATTCAAGTCTAGTGGCAACCATAGCAGCAGATGCCCTTGGTGCTGAGAATGTTATAGGTATTTCCATGCCTTCTCGTTACTCATCGCCTGGCAGCAAATCAGACGCTGAAGCTTTAGCAAGAAATCTAGGCATAGAGTTCAGGGTGATACCTATTGAGAGAGCGTTTAGCTCTTATTCGGAAACACTGGTTGAGGCTTTCAAAGGTGCCCAACCTGATAGCACCGAGGAAAATATTCAAGCGAGGATCAGAGGAAACATCCTTTTTGCCTTGTCCAATAAGTTCGGCTGGCTGGTGCTTGCTTGCAGCAATAAAAGCGAGACGGCGACGGGCTATACTACCCTTTATGGGGATATGGCTGGAGGATTTATCCCTCTCAAAGACGTGCCTAAAACGACGGTTTATAAGTTGGCGCAGTACAGGAATCGCCAGGCTGGGAAAGAGGTAATACTACCTGCCATATTAACCAAAGCACCATCGGCTGAACTAAGACCCAACCAAAAAGATACCGATACTCTACCTCCATATGATGTACTGGACCCTATCCTAAAGGCCTATGTGGAGGATGACTTGGCGATTGACCAGATTATAGCCATGGGTTTTGACCGTGACACAGTTGTAAGGGTTGCTCGGTTGGTAGACAAGAGCGAATATAAGCGCCGCCAAACTGCTCCCGGTATCAAGATAACTCCCAGGGACTTTGGCCGGGATAGGAGATTGCCCATCACTAATCGATTCGGGGAGGAGTAGCTTGAGGAAAATCGGCGGTATTTTGCTAGCAGCCGGCCTGGGCATTTTGATAGGCTGGGGGCTTTATTGGTTCTTCCGTGATGGTAATCTCTGGAGCCGCTGAAATGGTAGCGTATGGAACAGCAGTGAAAGTGGTGTGAGTTTAACTGATTCAACGTAGCACACTATGCCTTAGGCTTATGGCTCTGTGAATCTATATCCTATATTTCTTATGGTTTCAATAAAAGAATGGTTTATATCCTCGATTTTGCTCCTCAGTCTTCGGATATGTACGTCCACAGTTCTATCACCACCGTAATAGTCCCATCCCCAGACCTTATTCAGTAAAGCCTCTCGGGTAAAAACCTTTCCTTTATTGCTCGCCAGGAATTTTAGTAACTGATACTCCTTGAAGGTCAGTATTATTGGCTTACCACAAAGCAATACCTCGCACTTAGCTGAATCTATAACTAAGTCTCCACACCTAATTATATCTTCGCTTTCCATGCTCTCTTTTTGCTTCAGAATTCGCTTTATCCTGGTTATAACCTCGGTTGCCTCCCAGGGTTTGACCACGAAATCATCTATACCGGTGCTGAAATCGAAGCCATTGAGTTTCTCTCTGGGGAGGAGAGCGATAATGGGTATCTGTCTTTCTTGCCTTGTCCTTTGAGCCAGTTCCCATACTTCTGAACCAATTGTCGCTTCATCCGTATCTAGCAACAGCAGCCCCGGGGATTGCCCAGCAATTTGTTTGATTGCTTCATTATTCTGAGGAACAATCAGGCAATCAAGACCTCCCTGGGCGAGATCCACCCTCAATTGCCTTATTGGCTCGCTGTCATTGGCTATAATGAACACTCTAGGCAAAGCTGTACCCCCTTAGATCGTAACTGTCCACCTACTTTCCATGTCGCCCTGAGCGAAGCAAGGGGGCTCAGAGATTCCTCGGTCGCTATGCTCCCTCAGGGTGACATTATATATTATGAGGTCTAATAAGCATAAAGTCGGCCATAAGGGCGGAGGTAGAGGGGGAAAAGTTTAGTAAATTTGTATTTTAATATCTCTTCGGCATCATAGCCGAAGTGATAAGCGAACTCACCTACGAGCTCCTTTAGAATTAAGTAATCGTTTTCATCCAGTTCAGCGACACCTACTTCCTTGCCTAGCTGAAATTCCTGAACCTCCCCCCTCATATAGATAGCGCCACCATGCATGCCAGTGCCGATGAAATTTGCCTTGTGCCGCTCTCCTTCTTTGAGGTTTAGCCCCAGGAGTATTAGAATCCCACCTGCCATATATTCACCCAAAAAATCCTGTGCTGTGCCACCAATGATCACCATTGGCTTTTTGCCTTGATATTCTTTCATATGGATGCCTGCCCGATAACCAACATCCTCTCTAACAAAGATCTTGCCTCCCCTAGCTGATAGTCCAAGGATATCCCCAGCATGACCATGAATGATGATTTCTCCGCTGTTCATAGTGTTCCCACAGCCATCCTGGGCATTGCCGTGGACAATAATTCTGGGACCATCCATGAAAATCCCTAAATCATTACCAGGGGTGCCGAATATCTCAATCTCGACTGGCTTGTCCAAATTTGTGCCGATATATCTCTGTCCGTAGACATTTCGTAACTCGATCTTTTGAGTTCCATTCCATGCCGCTTGCCTCAATTTAGCATTGAGTTCTCGGTAGAAAATGCCTTGGCCATCTATTGTTACAACTTCTTTCATCTTAGCTCCCTGCCATCCTTACTCCGAGAATTTCTAATTCAGTATCGGTAAGTCCCACGCCTCTGAGATGGAGGCGGTTGCCACGAAGGCTTTCTAAAGCGTTGATACCCATGCCGCCCAGTATGTCCTTAAGCTCCAGGCTCCAGCCACGAAGGAGGTTAGACAGCCGTCTAGCTCCGATATCGGGGTTAACCCTCTTGGTTAACCAGAGATCCGTGGTGCAAATGCCCCAGGCGCACTTCCCGGTATGGCATTGTTGACATACGGTGCAACCGAGGGCAACAAGAGCAGCAGTGGCGATATAGACAGCGTCGGCGCCAAGGGCAATGGCTTTGGCCACATCGCCACTGTTTCTGATTCCGCCTGCGATGACAACAGAGGCCTGGTTTCGGATGCCCTCTTGTCTGAGGCGGTCATCCACGGAAGCGAGAGCTAGTTCAATGGGAATGCCAACGTTGTCACGGATGATCTTGGGCGCAGCGCCTGTAGCACCTCGCAAGCCATCGAGGACTATAATATCTGCTCCTGCCCGTACCATGCCACTGGCGATAGCTGCGGAATTGTGGACAGCAGCAATCTTTACTGCTACTGGCTTAGTATAATTTGTGGCTTCCTTTAGGGCATAGACAAGCTGTGACAGGTCCTCAATGGAGTAAATGTCGTGCTGCGGCGCTGGGGATAAAGCATCAGTTCCTCTGGGTATCATGCGGGTCATAGCTACCTCAGCACTCACTTTTTCTCCGGGGAGATGTCCACCAATGCCGGGCTTAGCCCCTTGACCAATCTTAATTTCAACTATTCTGGCCACATCAAGGTATTCGGGATGAACGCCAAATCGCCCTGAAGCTACTTGGACTGTAGTGTTATCTCCATATTTATAAAGCTTGGGATGAAGTCCACCTTCACCTGTATTCCACAAAGTTCCCATCTCCGTGGCAGCTCGGGCTAGAGATTCCTGTACATTCAGGCTTACTGCACCATAGGACATGGCCGAAAACATTACAGGAACCTCAAGCTTGACCTGGGGAGCCAGCTCTGTCTTGAGACCCACCGAGCTGAACTCTACCCTATCAGGTTTCTGCCCCAGATAGGTGGTCAATTCCATGGGTTCACGTAGAGGGTCAATAGAAGGATTGGTCACCTGGCTGGCATTAAGAACCAGATGGTCCCAGTAAATGCGGTAGCTCTTATCATTCCCCATTCCGGTAAGAAGCACGCCGCCAGTCTCAGACTGCTTGATAATATCTTCGATAACCTCAGGGCGCCAGTTGTAATTCTCTCTGTAATCCAGTGGATTTCTTCTGACGGTCAAAGCCTCAGTGGGACAAAAGACTACACAACGGTGGCAGCCAACACAATTCTCCTCACGGCTCTTTATTTCGTCGTCCTCAATATCATAAGAGTTAACGTCAAAGGTGCATTGATTGACACACACCTCGCATCTAATACACCGAGAATCGTCTCTCTCCACTACGAATTTTGGCGGCAAATATGTCTTCATCTTATCCTTTTCTTATAGGTATTCCTCTTTCAGCTAAGTAGTCTTTCGCCTGGCGAATGGAATGAATCTGGTAGTGAAAGATACTAGCTGCGAGAACAGCATCGGCTTTGCCTATGACTAAAGCCTCATAGAGATGCTCCAAATTGCCGGCACCACCGCTGGCGATGACCGGCACAGTTACTCCCTCACTAATAGAGCGCGTCAATTCCAGGTCATATCCAGCCCGCTGCCCATCAGCATCCCAGCTGGTGAGAAGCAACTCACCAGCACCCAGAGCTACAACCTGCTTAGCCCATTCGATGGCATTGATGCCAGTAGGCTTTCGTCCCCCGTGGGTGCAGACCTCCCATTCAGCACCAGCACCCTCGCCTAATCTCTCCCCTGAAGGGTAAGGATGTCGCTTAGCATCAATAGCCACGACAATACATTGACTGCCAAATTTCTCTGCCCCTTCAGTGATGAGCTTGGGATTCTGCACAGCGGCGGTATTGATGGATACCTTATCGGCCCCTGCTTTTAGCATGCGTCGCATATCTTCAATGCTGCGCAAACCTCCACCAACTGTGAGGGGAATAAAAACCTGCTCGGAGACCCGCTCGACAATGTCAATCATGGTGTCACGCCCCTCCGGAGTAGCCCCGATGTCTAAAAAGACCAGCTCATCAGCACCTTCCTTGTAGTAGAAAGCAGCTAGCTCCACAGGGTCGCCAGCGTCTAGAAGATGAGTAAAGCTAGTGCCCTTGACTACTCGCCCTTGAGTAACATCAAGGCAAGGGATAATCCTTTTAGTCAACATTTGCTTACACCTTCTACTTGCTAATCTTCACACAACCTTTATCAGAGATTGCCACGTCGCTTGTGCTCCTCGCAATGACGGGCAGGCTCAAGTGGCTTCTCCAAACTGCCGACAATAGGCTCACCACCCATGGGAATCCAGGCTCTGTCAAGGTCTGGGCAAACAAGACGGATGGCTGATTCTTCTGAAGAAAGGTAAAGCACCGACCCTTTCACTCCTACGGTGAGAGGACGTAACTTTATCCTATCAGTAAGGCCAATCATCTCCCCTTGATGAGCAATGATCACAGTGAAAGGCCCGTTGAGCAAAAGGCTGCCATACACTTGGCGCAAAGTTCGGAAGATTCTTTGCTCCTCTGGGGAACAGCGCTCTATCTGACTCCATAAAGGAGGTGCTAATACCTTGGCGGCTATCTCTACCGGAAGGCCATGCCTGCGCATTAAAAGGTCAACGGCATAGGCTACTACCTCGGTGTCGGTCTGCATAGTACAGTTGTAGCCAAACTGTTCCAAATACCGTCGATTTATGCCGTAGGAAGAGATTTCACCATTATGAACCACTGTCCAGTCCAAGATATTAAAGGGATGTGCTCCGCCCCACCAACCAGGAGTGTTGGTGGGAAATCTGCCATGGGCTGTCCAGAGGTAACCTTCATACTGCTCCAGGCAGAAATATTCTGCTATCTCTTCGGGATAACCCACTCCCTTGAACACTCCCATATTCTTGCCGCTGGAAAAGACGAAGGCATCTTCTATCTGAGTATTGATTTCCATGACCCTATCTATGACATACTCGTCTTCTGACTGGCTGTTAGTTCCCTCGTTTTGCACTTCAAGGAAATAACGCCACACCAAGGGAGGGTTCACTATAGCCGGAATTGGCCTGGTGGGCACCTCTTCGGCATGAGGCACATGAAACTTTTGCTCGAGGAAATCTTCTACTCTGGCTTGCCCCTCGCGACTCAAATACATTATGTGGAAAGCATAATAGTTGGCATATTTGGGGAATAACCCATAAATAGCAAATCCACCACCCAGACCGTTACCCCGAACATGCATGTTGGCGATAGCTTCTATTACCTCCTTACCTGAGAACCGCCTCCCCGCAGTATCCATCATTCCAAAGAGGGAACAGGCATCCATTACCTTGTCATCGTGATAAAAGTTGTTTATCCTGCTTAACTCTTTCAATGGCTTAACCTCCTCAATGAGATAGTTATTCGCCAATAAAGGTTTCCTCTTCAGTTTGAATAGATGGAGCGCTTTGAGGAAGCAACCCTGGCGGTGTTTCCAACAGCTCTTGCCACAATGCCCGGGGGAAAAACGCCAGGCTGAAATTATCCGCCAAAAGCGATTGCTTAAAGCTTTCTACATTGACTCTATCCCTCATTAGACCGAAAATTATGCCCGACTTTTCAATATTTTCCACGGATATCATTCCTACTATGAGGTTATCTTTCAATATGACCTTTTGGTATGTATTGCTCTCTTGCCTGCTGATAACCTCGTAGCCGTCGTTATTGGGTGCTGTAGGCATTCCTGCGGAGGTGATGTCAATTCCAAAATAGTTGAGCGAATTCATAGCTGTGCCGCCAGAGTATTTGGTGGGGATGCCAGCCATGTTAAATCCAGCAATCCTGCCTCCAATATATGCATTGGGCCAGATGGGGGTGAGTCTGTTATCCCCGTACACAAAATCATATGCTTCAGCCACATCCCCACAGGCATAAACACCTGGGTGGTTTGTAGCCATATGGCGATCCACTACTATACCTCGGTTCACTTTTAACTTGGCATCTAGTGCAAGCTCTGGGCGTGGTGATACTCCAATAGCCACCAATACTAAGTCGCAAGGCATCGCCTCCCCATTATCCAAGGCAACTCCTTCGACTGTCTCTCTTCCATTGATTTCAATCACAGTATGGCCTGTAATGATTTCCACACCGGCTCGTGTAAGAACTTCTTCAGCCATCAGAGATGCTTGTTCGTCGAGGATGGTATTTAATATCCTCTCTTTCATTTCTACTACTACTACATCAACCCCTCGCTTCACCAGAGCTTCGGTTACGCTAATTCCGATGAGCCCGCCGCCAATAACTACTGCCTTTCTGGCGTTATCCAGGAATCTGTCAACTGCCTTAGCGTCATCAAGTTTGGTGAAAGTAAAAACACCTCTCTTGTCACTCCCTTTCATCTTAGGAAAGATGGGTTTCCCTCCTACGGCGAGTAGGAGCTTTTCCCAGACAATCTGCTCGCTGTCTTCCAACCAAGCAGTCCGCTGATCTAGCTCTAAGTGGGTCACTTTCTTGCCAGGGAGAAAAAGAATATTATTCTGGCCATAAAAGTCGAGGGGACGGAATAATATTTCTTCCAGGGTCCGTTCTCCTGCCAGATATTTTGAGATAAGAGGGCGTGAATAAGCAGGATAAGGCTCTTCGGAAACGATGGTCAGAGCCCCTTCCTTATCTACCTGGCGTATGGCTTCAGCAGCTCCAATGCCGCCAGCCGAATTACCTATAATAAGGTATTTTGTTCGCATTTTTTATCTCCTGCTCAGTGCCGTCTTCAAAAAGTTGGCATACATCTTTAATCCATGCTCACCACTTTTCTCAGGGTGAAACTGAGTTGCGATCAGGTTATCCTTGATTATCATGCTGCACATAGACACACCATAGCTTGTCGTGCCTGCCACAACCGACATGTCTTCAGGCTCAACATAGAAACTGTGGACAAAGTAAAAGTTCGCTTCATCTGGTATGCCCTCAAAAACGGGGTGGGTAAACCTTTGTTTTACCTGATTCCAACCTATGTGAGGGATTTTAAGACCTGGGGGCAGTTTTCTGACAATTCCCGGAATTACTCCCAGACACTCGTGCCAGCCGCCTTCTTCAGTTCCTGAAAACAGTATTTGTAATCCCACGCAAATAGCAAATAGTGGTCGTCTCTGTTCTATCAGTTGCCGAATAGCATCGGTCATACCTAATTTCTCCAGGCTATTCATAGTATCAGCAGCGGCGCCAACACCAGGGAGAATAACTGCGGCAGAATCAAGTACTTCGCCGGGGTTGCCTGTTACCCTCGGGTGATACCCCAATTTCTTAATGGCGTTAGCGACACTGCGCAAGTTTCCTGCACCGTAGTCGATTATGGCGATTACTTTATCCATGTCATTCCTTTTTCTCATCTGCGCCCAATATAAGTGCTTCATTAGGGCAGTTAATTACACAGGCAGGTATCTCCCTGCCGGGACAAAGGTCGCACTTAATAACAGTTTTGCTATTCAGGTCTCGATTGAGTGCCCCGTAAGGGCAGGCTACTATGCACGTCCAGCAGCCAGTACACTTTTCCATATCAACGGTAACCTTGTCGCTTGTAGGCTCTTTATGCATCGCGCCTGTGAGACAGGAATAAACACACCAGGGCTCAGCGCAGTGGCGACATTGAATCGGAAAAGAAATCTCTATATTCCTCTCCACATGCACACGAGGCAAAGGGCGCGGAGTCTCTCTTTTAAATGCTTTGATTGGGTCCTTAGATTGAGAGTGCTCCACCTGGCAATAAACTTCACACAGTCCACAACCAATGCAGACTTCTTCCTTAACATATACTCTTCTCATACTCCAAATCCTCTCGATTGTTACGGACATCGGCAACCGTTTACCTACTATATCTTAACAACATAGAATTATTTTGTCAAGATGTAACAAAGATTTAACCTGTCTGTAATATTCTGGAAACATGGGAATTTTATGCTTTGGTTAAAAAATGAGCATGGACATAAACCAAATCATAGAACTGTGGAGAGGATTATCACCCCGTTTGGCCAGAGCTATCCCTGATGAAGAGCTTCCCAATGATGAACATACTGATGAAAAAAAGAGCGATGAAGATAGCGAAGACAAAACAGTTGCCCCCATTGAAAGTCATCGTGAGGAAGACGATGTTTAGAAAGGGGATTTCAAATGCCTATTGATACCGGTAACACTGCCTGGTTGTTGATATCCACGGCGCTAGTGTGGCTTATGACGCCGGGCCTGGCCCTATTCTATGGTGGCATGGTGAGAAAGAAAAACCTTCTTGCCACTATGATGATGAGCTTCGCCATCATTGCTATAGTATCTGTCCTCTGGGTCCTTTATGGCTATAGTTTAAGCTTCGGCCCGGACAAAAGTGGCATCATCGGGGGACTCGACTGGCTCGGCCTTAAAAGTGTAGGGCAGGACCCCTCATCGGTATATGCAACCACTGTTCCTCATCTGGCTTTCATGGCATTTCAGGCCATGTTTGCCATAATCACCGTAGCTTTAATCACTGGGGCAGTAGTCGAGCGAATGAAATTTAGTGCCCTGCTTATCTTTTCCGCCTTATGGTTGACTCTGGTCTACTGCCCGGTGGCACATTGGGTATGGGGTTCCGGCGGCTGGCTGGCCAGGTTGGGTGCACTCGATTTCGCCGGCGGTATTGTAGTTCATATATCGGCTGGTGTTTCGGCATTGGCTCTAGCTCTGGTGCTGGGACCACGTAAGGGATTCAAGGAAAGAGAGCCCATGGAACCGAACAACATACCTATGGTGGTGCTTGGTGCTGGACTGCTCTGGTTTGGCTGGTTCGGTTTTAATGCCGGCAGTGCCCTTACCTCCGGAGGCTTAGCGTCTAGTGCCTTCGTGGCTACTAATATTTCAGCTGCGGCTGCGGCTATTACGTGGATGATACTGAGCTGGATTTACCGGCGTCCTACCATCCTTGGCACTGCCACCGGAGCTATTGCTGGATTGGCAGCAATCACTCCAGCAGCTGGATTTGTCCCACCCTTAGCGGGAATACCTATTGGTATCGTTGCCGGGGTGCTGTGTTACTACGCGATGCTTCTCAGAGCGAAGAAGATGGGGGTTGATGAGTCTCTGGATGTCTGGGCATGTCATGGTATCGGTGGTACCTGGGGCGCATTAGCCACGGGTATCTTTGCTAGCGTCGCCGTTAATCCGGCTGGTGCCAATGGGCTGATTTTCGGTAATGCCATGCAGCTTGCCAAGCAACTCCTGGCAGTGGTAGTCGTCTGGGGCTTTGCCTTCGGAGTCACTTGGGTTTTGGGAAAGATAGTTGATGTTACTATAGGACTGAGAGTCAATGCCACAGAGGAAACGGTGGGGCTGGATATTTCACAACATGGTGAAAGGGCTTACGGAGGTATGCTGCGATGAAGTTGATAGAGGCGATTATCCGGCAGGAAAGGCTGGATGCCGTGAAGACAGCACTTGAGGCTAGCGGTTATTTCGGTATGACGGTGAGTGAAGTGAGTGGCAGAGGGCGACAGGGAGGGCTCACGTTGCAGTGGCGGGTAGGCGAATATAAAGTAGACTTACTGCCCAAGATTAAGGTCGAAGTAGTCGTCCTGGACGAAGACATTGCCAGAATACTGAATGTCATTACTACAGCAGCAAGAACTGGGGAGATGGGTGATGGCAAGCTCTTTGTCCTGCCGGTCGAGAATGCGGTGCGTGTCAGGACCGGCGAAGAGGGAGACAATGCCATTTAAGCCAATGACGGAGAGTGCAAAGTGTAAATTATAAAGAAATAGGAAAAGATTGATATAATATACAAAATAAGGAGGAAAAGCATGACGGACAAAAAAAGCAGAGAGGAAGCAAAGCAATATGTTCTAAAGATGGCAAAGGAGCATGATGTAAGATTTGTCTGGCTGTGGTTTACCGATATTTTGGGTTTCCTTAAAAGCCTTTCCATCGGCATAGCCGAGCTAGAGAACAGTTTGCAGGAAGGAATGGGTTTTGATGGCTCCTCAATTCAAGGCTTCGCCCGCATTGATGAAAGCGACATGGTTGCCATGCCTGACTCTGACACTTTTCAATTACTCCCCTGGATGCCTGGTGAGCACAGTGCAGTAGCCCGCATGTTTTGTGATATCGTAAAGCCCGGAGGTGAGCCCTTTGAAGGCGACCCCAGGTTTGTGTTGAGAAAGAATTTGGAACGAGCTGCAAATCTTGGCTACACTTACTATGTTGGCCCTGAACTGGAATACTTCTATTTTAAGGACTCAAAAGGCTGCGAGCGTTTGGACGAAGGTGGATATTTTGACATGACCCCGCCAGATGCTGCCCATGACTTGAAGCGGGAAACAGTGCTTGCACTAGAGGCCATGGGCATCGGTGTTGATAAGTCCCATCATGAGGTTGCTACCAGTCAGCACGAAATAGACATGCGCTACACCGATGCTCTGACTATGGCTGATAATGTGATGACCTACCGCATTGTGGTCAAGGAGATAGCGCTGAGGCACGGAGTCTATGCCACTTTTATGCCCAAGCCGGTCCTCGGCATCAATGGTAGCGGGATGCACGTGCACCAGTCGCTATTCAAGGGCAACCGCAATGCGTTTTTTGATAAGAATGGTAAGGATCACCTCTCCAAAATAGCTTTAAGCTTCCTTGCTGGACTTCTGAAATATGCCCCCGAGTTTACCGCAGTTACCAGCCAGTGGGTCAATTCCTATAAGCGGCTGGTGCCAGGCTGGGAGGCGCCGGTCTACCTCTCTTGGGCGACACGCAACCGCTCCGACCTGATTAGAGTGCCGGAATACAAGCCAGGCAAAGAAGATGCGACCAGATTCGAGCTTCGTTCTCCTGACCCCGCATGTAACCCCTACCTTTGCTTCAGTGTGATGCTGGCCGCCGGACTAGCAGGAGTTGAGGAGAGATTGGAGGCACCGGAACCCGTGGAAGCGAACGTTTATCACATGTCCGAGGAGGAAAGAAAAAGGCGAGGAATAGGTAGTCTACCGGCTAGTCTCTTGGAAGCGATTCAGCTCACTGAGAAGAGCGAGCTGGTGCGGAAAGCCCTTGGCGACCATGTTTTCAATGCTTTTATCGAGAATAAGAAGATCGAATGGGACCGCTATCGCATCCATGTTACCGACTATGAGCTTGCCAGATACTTGCCAATCTTATAGTCTGATGCCGTGTCGGTTGCGTTGATCAACTTGCTCAAAGCGCCCTAAAAAGGGGGACTAAGTGACATCCATCGGCGTTGATATTGTAGAGATAGAGCGGGTTGAGGCAGCAATCAAACGAGGGGGAGAGCGTTTTTAAAGCCGGATTTACACCGAAACGGAGCTCAGGACTTGTAAGGATAGACTTTCGTCCTTAGCATCCAGATTTGCTGCCAAAGAAGCGGTGATGAAAGTCCTGGGAACAGGTGGGATAGGTATTGCTTGGCGGGAAATTGAGATTCTAACCGATGATGACGGCAAACCATCGGTCAAACTTTACGGGCAAGCTTTGAATAAAGCTGCGGAATTAAACTTAAAAGAGGTCTCTATTAGCCTTTCTGATAGTAAGAAGCATGCCGTTGCTGTAGCTATAGGTATATAAAGTCCTTTATTTTAACTCTCTTTTTAACTTCCCCATTACTCTGGCAAACTCTTGGCTGTATCTTTTTTCCTGGTTAGAGAGAAAATCTCGCCATTGAGGAAGCTGTTTTATCGCCTCATCAACAGTGAGTTGAATGACCATTGTGTTTTGTCCTTGCTGAACTTGTTTTACCCTTAGTCGGGGATTTCTTTCCACTTCAGCTCTTATGCCATTGTAGGCTTGCTCTATTTCCGCTCTATATCTCTTTTGTAAGTCCTCCATCAGGTTTAAATTTAGCTTAATTATAGAAGTATTCTGTTCTTTCTTGAGGGTCTCTATGGCTAAAATTCCGTCCCTTTTCCTTTGCAGCTCGGCTGGAGTACTCCCAAAACTAAGCGAATCTACCAGTCTCACCTGGGCTTCCCTCAGAAGGGACGGCTTGCCTTCTTCCTTTAACCTCTTCCACAAGCTTTCGGGGTCAATCTGACCTTGGTAAAATTCCGAGAGTAGAGAGTTCACCTTCTCAGAATCTATCATCCTATCTTTTTCTTCTTGGGTAAACTCACCAATCTTGGCTAATCTTTCTCTAGCGATTGGTGAAAGGTCTTTCTCCCAATTTCTCATTGATTATCTCCTCATAAATAGACGACAGCTATTTTACACCACGGCAGACGAGAAGATAGTATATAATATGAAACCAGATTTGGGGAGTGCGATGGGAATCAGACTTTATCAGGAGCCACAGCTTGAGAACCCGATTTTGGTAGCTAGTTGGCCGGGAATAGGAAATATCGGGATAATCGCTGTTGATACTTTAAGAGGGATATTAGAGGCAGAGGAGTTTGGAGAAATTGAGCCTTGGGATTTCTTTTATCCCAAGCGGGTCTTGATCAGGAAGGGAGTTTTGGAATACCTGGAATTTCCCAGCAGCAAATTTTATTTCAAGAGGACTGGGGGAAAAGATATAATATTTTTTATTGGGGAAGAGCAGCCTACTGAGGTGGGGAGGATGTATGCTGAGGGAAGAAAGGCCTTTCACATGGCTAACCTAGTTTTGGATGTAGCCGAGAAATTTAAATGCCGCAGAGTTTATACTTCAGGAGCGGCTGTGGCTTTGACCCACCATACTATAAAGCCCAGAGTCTGGGCCGTGCCCAATAGCGAAAGTTTAATCCCTGAAATAAGAGGATACGGGAACACTGTACTCATGTCCGACATCGAAGGAAGGGGAGGACATGGAAATATTACCGGCTTGAATGGACTCTTACTAGGAGTTGCCAAAAAGAGAGGTTTTGAGGCTATTTGTCTGATGGGCGAGATACCAGTATATCTTCAGGGATTGCCTCTGTCCTACCCCAAAGCTTCGAAGTCCGTGCTGGAAGTCCTCAGCCACAGTCTAAAAATAGAGGTTAACCTGGACAAATTGGATGAATTAGACCAGGAGGTACAACGAAGAATTGAAGAATTTTACCAACAAATCCCCTTGGAAATCAGGGGGCAACTGGATAGATTAAAGCATGTGGCTTATGCCCAACCGGCTGAGCCTGGGCCGATTACCGAGGAAGAAGAGAAAAGAATTATGGAAGATGTTGAAAAGTTCTTCCAAAAGCGAGGTGGGGGAGGTTGAGCCAGGGATATCCTATTACAATCTATAAGGAACCAGACCTTCGCCGGTCCTCTTTAGTGCTGGGTTGGAGCGAAGATATGGGAAATTTGGGACGGAAAGTTACTGACTACCTAAATTGGAAGCTGAGAGGGGAGGAATTTGCCGAGATTGAACCAGAGGATTTCTTTTCCCTTGGTGGAGTTGCCATAGAAGGTAATCTGGCCCGATTTCCCGAAAGCAAGTTCTATGCTTGCCAGGAACATGAGCTGGTGGTTTTCCAAAGTGGCTCCCCCGGGGCGGAATGGTATAAATTTCTAAACTCAGTTTTGGATGTGGCTGAGCATCATTGTCGGGTAAAAGAACTCTATATCCTTGGGGCCATGGTTAGCTTTAGTGCCCATACTGCCCCCCGGGAGTTGCTTGCTGTAGTTAACTCAGCAGAAATGAAAGAGGTTTTGGGCCAATATGACTTGGCCAGGGGTATGGATTATCAGACTTCGCCTGGTGAGAGGCCAACCTTGAATTCCTTTCTGTTATGGGTAGCTAAGGGAAGGAATATTCCCGGGGTGAGCCTGTGGGTGCCAATACCTTTTTACCTGGCAGCAATGGAAGATGCCCAGGCTCAAAAGAAGGTCCTGAGTTTTTTGGATGAAAGGTTAGACCTGAAAATTGATTTTAGTGATTTGGACCAGGAGATTCGAGAGCAGAATGAACAGCTAGCTCAGGTAAGGTCTCGCTTTCCTCAAATCGATGATTATATTAACAGGTTGGAAAGCAACCTTATGCTATCTGAGGAAGAGAATGGAGAACTAATTAAGAAAATTGAGGACTTTCTAAGGGAGGGAGGCTGAGCCTTACTTAGGCGAAGGAAGTTTTATTAAGATGCTAGCTAAGGTAAAAAGTGCTGCTGTGGTGGGTCTGGAGGGAGCCGTAGTGGAAGTAGAGGTGGATTTATCACCAGGCTTACCTTCTTTCACCATCGTTGGACTACCAGATAAGGCAGTCCAAGAGGCAAGAGAAAGAGTAAGGTCAGCCATAAGAAACTCCTACTACAAGTTCCCCAACAGGCGTATTACTGTCAACCTGGCTCCAGCCGACTTAAAAAAGGAAGGCCCTGCTTACGACTTACCCATAGCCATAGGCATACTGATGAGCTCAGGACAGCTAAATGCTGACCTCACTCACAGTATCTTTTTAGGGGAACTCTCTTTGGATGGCAAGCTACGCCATACCCATGGGGTATTGCCCATGGTAGCTTTAGCCCGTGATAAAGGCTTAGCTACTGTATTTGTGCCTTGTGATAATGCTAAAGAGGCTTCCCTCATAGACAATATACATATATTCCCTGCGGAATCGTTAGCGCAACTGGTTGCTCATCTTCAAGGCGAAATAGGCATCCCGGAGTATCACAGCGAGCTAAATTGGGAGCAGGAATTTCGCCCTAGTTACGCCTTCGACCTCACTTATATTAAGGGTCAGGAGCATGCCAAGAGAGCTCTGGAGATAGCGGCGGCAGGAAGACACAATATCCTCATGTGTGGCCCACCGGGGAGCGGCAAGACTATGTTGGCTCGTTCTTTGCCCTCGGTACTTCCCCTGTTGACTATGGAGGAAGCTATCGAAGTAACCAAGATTTACAGCGTTAGTGGATTGTTACCGCAAGACACTCCCATCGTTGTAGAGCGCCCTTTTCGCTCCCCGCACTATACTATTTCCCATGCTGGCTTGGTGGGAGGGGGGCAATGGCCAAGGCCCGGGGAGATAAGCCTGGGGCACCACGGGGTGCTTTTTCTGGATGAATTCCCTGAGTTTGGGCACATCACACTGGAATCGCTGCGCCAACCAATAGAGGACAGAACAATTACCGTCAGCCGCGCCCGTGGCAGTGTTACCTTCCCTGCCAGCTTTATGTTGGTTGCCGCCATGAACCCCTGCCCCTGTGGGTATTATGGCGACCCGTTCAAGGAATGTAAATGCTCGTCAGGAGAAATCTCGCGCTATCATAAAAGGATCAGCGGCCCATTACTGGACCGCATTGATATCTTTGTTGATGTTCCCCATATTGATTATGAAAAGCTCACTGAAGATAAACCCGGGGAAAGCTCGGATAAAGTCAGGGCCAGGGTCAAGGTGGCGCATGAAATACAGCTTGAGCGTTTTCGAGGAACGAAGTTGAAGTGCAATGCTGATATGACGCCCAAAGAGGTGAAGGAATTCTGCACGGTGGAACCAGCAGCTCAGAGCCTGCTTCGCTCCGCCATGAAGCAACTTCATCTCACCGGCCGTGCCTTCCATCGCATCCTCAAGCTTTCCCGCACCATTGCCGACTTAGAGCATAGCGACATCATCAAAACACACCATATGGCGGAAGCTCTACAGTACCGGCATAAGGAAATAATTTAAACCTGAAACCTGTTCGATATATACGTCAGGCCACAAGCAGAATGCGTCAGCTTAAAATAGGAGGTTCACTGTAAATGACTGAAGAAATTGAACTAATCGGATACTGCGGGCTGTATTGTGGTGACTGCATTCGCTATCATAGCAGAGCCTCGGATTTGGCAAGAGATTTACTCTGCGAGCTGCACAACACGGAATTCGGTAAATATGCCTCTATCAAAAGCAGTTCTGCAACAAATCAACTCGATGCTGTTAAGAAGTTTGAACATTATGGAGAATGTTGTGAGGTTCTGGAGGCAATAGTTGCTCTACAATGTAGCAGTCCTTGTCGAATAAGCGGAGGGTGTGCCACGTTCTCCTGTGGTATTCTAGCATGCTGTCGAGAGAAAGGCTTTGACGGCTGCTGGCAATGCACTGAATTTGAAAAGTGTCGAAGGTTTGAGAGTCTGAGAGAAATTCACGGTGATTCACCCCGACAGAACTTAAAGACGATTAGAAAGTTCGGGTTGGATAAATGGGTAGAACACAGACACAAGTGCTACATATGGCAATAATGTCTTCGCTCATTGGCAAAAAGTCCCTTCGCCAACTAACCAATGCCATGAATATACCAGAGAATCCCGCCAATAATCAGCAGTACAATGCCAACGATAAGGGAAATCCTGCCTCCTATTTGCCAGGCGAGTAGCCAGAAACGCTCGTGTTCACGGGTTATAATCTCCTTAATATCTCTTCGGGTTAACAAAATATTATTGTAATATTTTTTCTTTTCCCTCTTGTTCCCGAGAACAAAAATAATACCCAGAAGGACGAAAAATCCTCCCAACACTAAGATAACTTGGTAACTGACCTGAGACATGTTACCTCACCTCCCCCTCAAGAATTCGAAAATTTTGAGATGACTCTACTTAATCTCTACAGTCGCTCCAGCAGCTTCTAATTTCTTCTTTATTGTGTCGGCCTCTTCCTTGGGGACGCCTTCTTTTACTACCTGTGGAGCAGCTTCTACCAAATCCTTAGCTTGCTTTAATCCTAGAGTAGTTACCTCACGCACTGCCTTGATAACTTCGATTTTCTTCTCGCCAAAGCTCTTTAGGGTGATGGTGAATTCTGTCTTTTCCTCTGCTGAGGGTGCTGCAGTTTGCGCGCTAGGAGCAGCTGCCGGCGCTGCTGCTGCTACAGGAGCAGCGCTAACCCCGAATTCATTCTCCAGTGTCTTGACCAAATCAGCCAGATCCAGCACTGTCATAGTCTTAATGGCAGCAATAATTTCTTCCTTGGTCAAAACTTTGGCCTCTTTCTTTGCTATTGGAGCTTCCTTTGCCTCCTCTTCCTTAACTTCTTTCTTTGCCCTCGAGGCTTTCTTTACCTCCCCTTCTTTAGCTTCTTTCTCTACTTCTTCTGGTGACATGATTTCCTCCTTTGTTATTTGCTAGTGATTTGAGCCTTGTTTTGTAATACGGTCAGAAGCCCCCGCAAGGGAAAGCTAAGAATGTTATGTAAAGTTCCTATGGGGGCTTGTAATTGTCCAAGCAGCTTGGAGATGAGAACTTCTCTAGGTGGCAAATTAGCCAGGCTTGCCAGTTCTTCTGGGAGCAAAATTCGGTCCCCTAACAATCCTCCTCTAATTTGTAAAGACAATGCCGAGGATTTGATATATTGGTTAAAAGTTTTAACTGTATTAACTATATCTTCGTAGCCGAAGGCCAGGGCCACAGGACCCTCGATTATATCCCTCAGTTGTGGCTTACCTGCTTGGTCAGCGGCACGATAGACCAGAGTGTTTTTGACCACATGATACCCAATACCTGCTTTTGCCAAAGCATTACGCAACTCGGCCATTTGTTTAGCAAGCAGGCCCTGATAATTAGTGGCGATGATAATAGTGCTCCGCGACAAATCATCGGCTAGGTTGCTTACTATTTGCCCCTTCTTTTCTTTTAACATATTCGCCCTCTTTTTAATCCCTCCCGTCATGGGAGAGGAAGTCTATAACAAAAATCCCTGTGCCAGCGAACACAGGGTTAACTTCAGCCTCGGCAGGCAAGTTATTTAAACCCTCAGGGTACCTGCTGTCACTGGCGCTGATTTATTATAACACAAGGAGTCAATTAGTAAAACAAGGGTGAGGTCGGGGACAAGCCCCGACTTCGCTTGTGCTTGGGATGCCTCGCAATGCGGTGATTAATAACTAGTCTCAAGGAATTTGATTACCTCTGTATCAAGGGAAAGTGCTAAAATTATATTAACCAGGAGGACTAAAAATGGGTGATATTTTAGACGAAGTCACGGCACTTATCAGATGTAAGGAATGTCCTTGGTATAAAAACTGTCTAACTCCGGTTCAGGTTAGCATTGAGGATATCGCGCAGTTCAGGATAGCGATGCAGGGGACAAATCTGCCTGAACAAGCCAAAAGCGAACTAGACCAGATTATGGAAAGCATGGCCTCTATGAGTCAGGAGATGATTCTTCAGAGCTGCCCTGTATTTACTCAGCGTCTCAAAGAGGATCCCAAACTTGCCCAGCAAATCAAGAAGATGATGCAGAACTGGGGAAAAGAAGGAGAGCCTGATGAGCAGCACCCATGAAAAGTTTGCTTTGCTCTTTTCCACTTAAGCCCATCTCGATATAAAGTGCACTGGGCTTTGAGGGGACTTCTTTTTTGGGAGATAAATAAGCATGCCAGAGCAATTAGGCAAAATAGAGAGGCTTGAAGTTGAGCGCTTCAAACAGGGAAAGAAGCTTTACCTCGTCCCAATTGTATATTCCGGCGAGGAGGCCCCTGATGAATACAAAGAAAAATTTAGTCGTTATTGGCAACAGGTGACGGAACAGCTAAACAATTTAGCGTCGAAGATTGGGATGGTAAACCGAGTTTACCACGAATCAATCTTTCAATGTGGTGAGGATGGTATGAAGGCCATGGAGAGGTTGAATCCAGGTGGTTATCAAATTGCTAAAACTCAGTGTGATAATGGCGCTATCTTTGAGACAGTTGAAGAAAGGGAATTATTTGAAGAGGTCATGGACTGGCAGAGATGCCTGATGCTGGGCTTTATAAGTAATAAGGTAGCAAGTAAAGTTTCTGAATTCTATGTTGAGGCGGCAAAGAAGAGAAATGAATTTATGGCTAAAAAGATAAGCGAGACGCTTAAAAACGATGAGGCTGGGCTTCTGTTCATTAGGGAGGAACACTCGGTGCAATTTCCTGAGGATATAGAAGTGTTCAGTATCTTCCCACCAGCTCTGGATGAGATACACCGCTGGTACCGTGACCAAGCCAGGCTGGGGATAGAGAAGCTCGCAGAGGAGAGCAAAGTAAAGACCGAGGGAGGAGCTGAAGAGGTCGAGAAAAAGACCAAGAAAAGGACGAAAACAGAGCCTAAAGGGTAGTCCTGCTTTGCGGAGGGTGTCTCATGAAGATAAGAAAACCTGCTGTTTCTGGTATGTTTTATGCTGGCACTGTCAGAGAATTAGAAGAGCAGATTGAATGGTGCTACAAACATGAGCTTGGACCGGGAGTTATACCCCGGGTGAATAGTAAAGGGCTGAGGGAGATTGTGGCTATCGTTGTCCCCCACGCTGGCTATTATTATTCTGGGCCAGTAGCAGCCCATGCCTATAAGGAACTTGCTGATGATGGGATATTCGATACCGCAGTGATACTTGGTCCTAACCACACCGGGTATGGGTATCCTGTTTCTCTATGGACAGGAGCTAGCTGGAACACGCCCTTGGGTGAGGTAGAAATAAACAAAAAACTTGCCCGAAGGCTTTTGGGGGAGGTGATTAAAGCAGACGAGACAGCCCATATACATGAGCACAGTATTGAAGTGCAATTACCCTGGCTTCAACACCTCTATAAGAAGATAAAAATTGTGCCCATAACTATGCTGGCTCAGGACATAGAAACAGCCCGGACGGTGGGCAAGGCTATTGCTCAGGCAGGCGATAACTTAATAATTATCGCCAGCAGTGATTTCACGCATTATGAACCCCACTCTGTAGCTATGGAAAAGGATGGCTCTGTGATAGAGGCCATAGTTGCTCTTGATGAGGAAGAGCTATACAAGCGCTGTGAGAGCCTTGATTGTACCATGTGTGGATATGGTCCTGTGGCTTCAGCTATTGTCGCCGCCAAAGAAATGAAAGCCCAAAAGGCAAGTTTATTGAAATATGCCACCAGCGGAGACACGAGTGGCGATTTCTCCCGAGTGGTTGGCTATGGCTCCATCGTGATAAAACGGTAAACAATCATCATCGAGAGTTGATTATTTCTCCTTGGGTCTCTTCATCGATCGTGAGAATGCCAAAAGAGTCTGTGGCCTTTCCGGGATTGAAAAATAGAATATCATTGATGACCTTGTTTTGGGGTCGGTGAGAATGGCCATAGACGATAATATCAATCCGGTCTGACTCAAACATTTTCCTTACTCTCTCTTCTATTCCCCAAGGACCGCCTGAGCCATGAGTTATACCGATCCGTTTATTTTCTATTTCAACTATTTCCTTAACCGGGAGTACGGTCTTTAGCTCCTTTGAATCCATATTACCATGAACTGCTTTTACCTCCCTTAAGCGTTTCAACTCCTTGAGCAGTTGGACATCGGTGAAATCTCCAGCGTGGATTATCCAATCTACCGTAGAGAGAGCATCAATTATCTTTTTAGGGAGGTGTTCAAGCCTGTTTATATGGGTATCGGCAAGCACAGCTATCCGCATGGCAAGCCTCCTTGAAGTGAAAGACTACAAAATGCTTCTTACTAATGGTTTTGGGATGTAACTTGTTTCACCAGTTGGATGGTTTTGTCCACGCTAGATAGGGAGAAGGATAACCCCAGTTGCTTAAGCTCTTTGCAGCCTAATCCCTGGAACAATTTTCTTCCGGCTACTCTGGTCATTTCATCATAAATAGCCGGCCACTCTGAGCTCTGCCTCTGGGCACAAAAGAGAATAAAATCCCGAAGCTTCGGGGATATGTCATCCATATATTATTAGTTTATGCCTAGGGTCCTAATTTAACAAACTTGTTTATGGCGGCTGGGATGCTATCTTCTCCCTTGTTTTTTCCTTGGATAACCCTCTGGTCAAGGCTTGGGTCTCATCCCTGTCCTTTGCCGCATATAAGCCCGGAAAAAATTTTTGGGCGAGTAAACCTGTAAGCCGAGTTCTGTCCTCCATATGGAGTGGTGACCATCCATCTAGCCCTGATGTTACCATCAGGGTCAAGCGACCAACCCGAGGGCCTCGGCCGAGCACCTTAAACTTACCCCAGAGTCTTGAGACTTTGGAGTAGTTGAGCCCTCTTATTCGGTCTTGCTCCAGGTGGGGTTTACCCAGCCAACTAGTCTCCTAGTTGCTGGTGAGCTCTTACCTCGCCATTTCACCCTTACCCGCACCGGCTAAGCCGGCCGCTGGCGGTGTGTTTCTGTGGCACTTTCCGTAGGGTCTCCCCTTCTGGGTGTTACCCAGCACCTTGCTCGGTGGAGCTCGGACTTTCCTCCCTGGCAGATTGAATCCAGGGCGGTCACCCGGTTTACTCGCCCAAATCTATTTTATAGTTAACTAGAACAGAGGTCAAATTATCGAATTGACCAAGGCAAGATTGCCTGCTGGCAACAACCAGTCCCCAACAGTTTTTAATGCCAAATAACGCCAACTTTTGAGCTTTGAGCTGAAGCTAACGGGCAAAGGTGAATTGTGGCACAGCAACAAAACGCATCCTTGATGTATAATATAAGAGGATGATGACAAGGCCTCGGCAATACCGGCATAGCCTGGGCCAAAAGTATAACTGGAGGTGAACCGATGCAACCAGAAAACATGATCTGGGTTGTCGCAGGTAAGCGATACCGCACAGACAAAGCCACGCTAATAGCCCATGACGAATACTGGAACGGCTATAACTGTGAACAAGGTGGCCGTAATACATTCTTATTCAGAACGCCAAACGGTAATTTCTTTGCCCAATATCAAACGCTATTGCAAGTTGAAACCGGCAAAATCGTCCCCTTAGAGATAAACGAAGCCGTATCTCTATACCACTCACTATACAAAAAGGAGGTTCCCTTCGTAGTTGCTTTCCCAGCTGTCAAAGTAGAGGACGCTTAATACTCCTTAACCTTGCCCTGACCTGCGGCTGCTAACGTCCTCGTGCCAAATAACTCTAAAAGGGCATAGACCTAAAAAGTTCAGTCAGGCTTTGAATCTATTCAAAATTGACACCCACCACTGCGGGGAATAGGATCCCTGCTATAGAAGATTTCCAGTTGTCTAAACTATGATTGGAATCCAGTATATGTCCATGCTGATGTGGGTACTACCTCATATATTGTTATCCTCGGATCTGATACCAAGAGTGCCTCTGCCTCTTGTAGTATCTGTTGTCTAAGCTTTGAACCCTCCCATGCCTCCCAATCCTCAAGTCCCTTCCAATTGTATAACAGAGCGGCAATAGAAGTGCCTTTCACGCTTCTGATATGCTCAGCACTAACGAAACCTGGAAATGTCATGGCATATGACCTGAGCTTCAGAAATAGAGGTTGTATATCTGCACCCTTCTTCAGCTCATAACCTTCAATAACCTTTATCATTTTCGTCTTCTCTTTGATGATAAATAACCGATTATGCCGCCTATGCAATCTGAAGTCTACCATGTAGGTTTTCACTGTTTCAATAGCCCTATAGTACTATCCTAGCCCACCCCGGATTCTCTAGAAGACAATAAAAGTATATTAAAAATCCAGCAAAAGTATACCGAGACAGATTTACGAGGAGGTGTAAAGATGTAGAGGCTGAGGCTGAGCAAACTGGCCAGGGAGATGGGAAAATCCTGAGGGTTAAAGGCAAAATATGTGTAATATTACTGCCAGCTAAAACACCCACATTTTTGAGCCTCTCAGAGTGTGGTTTATTGTAAGGTAGAGCATTTAGAGCATGTCCATTGGTTGTCTGTGATGTCTTGCCCCGCCAGCTCGTATATTATCCATGTTGGGTCAAAGTGGGATAGAGATGCTGGCAAAAGGTCAGCAAGATTGCTTGAAGGGGTCGCTTTGAAATAAGGTTTATTGCCGAACTCTTGTCCAAAATGGCGGAATTTTGTTCTTTGATTGGGGTGAGGATAGGGTATTGACAGCACCAATCATAAAGGCTTATAATATCACAAGGGGAATAATCATAAGGGAGCGATTTTAGCTCAAGGAGGACGTCATGAAAAAGCTTTTATTAATCATCTCAATTCTCGGTCTAGTCCTGGTGCCGATGGGTTGCAATGTCAGTATTCAGGGCATGATTGAAAACGCGCTCGCAGGGATAAGCGCAAACTATACGATCGAGGTTACTGATACGGAAGGGTTTAATTTTACAGACAGGTACGTGGTGGTGACTGCAGAGTATGATCCGGTTAACTATGTGGCTTTCAGTTCAACTTCCTACGACCGCTCAGGGAATGTTTCCGCGCAGTACACAGTTACTAACGCCATAGAGGTCGGGGGAATGTTCCAGAAACTGAGTGTTGGGAATGAGACCCTTACGGTCAGAATTTTGAAGGGTGGTGTTGAAGTAGACTCAGCCAGTACAACGGATCCTTATGGAGCTGTCTTGGTAACGGCCGTAAAAGAATAATAGTTGCTCCCCAATATCTGGGTGCCCGAAATACTTACCATCTATTATGGACTAACGCATGGGCCAAGGTCAGATGCTAAGCGGAGCATTGATAGTATCCTTAGCCGCTAAGTAGCCCCAATTTATGACATTGTCGTGACTCTGAACCCGCGCTGTTTACGTCTTCCTCCGACCCAATCGTATACCTGCTTGATATAGCAAGGTCTATTCTGGCTTCTTCATCCCTCCTTGATTAGCGCCTGTATGGGAACCTTACTTGAACTGACTATTGGTCTGTCTCGGTTCCAAATGCCTACCCGCAGGCACCTTGCAACCTTATTACGTGATACTAAAGCAAAGGTTATCTCTGAAGCTCTGGTAGCTCAGCGTTGCCTTTACAATAGACGTTTACAGCCATATAATTGGGTGGGTGTAGTCAAAATGCTATGGCGTTACTCGCTGAGGTTTTACCTCCCGTGGTGAACGGTGTAAAGAATAATGCCAATTCAACGTCAAGGGTAGATATAATCTTGGGTAAGAACTGAAATTTAGCTTCAGGAGGGGTGACCGAGTGGCTTATGGTGGCGGTCTTGAAAACCGCTTTCGCCTTTTTTGGCGAACGTGGGTTCGAATCCCACCCCCTCCGCCAGTTAGAAAATAGCTTGTCTATGTTAAGAGAGGCTGTTCATGCTTGATGAATCCAGCAACTACAAAAATCTGGAGGTGAAAGGCTCCCAAAATGACCAAAGTTGAAAGGAAAAGCAAAGTTAAACGGCTTCAGGGAAACAAGGAGGTAAATTGAAGATTCACGAATATCAGGCTAAGGCACTTCTGGCTCAATATGGTATTCCCGTGCCCAGAGGCAAGGTGGCTTCCACCCCGACCGAAGCCAGAGAGATAGCTGCTGAGATTGGCCACAAGGTGGTAATCAAAGCCCAGGTCTACGCCGGAGGAAGGGGTAAGGCTGGTGGCATAAAGGTGGTTAATAGTCCGGCAGAGGCAAAGAAGGCGGCGAGTCAATTGATTGGAACCAGATTTGTGACTCATCAAACCGGACCGGAAGGAGTGCTGGTGAGTAAGGTTCTGGTGGAAGAAGCGAGCGATGTGGCACGGGAGATCTATCTTAGCATCCTCGTTGATGGGACCAGTCGCTTGCCAGTGATGATGGCCAGTGAAGCCGGAGGCATGGAAATCGAAGAGGTGGCTCAATCCACTCCGGAGAAAATATTCAAGAATTATATTGACCCTGCTATTGGCTTTCAACCGTTCCAGGGTCGCAAGCTGGCTTATGGGATGAATTTGGACGGAGGACAGATAGGTGAGGCCACACGGTTGATGGCAAACCTTTATAAGCTCTTTATAGATAAGGATTGCTCCTTGGCTGAGATAAATCCTTTGGTTGTTACCGCTGATGGAAAGCTGCTGGCTCTAGACGCGAAACTTAATTTTGACGACAATGCCCTGTACCGGCACAAAGATATTCAGGAACTTCAAGATAAGGAACAGGAGGAGCCTCTGGAAATCCAAGCTCGTGATTGGGGGATTAATAATTATGTCAAGATGGATGGCAATATCGGCTGTATGGTCAATGGCGCCGGCTTAGCCATGGCAGTCAACGACCTTATTCAATATTGTGGCGGTAGAGCAGCAAATTTCCTGGACATAGGCACGCTTAATAACACCGAGAGGGTGGTAAACTCGTTCAAGATGTTTATTGCTGACCCCAGAATTAAGGCGGTCCTGGTGAATATATTCGGAGGTATGGCCAGGGTAGATGTTATCGCCAAGGGGATAGTTGAAGCTTATCAGCAAATGGATATTCCTTTCCCCGTAGTCATTAGACTGGCAGGGACAAATCTGGAAGAAGGTCAACGCATCCTGGCTGAGTCAGGGATAAGTTTCATCCAGGCTAAAGATTTCTATGATTGCGCCCGTAAGGTAGTCGAGGCAGCCAAAGGAGTAATGAAATGAGCATCCTCGTTGATGAAAGCACCAGGCTTTTAGTGCAAGGTATTACTGGCAGCGAAGGTAGCTTTCACACCCAGCGCTGTATAGAATATGGCACAAAGGTAGTGGCGGGAGTTACACCTGGCAAAGGGGGCAGTAAACACTTAGGAGTGCCTGTGTTCAATACTATAGAGAAAGCCATGGCTGAAACTGGAGCTAATGCCAGTCTCATGTTTGTGCCTCCGGCCTTTGCCGCAGATGGCATCCTGGAGGCAACTGATGCTGGCATACCCTTGATTGTGTGCATAACTGAGGGCATACCGGTATTAGACATGGTGAAAGTACACCGCTACCTTAAAGGTAAATCAACGCGGCTCATAGGTCCCAATTGCCCGGGAGTTATGTCCCCGGGTAAATGTAAGGCCGGGATTATGGTGGGAGAAATTCATCTTCCCGGCAATGTGGGGGTAATCTCCCGCAGCGGCACCCTGACTTATGATGTCGTATCTCAGCTCACCAGCCTGGGAATAGGGCAATCCACATGTGTTGGCATTGGCGGTGATGCATTGCCCGGCAGCACCTTTGTAGACATCTTGAAATTATTTCAGGCAGACCAGGATACCAAGGCTGTGGTTCTTATTGGTGAAATAGGTGGCACTATGGAGCAAGAAGCTGCTGAATTTATCAGTTACAAGATGACTAAACCTGTGGTCGCTTTTGTCGCTGGCAGTACTGCTCCGCCGGGGAAAAGAATGGGACATGCCGGAGCTATCATTACCGGTAGTGCCGGCAAGGCTTCAGAGAAGATAAAGGCTTTGTTACAGGCTGGAGCTACCATAGCTCCCACCCCCGCAGAAGTTGGCCTCACCATCAAGAAAGTGTTAGAAAGTTTGTAGGTATTGCTCATAGAGTGATTAAGAATCGCTATCCATTAATCGAAGAAGTTTTTACTCCCTTGGCTGCTCCTGAGCTTTTTGAGCTAATCAAGGACAGACCTTATAGCTTCTTTTTAGACAGCGGCATGGACCCTCAAAGGCTGGGAAGATACTCCTTTTTAGGCAGTGAGCCCTTTCTGGTAATGAACAGTCGAGGCTCTGAAATCACCCTGATTCGGGGACAGGAGCATAAAGTGCAGCATGGTAACCCTTTTGATACTATGGGCAAGCTGCTGGAGGTATATAAATTAGACTATTGCCCAGCACCTGTGCCTTTCCTAGGTGGAGCAGTTGGCTATCTCAGCTATGACCTAGGCCACTTCATCGAACGCCTGCCATCCACGGCTATAGACGACCTTAAACTCCCTGAGTGTTACCTTGCCTTCTATGATACTATCGTGGCCTTTGACCACCTGGAGGGGAAAGCCTACCTTGTTGCCACAGGCTTCCCTGAGATGGAGGAAGGGCAGCGGTTAAGGCGAGCCAGAATGAGACTTGAAGAGATGAAGGGCTGGCTTTGTTCTAGTCATTCAGTCATTGCGGGAGGCCGAAACCCTGAGCAAAGCGAAGGAGAAGCTAAGCAATCTCGCGTTGGAGATTGCGGAGCCTGTTCCGAGCGTGAGCGAGGAATCTCGCCGAGTTTGCTTCGGCTTCGCCTCGCAACCGCTACTGCTCCTCGCAATGACAGGCAAAACAAAGAAATCACGCTTAAGTCTAATTTTACTCCTGAGGGATACATGAAAGCTGTAAATAGGGTGCGGGAGTATATCGCCGCTGGCGATGTCTTTCAAGTTAATCTTTCTCAAAGATTTGAGGCTGATTTAAAAATTCCGCCCTATGAGCTTTATAAG
>CAISEW010000006.1 GCA_903884455.1 uncultured Chloroflexota bacterium | reverse complement strand
CCGCAGATGCTTACCAGCGAGTAGAGGCAGCCAAATGACAAAGGCAATGCGCCAGCTTCCTCGAGGGCGACAACCTCGTCTTCCCACTTCATCCCCCTGCCGCCGTATGCCTTGGGGAAGCGCAGGCCCAATAGCTTTCTCCTGGCAGCCTCCTCAAGAAATTGCTTGGGATACTTCACTTTGTCGGCGTCCATATCCAGGATCAACTGTCGGGGTATAGCTTTGACAAACTCCCTCACCTCGTTGCGCAGCTTCTTTTGCCTCTGATCCAGCATTGCTTCAATCATGTGAGCTCACCTCCCGTGAAAGTCCGCCCCGTGAATGCCCAACCATTGCCGGGCTGTGAAGAGGAATCTCCTGCATTATGTGATAGATGTGAGTTGAGGATAGACCATTTTCTACAGCGATGTCAACCTCAAGGCGAAACAGTGCCTGAAGGAACGCGGACCCCGTTCTCGAAACCACACTCTTTGCATGCCGATATGCCGACGTTCCATCAACCTCTGGCGTGACTGTCCTTCAATTTAAAGTCGCTCTGAAGCTACGCAAGTTCAAACATTTTTCAAAAATGTACGTTTCCCATCTTGACACGAGAGCGATTTTGTGCTAGCCTGCTTCGCAAGAACGATTAGGAAAGGAGAGAGGGGATGCAAGCATATTGTATGAAGTGCCGCGCCAAGAAAGAAATGAAGAATGCCAAGGCCATTACCATGAAGAATGGCAAGCCAGCGACCCAGGGTGTGTGCCCTGTTTGTGGCACCAAGATGTTCAAAATTGGGAAGGGCTAAAGCTGGAATTCTAGTCATCCTTTAGTTATCACAGATAGTGAAAAGGCTGAGTATCCTTGAAAGGTAGGATACTCAGCCTTTTTTGCTCGGTAGCAGTAAACCAATTGGCCAACTGCTTTCGCTATTTGTGCGGCTTCTGGAAATAAAAACCAGTGTAATCAACCTGAATAAGTTTTACGTCAATTGCGCGTCTTTTCAAAAACTCGTCGGTCGCTATCCTGCATCCCTCCCAGTCGCCGTAATCATCGAGGACAATATACCCGCCGGGTTGGACACTGTCATAGAATTTTTCCAGACACAATTTGACGCTCTCGTACCAGTCTGCGTCGATATGTAGAATAGCTATCTTCGGGATTTCCACCTTCGGGAATGTGTCCTGGAACCACCCTTTGACGATGTGGACCCGGGATTCGGGAACGCGCAGCTTCCGCAGGACTTCCTTGACCTTCGATAGATCGCCGTGACACCAGCCTTCGTATGCCGGGGCTTCAGCGCCGTCCTTATCCGTAGGTTTGGGCAGCCCCTCGAAGGAGTCAAAAAGCCATACATTTCTGCTCACGGGCGATTTTTCGCAAAGCGAAGCCATTATGGCGGCTGACCCCCCATTATAAACACCGCATTCGACGATATCGCCCGGCAAAGAGCGTTGGTTGATTTCCTCACTTAGTTTGTATAAAGCGACCAACCTGGGCACGAAAACCGCCGTGTATCCCCTTACTCTGTAGACCAGGCGCATCATTCGGAATGAGTTCAAGAAAGACATTGGATGTGACGGATGGACATTTTGCAGATAGTACCCTGTCAAATTACGGCAGTACAGGCTATAAAAAGAGACGCTAGCGGCAAATATCGAGGCTTGATAGCTGACTCTAGCCCTGATCCTTTGTAGCAACTGCCCCCAGCGGCTTCTAGGGCTTGCTGCGGCGTCCATATTGTCTCCAAAGCCCTGAATTGGCCATATATCGATATGCAATAGTATACGTGCAAGGCACATCATCCGCAACTTCTATTTGCTTGTGTTGCAGCGGCTTTCCGCATAGGCTATAATATCTGCTCGGCAGCCACAAGGGGGAAGCGCTGACGGGAATGGCAGTGGCAACCTACCTTAATCTAGATGGCTTGCAGAAACTAGAATAAGGAGGAACACAGAATGCGGAACTACT
>CAISEW010000005.1 GCA_903884455.1 uncultured Chloroflexota bacterium | reverse complement strand
GCGACCCCGAGGGGATTTGAACCCCTGATCTCCACCGTGACAGGGTGGCATGTTAAACCGCTACACCACGGGGCCTCGTAATGAATTTATTACAAAATATAATGGAAAATTTCCTTGATGTCAAACTCAGGTGAACACCATGGCTTAAGGTATTATTTTGCCTGTGGTCCGAGGAGAAAAGTTGACAGAGGAAGAAGGATTCCTGTAGAATATTGGTGTTGGTACTTTAACAATTGAATAGTGGATGGAAGGTTTTTAGTGGAGAGCTTGATCCTGGCTCAGAATAAACGTTGGCGGTGCGCCTTATGCATGCAAGTCGAACGGGGTTATGGTCTTCGGATTGTAACCTAGTGGCGAACGGCTGAGTAACGCGTAAGTAACCTGCCTTGGAGTAGGAAATAATTTGCCGAAAGGCGAGCTAATGTCCTATGTGGTAATGAAGCGTAAGTTTCATTATTAAAGCTTTCGGGCGCTCCAAGAGGGACTTGCGTCTGATTAGCTAGTTGGTAGGGTAATAGCCTACCAAGGCGATGATCGGTAGCTGGTCTGAGAGGATGGCCAGCCAGATGGGGACTGGGACACGGCCCCAACTCCTACGGGAGGCAGCAGCAAGGAATTTTGGGCAATGGGCGAAAGCCTGACCCAGCGACACCGCGTGAGGGAAGAAGGCCTTCGGGTTGTAAACCTCTTTTCTTGGGGAAGAATCTCGACGGTACCCAGGGAATAAGCCTCGGCCAACTACGTGCCAGCAGCCGCGGTAATACGTAGGAGGCGAACGTTATTCGGATTTACTGGGCGTAAAGAGAGCGTAGGCGGTTCCTTAAGTCAGATGTGAAATCTTCTGGCTCAATCAGAAGGCGTCATTTGATACTGAGGGGCTTGAGAGCAGCAGAGGGAAATGGAATCCCCAGTGTAGCGGTGAAATGCGTAGATATTGGGGAGAACACCAGTGGCGAAGGCGATTTCCCAGGCTGTTTCTGACGCTGAGGCTCGAAAGCGTGGGGAGCGAAGCGGATTAGATACCCGCGTAGTCCACGCCCTAAACGGTGGACACTAGATATAGGAGGTATCGACCCTTTCTGTGTCGAAGCTAACGCTTTAAGTGTCCCGCCTGGGGAGTACGGCCGCAAGGCTGAAACTCAAAGGAATTGACGGGGGTCCGCACAAGCAGCGGAGCGTGTGGTTTAATTCGATGCTACACGAAGAACCTTACCAGGACTTGACATGGCAGAAGTAGGAATCCGAAAGGAGGACGACCTGTATCCAGTCAGGAGCTGTCACAGGTGCTACATGGCTGTCGTCAGCTCGTGCCGTGAGGTGTTGGGTTAAGTCCCGCAACGAGCGCAACCCTTGTCCTATGTTAAATTCTCATAGGAGACTGCCTTGTACAGCAAGGAGGAAGGAAAGGATGACGTCAAGTCAGCACGGCCTTTATGTTCTGGGCTACACACACGCTACAATGGGTGATACAGAGGGTTGCTAAGGAGCGATCCGGAGCTAATCCCTTAAAATCATCCTCAGTTCGGATTGCAGGCTGAAATCGCCTGCATGAAGTCGGAGTTGCTAGTAACCGCAGGTCAGCTATACTGCGGTGAATACGTTCTCGGACCTTGTACACACCGCCCGTCACGCCATGGGAGCTGGCAACACCTGAAGTCGATGGGCTAACTTTAACGAGAGGCAATCGCCTAAGGTGGGGTTGGTGACTGTGACGAAGTCGTAACAAGGCAGCCGTACGGGAACGTGTGGCTGAATCACCTCCTTTCTAAGGAGTCATAAGCAGAAACTTAGTGATTCCTAGGTCGGTCAATGGACTGAGAAGTCTATTGTCAAGTGAGTAAAATTTTCCTTCCTTCCACTATTCAGTTGTTAGAAGTATTGTCTGTGTGGTGCGCTTGGTAACAGGTAAACTTCCTCGGAAACTCTGTCGAGTGTTTTCTAGCTTACCAGCCTGCTATTAAGGAGTTGTGTGAGGCCGAAACTGAGCCCCTCTTACCCAATTTGACTAACTTTTTACCAATGTTGACGGGATTCTTGAAAAATCTTGACAGTACGGGGTATGATATATTATTAGATAGGAGCTAAAATTTTGGAAAAGTTAAGCTGTTACCAGAGGGGGTAGGATATGAATAAACACATCAGGGTCATGCTGACAACTTTGCTCGTTGTGACTGGGGTTTTGGTCTTCTTGCCCTCCAGCTACGTAGGCGCCGGAGGAATGGTCGTGAACCAAAGCTTCGAGCTGGGAGAAGGGGGAGTCCCGTACGGATGGAACCTGACCGGAAACGCTGCGTGTAATGATACCGGCCCCATCTATGAAGGCAATTGGAGTGCTCAGATAACTGGGGACGGTGACATGCTTACCCAGTGGGTCGAGCTCGGCCAAAGCGAGGTCTACAATATCACCCTGCCCCTACCGCTAACATATGATGTCTGGGGATGGATGTATGTTTCCGGCAATGTTACCGGTACTATCGCTTTCGATTTCTGGACGGGAGAGAATGGGACCCAAGTGAGTTCGACAACGCTGCTGACTGCCACCGACACAAACGGCGCCTATATACAGAGGACTAGCACGATGCAGGCGCCGGTCGGAACGACTTGTTTAAGAATCCGTCTCTATGGAACTGGCTGGAATGGTGGGGTGGAAGTGCGGTTCGATGAGATTGGTTGCTGGCCGGTGACGGGCTACTGCTTCATTGCGACCGCGGCCTATGGTACGGAAACAGCCAGTCAGCTTAACATATTGCGCGATTTCCGAGACCAGATATTATTGAAGAATGCCTTAGGTTCGCGATTTGTAGCGACTTATTATAAAGTCAGTCCCCCTGTGGCTGCCTTCATAGCGAAGAACGACTTCCTGCGTGCAATTGTCAGGGAGGTGCTCGTCGATCCGGTGGTACATCTCCTGCAATGGTCGCAGGGCCTCTGGAAAGCTTAGCTGGATATACCCTGAGTCCAGGCTTTCTATGATGTAGGTGCTGTTCAGGCGGACTCGCATGGCGAAGAGCACGCGTCGGAAATGCGGTTGGATGTCGTGAACTATAAGTATCGTTGTCCTGGAACTGACGTGGAACTCCGATAGAAATCTAAAATTCCCCCGATTACTACGATTATGAATACAGCGGAGCGAATAGATTATTGTGGCTAATCCAATCAAATTTGGCACTGATGGGTGGCGAGGGATTATCGCCGAGGATTTCACCTTCGACAATGTGCGCATCTGTGCTCAGGCCGTAGCAAAATATCTCAAGAAAGACGGACTCGATAAACGAGGTCTGGTAATTGGCTATGATACTCGCTTCGCCTCTGAGGATTTTGCTGCTGCCGCTGCTGAAGTGATAGCCGGCAACGATATCAAAGTCCACCTCTGCCTTAAGCCAGCCCCTACGCCGGTGGTGAGCTTTGCTGTCCCGGCTACTAAGTCTGCCGGGGCTATTTTGATAACTGCCAGCCACAACCCTGGTTCATGGAATGGATTCAAATACAGATCTCAGGATGGGGCCAGCGCCCCAGACGAAGTCACTTCTCAGATAGAAAGAAATATCGCCTCCCTCACCCGCCGGAGAGAGGGTGTGAAAAGGCTTGCTCTGGATAAGGCCTTAAAGAAAGGAATTGTTGACTATGTGGACCTCTCTCCTGCTTACTTCGAGCATCTTAGTCACCTTGTTGATATAGAAGAATTGCGCCGCCAGAAATTAAATATCATAGTTGACCCCATGTATGGTGCTGGCATTGGCTATTTTAAGGCAGTCCTTCAAGGTGGTAACCTGAAGATTACCGAAATTAATGCTGAAAGAAATCCTTCATTTCCCCAAATTCACCCTGAGCCGATTGCTAAGAATCTGGCCAAGCTTTCTCGGTTGGTCGTTGAGCGAAAAGCTGACGTGGGCTTAGCCACCGATGGAGACGCTGACCGTATTGGCATCATAGACGAAATGGGACAGTTTTTAACTCAGCATCAAGTTTTTGCCTTGCTTTGTCTCTATCTCTTGGAAGTTCGTGGTGAGCGTGGCGCCATGGTGAGGACGCTCACTTCTACCATGATGCTTGCCCGCCTGGGAAGGCTCTTTGATGTGGCTGTTTATGAAACGCCTGTGGGTTTCAAATATGTCGCCCCCTTGATGATGGAGAAAAACGCCATTATTGGTGGGGAAGAGAGTGGTGGCTATGGCTTCCGCGGTCATGTCTCGGAGAGGGATGCTATACTTGCCGGCCTTTACTTCCTTGACTTTATGGTAAAAACAGGAAAAACACCATCTCAACTTCTGGATTACCTTTACAGCAAAGTCGGACCTCACTACTATGACCGCAGGGATTTTCATATCTCCGCAGCTAAGCGTCAGACAATCCTGCACCGACTAAGCTCCAACCCCCCGGACAACATAGCTGGTTCAAAGGTGACCAAGGTAGATACTACCGATGGTTTTCGCTTCTTCCTTGTCGATGAGTCCTGGCTGCTCATCCGCTTTTCCGGCACAGAACCACTGGTCCGCATCTATGCTGAAGCTGAAAGTCTGGAAATGGTAAGGGAGCTGCTGGATGAGGGCAAAAAGCTGATAGGCCTCTAAAGCAGCCCGGCAAAACTTTAAAAGGAGATATTCCAGGGTTTCTCGACTTTTTATCCCATCGCCATGAAGTGCAAGTGATAAGGACGATGTCAAGTTTTCGGCGGGCGAAGCCTGCTAACAAAATCACAACGGATTTTGCTCTTTGGCGGCAAATTACTTTAGCGGGTTACGTGTATTTGACATATGCAGTTAATGGTCGATACAATGTAACCCGTCGCCTTTGGAGCACGAAACGATAGTTTTCTAAGATTGGCGGAATCATAAAAATACCATCTGTGAATGCAAGACTATTATGAAATTAGGTGGCATGGGCGGGGTGGTCAGGGAGCTATAACAGCAGCCAAGATTTTGGCACAAGCAGCCTATCTTGAAGGCTATCAAGGAGTGACTGCTGCGCCATCGTTCGGCGCCGAGAGGCGAGGCGCTCCGGTCAGTGCCTCAACCAGGATTGCCACGCAAACAATTATGGTCGTATCCCAGGTAGAAACCCCCAATGTAGTGGTAGTTCTGGACCATACCCTACTGAAATACGACGAGGTAACCAGCGGGCTGGTCAGAGGAGGATGGCTCATCGTAAACTCTTGGCGACATCCCAAGGAGCTTGCTCTTGGAGGCGACTTCAACATCGCTACTGCTGATGCTACTAGAGTATGTTCAAGCCTGGGACTGATAGTCGCGGGCCTCACGGTTGTGAATACAGCGATACTGGGTGCGTTTATCCGTGCTACCGAAGCGGTAAGCATGGCAAGTATAGAGAAGGCAATAAGAGAGAGATTCTCCAACAGCGAGGTAGATATTAATCTCGCCGCAATTACACAGACCTACGAGATAACTAAACTGGAGAAAATAAAGTAACAGCAAGCCATGGGAACTAGGGATTGCCGACACATATGTGGTGAATCATCGCCGGCTGTTGGCGAAGCAGGTAAAACAGGCGAGTGGCGCGACTCATTTCCAGTGATAGACCCAGAAAAGTGTCTCCTAGTTAGACAAAACAAGCCTTCCTGTTTTCTATGCTGGCTCTATTGTCCAGATGCTGTTATTAGTAAAACCATACCCATCCAGATAAATATGGAATACTGCAAAGGCTGTGGAATATGTGCGCAGATATGTCCAGCACATGCTATAACCATGGTACGTGAAGAGGGACTCTGTCTCGATGAGACGGGTTGAGTGATATTGGTGAACAAAAAGATGGCTAGAAAAGCCAGCATCTGGATACTCGATGGCAATCGTGCTGCGGCCCAAGGGGTAAAACTCAGCCGGGTTCAAGTAATTGCTGCCTATCCTATTACACCCCAGTCACCGGTCACTGAAAAGCTCTCCGAATTTGTCGAAGGAAAGGAACTTGATGCCCAGTACATTGCCGTCGAGAGTGAGCACAGTGCCCTCGCCGTATGCACTTCAGCTTCTATGGTAGGAGCCAGAACCTTCACTGCTACTAGTTCGCATGGCTTGGCCTATATGCATGAGATGCTACATTGGGCTGCTGGGGCACGTCTTCCCTTGGTTCTCGCCTGCGTAAACCGTGCTATTGGAGCACCCTGGAATGTGCTCAATGACCAGCAGGACTCTATATCCCAACGAGACACCGGCTGGATACAAATATATGCTCGAAACAATCAGGAGATAATAGACTCGATAATCCAGGCTTATAAGATCGCCGAGTCAATTTATGTCCCGGTTATGGTCTGCTACGACGGTTATGTCTTATCTCACACTGAAATGCCAGTGGATGTCCCGGCACAGGAGGATGTGGACAGGTTTCTGCCCCCGTATAAACCACACACGATACTGGATCCGGCCAACCCCAAAAACTATAACCTTGTGACCCTGGCCAATCCCAGGGTTAACGCTGAAGGCGTGCTTTGCCATGGATACATGGAACTGCGGTATCTTCTCCAGGAGGCGTTGCAGAACTCCAGAGAAACAATAACCACAGTGGGGCGAGAATTCGGCGAATTGTTTGGCAGAAGCTACGCCAATATGTTTTGGGAAAACAGACTGGATGATGCCGATGTAGTTATTGTTGCCATGGGCAGTTTAGCTATGGAGGCAATGGTAGCCGCAGACATACTGCGAGAGGCAGGGCACAAAGTAGGTGTCCTGGGCTTGAGAGTGTTCCGGCCATTCCCTAAGGCAGATGTGGCCAAAGCACTAAAAAAGTCTCGCCTTGTTGTGGTCTTCGATAAGAATATCAGCTATGGCCTAGAAGGAGCCACTTGCTCGGAGATAAAATCAGCCCTCTACGGAAATTCCGTAAGAGCGGTAATACGAAACTTCATTGTTGGACTGGGTGGCCGTGATGTTAAAGCCAGAGAGCTGGTAGATGCGGTAAACAAATCGCTGTTGTCGCTGAAAGAGGGCGATTTAAACGAAGAATATCCCGAATGGATATGTGCCATTTGAGAGGACTTACACGGTGAAGATTAACGCTGTCAACATGACCGAAAAGGAATATCTACTGCCAGGTAATAGGACCTGCCCTGGCTGTGCCTTGTCGCTCGCTTATCGTCACATTCTAAAAGCACTGGAAGGGCAAGTTATTGTGACGGTGCCCGCCAGTTGCCTCACAGTACTGCATGGCATGTATCCCGTAACATCTGTCACTGTCCCTTGTGTAAATACACCATTTGCCACAACCGCGGCATCAGCTACCGGCTTGGTTGCCGGGCTGAAAGTCTTGGGCAAAGAAGGGTTGACCGTGCTGGCTATTGCTGGTGATGGTGGGACACACGATATAGGAATCCAAGCACTGAGCGCCGCTGCTGAAAGGCAAACTGACTTTCTCTACATCTGCTACGACAATGAAGGCTACATGAACACTGGCAATCAACGCTCAGGCTCCACGCCGCTGGGTGCGATTTCAGGTACTACACCAATTCTGGGCAAGCAGCAGAACCAGAAAGACATAACAGCCATAATGGAGGCACATGGCATCCCTTATGTTGCTACCGCAAATGCTTCCTATCCCCTGGACCTTTACGAAAAAGTCAGGAAAGCCAGGACAATACGAGGGACCAAGTTCATACATGTGTTCGTACCCTGTTCCCCGGGATGGGGTTTCCCCTTCAGTGACACTATCAAAATCGGTAAGCTCGCGGTAGAAACCGGATGGGTGATACTTTATGAGGTTGAAGACGGCGTTTTCCGACTCACTGCGGCGAGCGAATCCATTGCCAAGAGGGGTAGCTTAAGGCCATTGAGAGAATATCTCATGGAACAGGGGAGGTTCAAGAATATTACCGAAGAGCAAATTAACGAACTACAGGGTTGGGTGAATACTCGGTGGAAGCGTTGCCTGGATCGGGCAGTCAATAATTAATCATAAGCATTATTTAGCCCTTCGACCTTTTGGCGGAGGGAGAGGGATTCGAACCCTCGACCCCGATTTAACTCGGAGTAAGCGCTTAGCAGGCGCCCGCACTAGACCACTATGCGATCCCTCCGCGTCCTGCGACTTAATTCATTATGCCACACGTCAGACGAATCAACAAACCTTAAAATCTTTTCATAGACGAAGCTGACGAAGATTGGCGCAGCTTAAGTCCCGTCTTACTCATTTGCACCCGTCAGTTCTTTATGCCACTACGGGTTCACTTTTCCTTCTGGTGAGAGGGCCATAATGCTTTCAATACGGCAGCAGAAGATACCGGCAGGAGCGATAACTTCAACTGTTTGTCCCTTTTCTTTATCCAGGATTACTTTGCCTAGGGGGGAAGCAACAGAAAGTTTACCCTTGGCTGGATTTGCTTCTCGAGGGTCGACTAAAGTATAGCTGAACTCTTTACCTGAGGATAAATCACGAAGTACCACTGTATCTCCGAATTTTGCCCTGGATGTGTCCTGGCCTTCCCTCATTATCTTCGCCTGATTTAGGATTGCCTCTATCTCCTTAATTCTTCCGTCCAAATGTGCCTTTTGCTCTCTAGCTGCTGCTAGAGGGGCATTTTCTCGAAAGTCCTTGTCAGCGGCTGCTATTTGCATCTCCTCAATAACTTGAGAGCGTTGATTTTTCAGGTTGGCTAATTCCTTCTCTAATTTTGCGTAGCCTTGTGCGGTCAAAGTAGCCTGGACCTGACTACTTTGCCAAACAGCGGCTGTTTTTGAAGAATTTTTTTTCACCTTGAGGTGGGGAGCTAAATTTGTGCTGCTGAATCCCTGTTTCTGGATATACGTAAGAAAGGATTTGATGGGTTTAGCCGCCGAGAGGATAATCTGTTCGCCATAGCTAGCCACATCCACGGGGCTGATGTCCTTCACCTGCCGGGATGAGCCAAGCCATCTGACGAATTTAAGTATCTCTGCCTGTATTTTCCCCCTTTCTTCCGGCGGTAAATGTGATAGAAAAGTATCGGTTACTTCAGCAAGTGTCGGGTTGTGCTCTATGTTTCCCACGAAGAATAAATGATAGCTTCAAAAATGGACACTGTCAATTTACATGTTGGTGAAGAGAGCTTAGCCTTTATCTTCCTGGTATAGTGTGCTAATCTAACTATATTTGTCTCTGAGCGCTAAGAAGAAGATGTGGGGCCATAAAGGGAATCGGTATATTTTGCTGGAATGTCAACGGTGAAAATCTTAGTTCAATGTGATTTTGACGGTACAGTTACCGAAGAAGATGTTAGCTTCTTTCTTTTGGACGCCTTCGCTCAGGGAGATTGGCGACAATTACTGCGGGAGTATAAAGAGCACAGGATGTCTGTCGGGGAGTTCAATACTAACGCTTTTGCCATGGTTAAAGCCGATAAACATAAGCTACTTGAAGCTCTAAAAGGCAACGTTAAGGTGCGAGCTGGATTTCACGAACTGGTAAATTATTGCTTGAAAAAAGGCTTCAGATTGGTGATTGTGAGCAACGGTCTGAATTTTTATGTAGAGGCTGTGTTGAAAGACCTGGGGCTGAGAAGTATCGAAGTGTATGCTGCGCAAGCTTCTTTCCACCCTGAAGGAATGAAAGTTCAATATGTGGGGCCGGATGGCAAAAGATTAGAGGATGGTTTTAAAGAGGCATATACTCAATCGTTTCTAAAGCTAGGGTACAGGGTAATATATATAGGGAATGGCGATTCCGATGTTGCTCCAGCAAAATATGCTCACCATCTTTTTGCCACGGGCGACTTGCTGGCGTATTGCAGAGAGAACAATCTTAAATATAAACCCTTTGAAACCTTCATTGATGTCGTTAAGGAATTGAACCTTATGTAGCCGTGCTCCTCGAATTTCTACAATTCCACATAGACCTGAATTCCCCGCTTTCAATCTTCGGCAGCATCACATCCACTACAGTGGCATTGTATTTTGTTCCCCTGCCGTCTGTGAGCTCTTTTAGAACATCCGTCGTGGTTCTTGCTGGTCGATAAGGACGATGGGAACTCATGGCTTCTACCACATCGCAGACAGCGAGAATGCTGACTTCCAGACTTAACTTATCCCCTGTGATACCGTTAGGATAACCCGAGCCATCTAGCCGTTCGTGATGTTGCAGCGCTGCTTCGGCTGCTGGCCAGGGAAGATTTGCATCCTTCAATATGCTATAACCTTGTTTCGTATGAGCACGGATAAGAGCCCATTCTTCCTCAGCTAGTTCGCCCGGCTTGGTAAGAATACTCTTTGGGATGGAAATCTTGCCGATGTCGTGGAGCAATCCGTTGAAGTAGAGCCTCTCAACTACATCGTCAGCCAAACCCATATTCTCACCTACAAGACAAGCCAGTTCAGCTACTCTTTGTTGATGAGTCGCCGTATAGGGGTCACAAAATTCAATCACATGAGAAACGATTTTTGCCAGGTTGATAAAAGAACTCTTCAATTGTTCTTCCGTTTTATCGCGCTCGGTGATATCACTGCGAAACCCCTGAAATCCTGCAATTTTGTCTTTTCTATTGATGAAATTTAAATACTGCTCTATCAGTATTCTTTTGCCGTCTTTCTTGAAAATCTCATGCACCATGCTGGATATAGGTTCATCTGCGCTCAGTATCTTCTCTACTTGCTTGGAAAGATATTCCCTACTTTCTGGAGGGAGAATGTTCGTTGGCTTCATCTCGATCAATTCTTCCTGACAGTAGCCACACAGTTTCTCAAGCGCCTTGTTACCCGCGCTAGTATTGTCTTGGATGTCCGCAGAAAAAGCTGCTTCCAAGCAAGTCGCAAAAAGATTGCAATAACGTTCTGCGCTTTCTCTTAACGCCTGCTCCATGTGTTTGTGCTCGGTGATGTTCCTTCCGACGGCAAGTCCCAAAAATTTACCGTTTTGCTGCTCAATAGATAAAGACAATTCAATGGGGAATGTAGAGCCATCTTTCCTTAATGCTTCACCTTCGATGAGCCCTGTTTCCCCGCAATTTCCGCTCAAGAAAGCCCTCAGTACCAGTATGTGACCCTCTCTGTGTTTCTCTGAAATCAACTTGGTTACTGGCTGGCCCAGTATCTCTTCGCTTGAGTAGCCAAAAATTTGCTCTGCACCTTTGTTCCAGAATATTATGGTCCCTTTGCGATCCACCCCCAGTATGGCATCCCGGGAGGATGCTGCGAGGGCTCTGTATATCTCTCCGCTTTTAGGTAGCGCTTCTAGCTCTTTGTGTGGTGGTTCTATTTCTTCTTTCATGAGCGGTTTTTCTTCTTACTATCATATCTACTTCCTTCCCTGCCCGACTAAAAAACTCTGGCTCCAATCATAACCAAATATACCCAACTATATCAAACATATCAAACAATTAGCAATAGAAATTTGGTTGTGAAGATGGTGAGAGTTTAATTCCGGCTTAAACATCTACGCTATCCGGGTAATTGGACATATGCCGAATCCGAAATACTAATCACGGGGATCCTACTTCTAAGCACTTCTAAGCAGAGGATATTCAGAAATTTGGTGCGGAGCTTTAGCTTCGTGCTGTGTGACCCTGAAAGGTCGTGCTACAAAATTCAAGAGTGTCACAATTCCAACTCTGAGGCGATTTCTTTCATGGCTTCGATTCCCAGGCCGATGAACTCTTCCAGTTCCAGTCCGATTTTCTGACACTGAGCCACTTGCTCCCGATTGACTCCGGCAGCAAAGCTTTTTTCGCGAAAGCGTTTCATTACCGATTTGGTGGTCAGTCCGCTCAGTTTATCGGGGCGAACCAGAGCAGCGGCAGTGATTAGCCCGCTCAGTGGGTCAGCACAAAACAGGGCCTTATCCAATTTCGTTTCTTGAGAAACACCATGAGCTTCGTTATGACACAAAATAGCATGTACCATAGTCCCATTGGCTCCAAGCTCCTGGGCGATGTCGGCGCTCAATTTGCCATGGCTACTCATATCACCTTCAACCAGTTCCATATCAATATCGTGGATGAGCCCGGTAATGCCCCACTCTTCTTCATCCTCTCCCAACTTTCTGGCTAAAGCCCGCATAATAGCCTCGGTGGCTAACATATGCTTAATCATATTCCTCTCCTGGACATTGCCATGGATGGAATCAAGAATTTCGTCCCTGTTGAGCTTTGATGTCATGTCAATACCTTTTCCCGCTGCGTTAATAATATACCACGTAGATATTGCCCGGTAAAAGAGGCATCGTTTTGAGTCAATGCCTCAGGTGTACCAGCATCCACAAGGTAACCTCCCTCATCACCAGCCCTAGGGCCAAGGTCAATGACCCAATCGGCGTTTTTGACCACATCCATGTGGTGCTCAATGACAATTACCGTGTTTCCGTAATCCACCAGGCGCTGTAGCACTTCTAGGAGACAAGCAATATCTGAGAAGGAAAGGCCGGTGGTTGGCTCATCCAGTATATAAAGCGTTTTGCCTGTGGAGCGGCGGGACAGTTCAGTAGCTAATTTTACTCGCTGGGCCTCGCCTCCAGAAAGGGTCGGCGCTGGCTGCCCCAGGCAAATATACCTCAAACCTACGTCTCGGAGTGTTTCCAGCTTGTTTTTGATTTTAGGGAAGTGGTCAAAGAAAAGCAAAGCTTCGTCCACTGTCATATCCAGGATTTCGGCGATGTTTTTCCCTTTAAAGTGAATTTCCAGCGCTTCGCGGTTATATCTTTTCCCTTTGCATACCTCGCAGGGGACAGTGACATTGGGCAAAAATTGCATCTCAATCTGAACGTAGCCCGCCCCCTGACAGGCTTCGCATCTTCCCCCCTTTACGTTGAAGGAAAAGCGCCCCTGGGGATAACCACGCATTTTAGCTTCAGGAACAGCGGCGAAAAGTTCTCGAATAGGGGTGAATGTCCCGGTATAAGTAGCCGGGTTGCTCCTCGGGGTGCGGCCAATCGGCGACTGGTCAATGTTAACCACTTTATCAATGTACTCAGTGCCAATGATACCATCACACTCGCCTGGCCGCTCCTTAGCTCGGTAGAAGAAGCGGGCCAGTCTTTTATACAGGACTTCGTTAATGAGAGAGCTTTTACCGCTGCCCGAAACACCAGTGACGCAAACAAACTTGCCCAGGGGGATATGGACATCGATGTTTTTCAAGTTATTCTCCCTGGCACCTCGGATCACTAGCTCTTTTCCTGAGCCAGAGCGACGCTCGGGTGGCAGGGGAATTTGCTTTGTCCTACTAAGGTACTGTCCAGTTATTGATTGGGGGCAATCCATTATGTCCTGAAGTGTCCCTGTGGCAACAATTTCTCCCCCATGTTTACCAGCCCCGGGTCCCATATCAATAATGTAGTCAGCAGCTCTCATCATAGCTTCATCGTGCTCTACGATGATTATGGTATTATCCAGGTCTCTGAGGCGCTTCAGAGTAGCTATAAGCCGGGAACCATCGGCAGGGTGCAAACCGACTGTAGGCTCGTCACAAATATAAAGGACACCGCTAAGCCCGCTGCCAATCTGAGTAGCTAAACGAATTCTCTGGGCCTCACCGCCGCTCAATGTTGCTGAAGGGCGGTCCAGGGTTAAATAGCTCAGGCCTATATCTCTGAGAAAGCCCAACCGAGCTTGAATCTCTTTGATAATTTGCTTAGCTATGGTGAGTTCCCGGGGACTGATTTTGCCGCCTAGTTGCTCCACCCAATTTAAAGCCTCTGTGATAGGTAGTGCGGTAACATCCATAATATTTTTGTCCACAATAGTGACAGCTAGAGACTCTGGCTTCAGCCTCTTTCCCTGACAGGTGGGGCAGGGGGTGGATGCCATATAGCGCTCAATATCCGCTCTGACACTGTCCGAACCCGTCTCGCGATAGCGGCGCTCCAGGTATGGTATGACGCCTGCGAAATTAGTGTAGTATTGACGCATTATGCCATAGCGATCTTCGTATGTGGCAGGAACTGGTTCACCCCCGCCATCGTAGAGGATCACGCGCAGTTGTTCTTCGCTTAAATCCTTTACTGGTGTGGACAGAGAAAAACCGTGGCGGCGACCCAGAGATTGCAGTATACTGCTGGACCAGGTGCTGATTTGTCCATTTCTTATCCAGGGCTGAATAGCTCCCTCAGCCAGGCTCAGTCCTTTGTCGGGGATGACTAAATTAGGGTCAATTTCCAATTTACAGCCCAGTCCCGTGCAAGCAGGGCAAGCTCCATAGGGATTGTTAAAGCTAAATGTTCTGGGGGCAATTTCCCCCAGGCTTATGCCACAATAGACACAGGCAAAGTGCTCCGAGAAGAGCAATTCTTCGCCATCAAGGACTTTGACCAGCACCACGCCCGACCCCAGTTTTAATGCTGTCTCAATGGAGTCAGCAAGGCGAGTGGCATTTTCGTCTTGCTCAATCTGAAGTCGGTCAACTACTACCTCTATGGTATGCTTCTTATTCTTATCTAACTGAAATTCCTCGGAGAGGTCATAAATTTTATCATCGACTCGAACTCTGACGAACCCGGCCTTTTGCAAGTCCTTTAATATCGCCTGATGCTCACCTTTACGGTCCCTGACGAGCGGTGCCAGAATCATGATACGGCTACCCTGCGGTATTTCTTTGACGGCATCCACAATTTGCTGCACTGTCTGACGCGAAATTTCCCTGCCACATTCAGGACAATGGGGGTGCCCAATGCGGGCAAACAGAAGGCGGAGGTAATCATAGATTTCAGTCAACGTGCCCACGGTAGACCTTGGATTATGAGGCGGCCCTTTCTGGTCAATGGATATGGCCGGGCTAAGACCTTCAATGTAATCAATGTCCGGTTTCTCCATCTGTCCCAGGAACTGGCGGGCATAGGCAGAAAGAGACTCTACATAGCGGCGCTGCCCCTCGGCATATATGGTATCGAAAGCCAAAGAGCTTTTCCCTGAGCCGGAGACACCGGTGATAACCACCAGTTTGTTCCTGGGGATAACGACGTCTATATCCTTAAGGTTGTGCTCTCGGGCACCCTTGATAAATATGGTATCGGGCATGATTCTTTATTGTAACATTGGTGCTCAGGCTTTCTCAAAAGAAAGCTAACGAAAATAACCCCAATGACAAATTGCTGCTGTTAAATCAGACCACCAAAATGCATCAATACCGGTGCCAGCATCAGTGAGATCACCGACATCAGCTTGAGCATTATATTCAAGGACGGGCCAGCAGTGTCTTTCATGGGGTCACCAGTGGTATCTCCTATCACCGCTGCCTTATGAGCTTCTGACCCTTTTCCTCCAAATTGACCAGACTCAATCCATTTCTTGGCGTTGTCCCAGGCGCCGCCGGCATTATTTAAGGTGACGGCGAGGATAAAGCCAGTAGCGAGAGCACTGACAAGGAAGCCGCCAAGAGCATATTTGCCCAGTATCATTCCTACAACAATGGGCGCAACTATGGTCATTATTGAAGGAGCTAGCATCTGCTTTAACGCTGCTGTGGTGCAGATATCCACGCACTCGCCGTATTTGGCTCTGGCCTTGCCCTCCCTTAAGCCTGGTATCTCACGCCATTGCCGCCGAACCTCGTCCACGATAAGTCCCGTGGTTACACCTACTGACTTCATTGTTATGGCAATAAAGATAGTTGGTACCAGAGCACCTATTATTACACCAACCAGAACCGGCGCCGAGAGTAAGCTTAGCTCCGGTGGGAGCACAAGCTCTCCCCCTGACACTGTTACCAATCCTGCCGCCAGGCCATAAGCAAGAATTAAGCCTAGCGCATTTAGGACAGCGGCGCCAATGGCAAAACCTTTCCCTGTTGCGGCAGTGGTGTTGCCCAGTGAATCTAATGCGTCAGTTTTTTCCCGCACCTCCGCTGGCAACCCTGCCATTGTAGTAATGCCGCCAGCATTATCAGCCACAGGTCCATAGGCGTCGGTAGCTAAAGTCACGCCTAAGGTGGAGAGCATGCTGACAGCAGCGATAGCTACTCCGTAGAAACTAGCAAACTTGAAGGCTATGATAATGGCTATGGCGATAAGGATAACCGGTGGCCATGTGCTCATCAGTCCAACGGCAAAACCACGGATGATGGTGGCACCACCACCGATGGTAGAAGCTTGTGAGATTTCTTGTGTTGGCTTGAAAGCATAAGACGTATAATAATTTGTGCTCTCACCTATAAGCACCCCGGCTATAAGGCCAGCCAGAACTGCCCAAAAAATACCCAAACTGGCGTTTAAAAGATAAATCACCAGAAAGGCAAAGACGGCACATAATATTGAAGCACCAAGCGTACCACGACGCAGTGCTGCAAGGAGAGCAGTCATCTCTGGCTTCTCACCCACCCTGACCAGAAAACAGCCGATTACTGAGGCTACAATACCTCCAGCCATGATTAACATTGGTAGCCACCAGCTGGATTGTAGAGCTGCCTCGGCTGAGAGCGTGGGGAACAATTTTGTTACCCATGGTGCTATAAATTCAGGTGCTACTGCAACACCGACAATGCAAAGTGTCATGGCGGCAACGACGGTTTCCACATAAGACTCAAAAAGGTCGGCACCCATGCCGCAGACATCCCCGACATTGTCACCCACGAAATCAGCGATGACGGCAGCATTTCTGGGGTCATCCTCTGGTATCCCCGCCTCTACCTTGCCCACCAGGTCAGAACCGGCATCAGCCCCTTTGGTGAAAATCCCACCGCCTACCCTGGCAAAAAGAGCCACCAGTGAGGCTCCAGTCCCATAAGCTGGAATTACAGCTACGAAGTGTGGGTCGTTATGCCAGACCAAATAAAGGACAGACAAGCCTATGATACCAATGCTGACCACAGTTAACCCCATAACTGCCCCGCCTCGGAAAGAAACCCTTAGCGCCTGATTCAGGCTCTTCTGTGCCGCGGCGCAAGTCCTGCCATTTGACCTGAGTGCCATATTCATGCCGGCATATCCGGCGCCCATGGAACACAAGGCACCAAAGACGAAAGCCACGCTCACCTTCCAGCCCAACCCGGGTACGAAACCCAGGATGATGGCTATTATCACTACCACGATGCCCAGTGTGCGATATTCTCTATGGATAAAAGCAAGTCCCCCTTCTTTAATGGCCGCAGAAATCTCCCTGATATTCTCCGAGCCTTGGTCTTGCCTTAAAACATACCGCACAAAGTATGCCACTGCCGCTGCCCCCACAAGCCCCACGATTATACAAATCCAGATTAAATCCATATCTCTCCCTCTTGAATAGGCACGAGGTTAAGGCACTCAAGCCAAGTCCAGGTGCCCTCGCTTTTGGTTGCTAAAATATGCATACTACAGACGTAAATCTAATACAAAGAGCTCCGCCCGTCAATGATTCAACGGCATAATTAAGTCAATAAGGCGGGTCTTGGAGGAGCTTACCCGACATTTTCCGGGGGGTTTCGAAGCGATGGGGGAAAGATTCGTGGAGGTGGTGAAACTGCGTTGGGGTACAGGAAAAAAATTGACCGTAGTTAGTGTTGGGTAGTAAAATCAGCCTTTACAGCCAACAAAAGTTCAGAGACGCTGTAGATAATCAATGGTTGTTGATTACTCTTTAACAAAAAGGTTTTAAAATAGCCTGGAGAGGAGCGAGAAATGAATTTTGAACTTACCGAAGAACAAAAAATGTTCCAAGCCATGGTACGGGATTTTTGCGCCGGGGAAATCGCACCCCACGCTGCTGAGTGGGATGAGACAGAGAAGTTCCCCCACGATGTTGTCAAAAAGATGGCTGACGCCGGGTTGTGTAGTGTGCACTTTCCTGAAGAATATGGGGGAAATGGGGACGAACTAACTTTTGCCATAGCCACTGAAGAGATTTCCCGTGCCTGTGCCGGTATAGGTGTGGCGTATCTCGTTAGCCTGGGTCTGGGTATGTATCCTATCGTCATGCATGGCACTGAACAGCTGAAAAAGCGCTACATCCCCCGCGTAATTAATGGGGCGATAGTGGCTTTTGGCTTAACTGAAGCTATGGCTGGCAGTGATGTCGCGGCTATGGAGACAAAATACGCACGGCAGGGCGATTATTATGTTCTGAATGGCCAGAAGATTTTCATAAGTAATGGTGCTGAAGCTGATTTTGTCACCACCTTTGCTACGAAGGACAAATCGCTGGGCTATCGTGGCCTCAGTGCTTTTGTCGTGGATAAAGGTACTAAGGGCTTCTCGGTGGGCAAAATAGAGAGAAAAATGGGCTTACACCCTGCTTCAGTGGCGGAGCTTATCTTCGATGATTGTAAAATACCTGTGGCTAATATGTTGGGGGAGGAAGGGAAAGGCTTCCGGATAGCTTTGGAAGGCATAGACGCCAGCAGGGTCAGCATAGCTGCTCAAGCACTAGGTATTGCTCAAGCCGCTTATGACGCCGCTGTGACCTATGCTAAGGAAAGGAAACAATTTGGTGCTGAAATCGCTCGCCTGCAGGCAATCCAATGGATGATTGCTGATATGGCTACGGAAATAGACGCAGCCCGGTTGCTGATTTACAGGGCTGCCTGGTTAACCAAGAAAGAGGGGCACGCTCCTCCCAAAGAAGCGGCAATGGCCAAGCTTTTTGCCTCCGAGGCAGCCCACAGGGTTTGCCACAAAGCCGTTCAGATATTCGGTGGCTATGGCTATACTAAAGACTTTGCCGTGGAACGCTACTACCGTGACCAGAGAATAACTGAGATTTATGAAGGAACCTCGGAGATGCAAAGGTGGACAATTGCCCGCCAGGTATTGGGTGTAAAGTAAAGGGGCTGATTATGTTTACAGAGAAAACCTTGCAAGAAGTGGAGGAGGGCAAGAAGGGATGGGAGAAAGAAGTAGGAAAAGCCCGAAGGCAAAAGGCTGAGAAAGGGAAAAGGTTTTCCACCGTTTCCGACCTCGAGATAAAGGAAATTTATACTCCGGAAGATATCAAGGATCTGGATTTTGCCAAAGATATCGGCTATCCCGGCATTTTCCCCTTTACTAGAGGTTGTCAACCCACAATGTATCGAGGAAGGGAATGGACTTTTCGCATGTTTGCCGGGATGGGCAGTGCCGAGGATACTAACAAAAGATGGCATCACTTGCTTAAGGAAGGAGAGACGGGGCTGAGCACTGCCTTCGACTTCCCCACTTTGATGGGATATGATAGCGATTCGCCCCGGGCCAGGGGTGAGTGTGGAAGATGTGGCGTGGCTATTGACACCCTGAGAGATTTCGAGATTCTGACTCATAGGATTCCTCTGGATAGTGTCACTACTTCTATGACTATTAATCCCCCTGCCTCCGTACTCTGGGCAATGTATTTGGTTATTGCCGAAAAAGCGGGGATAAGCTGGGACAAAATCGGGGGCACAATTCAAAACGATATGCTCAAGGAATTTATTGCCCAGAAGACATTTATGCTCCCGCCCGAGCCATCAATCAGGCTGATAAGCGATACCATCGAGTTCGGTACCCAGCATGTTCCCCTGTGGAATCCTATAAGCATTAGCGGCTATCACATTCGGGAGGCAGGTTCCACTGCTATCCAGGAATTGGCTTTCACCCTGGCTGACGGGATAGCCTATGTCCAGGATGTCATGGAAAGGAAGAAGATGGATGTTGATTCCTTTGCCCCTCGTCTTTCCTTCTTCTTTAATTCTCATCTCGATTTCTTCGAAGAGATTGCCAAGTTCCGGGCAGCGAGAAGGATGTGGGCTGAAATTATGAGATACAGGTTCAAGGCTAAGAATCCGCGCTCCTGGTGGATGAGGTTTCATACTCAAACTGCAGGGTGCTCTCTAACCGCCCAGCAGCCCTACAATAATATTGTAAGGACTACCACTGAAGCACTGGCTGCGGTCATGGGCGGAACACAGTCTCTGCATACCAACGCTCTCGATGAGACCCTGGCTTTGCCCTCTGAATTTGCTGCTACCATTGCTCTGCGCACCCAGCAAATCCTTGCCGATGAAATAGGTGTCACTAACACCATAGACCCCCTGGCAGGCTCTTATTTTGTGGAGTCTTTAACCAAACTGATGGAGGAAAAAGCCTGGGAATACATCAATAAGATAGATGAAATGGGAGGCATGCTGGCGGCTATTGATAAGGGTTTCCCACAAATGGAGATTGCCGATGCTGCCTATCATTACCAGCGGCAAATAGATAAAGGGGAGAAGGTCGTGGTGGGGGTGAATAAATATGTTATTGAAGAAAAGGTACCTCCCGAGATACTAAAAATAGATGAAGCTGTCGAAGAAAAGCAGATGGCCAGGTTGCAGAAAGTAAAAAAGGAGAGAGATAACCACAAGGTGATTCAAATTTTGAGCGACCTTCGCGCTGCTTCCAAGACGGACAAAAACTTAATGCCCTATGTGATAGAGGCAGTAAGGGAATACACTACTGAGCAGGAAATCTGCGATGTCTGGAGAGATGTTTTCGGGGAGTATCGAGACCCGGGATTTTACTGAACTCTAATATCTAAATTTCTGTCGCTTGAAGGTGAGACTGAGTGAAGGTAAAGACAATATGGTGAACTCAGGAAGAAAGATACGGATTCTAGTGGCCAAGCCTGGCCTGGACGGACATGACCGGGGAGCAAGGGTTATAGCCAGGGCTTACCGGGATGCCGGGTTTGAGGTGGTATATACTGGCTTGCATCAGACGCCGGAGCAAATTGTCGCTGCGGCGTTACAGGAGGATGTTGACCTGATCGGGCTGAGCGTTCTTTCCGGGGCTCATATGTACTTATTTAAGCGGGTGCTCGAGCTGCTAAAAGCAAACAAGGCAGATGACGTAATGGTCATCGGTGGGGGCATCATTCCTGAAGAGGACATTCCCAAACTGAAGAAGCTCGGAATCAAAGAAATATTTTTACCAGGTACCTCTCTTGATAATATAGTAGGCTGGGTCAGAGATAACGTGAGTCCGCGCTGCTGAAGCTAAGCTCACGGCGCATACCCTCTTGGATACAATTCTAACTTCCAAAGCTAATCCGCTATGGACACGGATGCTGTACTAAAAGGGAAAGGATAGGGGGGATTGGACAGGGCAGCACACAAAAGTTACTATACTAAGTGGTATAATCAGTGTTGAGCACGAATTGAGAAGGATGTTGATATGATTAACATTGATTCCTTTATGGAGTTTTGTAAGTCATTAGTGGGCTCAAAAATCAAGACTGCAGGAGGACAGAAGGAGTTTGTTTTGTCATCTGCCCAATATAACAAACTATGTTATAAGGTATCTACTGGCAACACAAGAACCCACACAAGAAGACGAATTGAAATGATTTTTGACCGCTATGAGGAAACAAAATCATTGAGACCAGCGGACTATCAAAACATAGGTCGCAATGCTTCATACATTTTGGCTCTTATTAGCCTTTATTGTTCAAAACACCCCTGCTAGTCACAGGCAAATTTAAGGAGAAATCCTGAATGAAACCATGAAAAGCCAGTGGCTACAGGAACACAGGGCAGAGTATAATAGTGCTACCTAAACAGAGCTATCTGGAGTTAGTTTGACTTGTGCTAAAGCAATGCTGTATTATCTTAAAATGGTGGGTATGATAATATCTTAAGGGGCAATACTATGACTGAACAATTGAGAGAGGAATTTAAGTATTATCTAGCTAGTCAAGAGGAACTTGCCAAACTATACAACGGCAAGTTTATCGTCATTAAAAATCGTCAAGTAATAGGTGTTTATGATTCAGAACTTGAAGCTATTACTGAGACTGCAAGGCAGCATGAACTAGGTACTTTCCTGGTACAGAAATGTGAACCAGGTGCTAGTAGCTATACGCAGATGTACCATTCAAGAGTTGCTCTTGCCTAATGGAACGCCAGCAAGTACATGGGTTTACAACCGCATATAATGGCATTGTTCGTGTATTAACCTCAAAAGTTAGAATCCAACAAGCATTTGATCTCAAACTGCCTCCACCTACTGTCCCAACTACTGAATACAAGGCTATCTGGGATACAGGAGCTACAGGAACCTCAATTACTAGTAAGGTTGCAACAGAATGCGGACTTAAACCTACTGGAATGTGCAGGCTTAGGACTGCCAGCGGTGAGACCGATACAAATACATACTTTGTAAGCCTATATCTACCTAATATGGTATGTATTTCACAGATTCGGGTTACAGAGGCAGTGCTGGCTGATGCTGATGTTCTAATCGGTATGGATGTTATTGCCCATGGTGACTTAGCAATCACCAATCATCAAGGTAAGACATATATGTCCTTTAGGATGCCCTCAGTTGAGTGCATAGACTTTGGGAAGCAGCAGCCTGAGACTGTACAAGTGGGTGCCAAGTCTTTTAGGAGAGTGGGTAGGAACGAACCATGCCCTTGTGGAAGCGGTAAGAAGTATAAGAGGTGTTGTGGTAAATAGTCTATGCCTGACTGGATTTTCTCAGTAAGCTATCCTCAAACTTCATTGAGCTAGCAGGTGGTATAATAGGATTACGATGTATGCTGTAGCTGATGAGTAAGCGAATGGTTATGGGAGCACAGGACAGAATATAATAATGTTACCAAGATAGTGAAGGCTTGCCTAAGGAACTTCCGATATCAATCATGAAAAATATAGCTTTAAGATACAATCGTGGCTTGACATTGATAGAATTGCTGGTTGTTGTGGCAATATTGGCCATAATTGGAGCTGTTGTTGTGCCAAATGTCAGTGCCTTCCTTGCTAGTGGGGGTCATATTAGTGAGACAGCCAGTTACACTATTTACATCGTAGAGGAAGGAGTACAAAAGAATATTGGTATAACAATTTTTGGAGAGGTGCTAATTCGATATCCTCCAAGAATGAATATTGGTGATTCAAAGGAGGTATCACTCACCCTAATACCGCCAAGTAATGTCACATCTGAATCTAATGTTACTGGGGAATCTACCAATGAAGGAACTTACTATGTACTATCAGATAATGTTCAATTCTATTCTGTGATGCATGCGGAATTGAATGCCCTTAATTTTGGGATAAGTAGCACCTCTATTCAGTATAAAGAAGTGTCACCTACATCAAAAACAGACTGGGTATGGATAATTACTCCAAATACAGTTGGTGAGCAATTATTGAGAGTTGAATTAAGTACCCCTGTTCGAGTGCAAGGCTACGAAGAATTGGTCTCTAGAGCTGTTTATTCCCGACAAATTCAAATATTGGTGAAAAAACCATTCAATTGGAGGAGTTTCCTAGAGGATTGGCGGCTCATCTTGGGAATAATCATTAGTGTTGCGACCATCCTCGGCCTTGTGTTTGGATTACGGAAGGCCAGGAAGCATAAAAAAACACAAAAGACTGAAAAGTGATGTGAACATCGAGCAGACGCTAATCTTGGCAACGCATAAGTCAGATGTGGCGTGGTTTTCTTGAAGCTAGAAGCCTATACAAGAGCACTAAGGTTTACCTACCTCTAAGCCTCTACAGTAGCTCTAGGGTTTTAGCCAGAACTGAGGGTTTTCTACGAGCCAACATCTTCGTGGCTAGGCTCAGGTAGCATCAGTGTCCTAGGGGGACACCCCCTTGCCTTGTGAACAATCTAGCTTTGAATGCCTGCTACCCAGGCATTGGGTTCATGACTTTGTGGCTTGTCTTGTAAAGGCATTGAGTTGTTTTTCCCTGAATACTATAATGTGGTTGTTCCCGAGGCATGATTTGTAGGGGAAAAAGGAGGTTGTAACATGTCTAAAAATGCAAAGATCGCTTATGTCAGCCTTATTGGTCTGGTGGGGTTGATAGTGTTTTTGGTGGGATTGTTTACCCACGCGTATGGCTTCTGGGTCGGCCTGATCATAGCGATAGCCTGCTGGGTTGGGAGCGGTATCCTGGCGAAATACTGGGAAATCAATAAATAATCAAACTACCTAGAACAGTCTACCAACCGTTTGAGTTCACAGCCTTATACAGCCTCAATGCCTCATCAAAGGTTAGGCTTGCTGCATAGTGGCTAAACATATCAGGACTTTCCCAACCACCTAGAGCCTGGATAACCTTGTTGGATAGTCCCGACTTTACCTGGTGGACAGCAAAGCCTCTCCTGAAGCTATGAGGATTGCATTTTATACCTGTAGTCTTTGGACTTGTCCCTGATGGTCTGGAAGTGATAAACTTTTCTAACAGCTGAGTTGTGAACACTTAGCTTTGAGCGGGAGTAACTCAGTGGTAGAGTTCCTGCCCTCCAAGCAGGGTGTCGCGGGTTCGAATCCCGTCTCCCGCTCCACACAAATTTGGCTGCCATGAAAAAGGGAACCTTTCATGGCCGAAAGCATGGGCTTGTAGCTCAGGGGCAGAGCGGCCGGCTCATAACCGGTTGGTCGCAGGTTCGAATCCTGCCGAGCCCACTTCGTAATAACCACAGAGAATCTGATGCAGCCCACAGACTTTACTCAATAGTCGTTTCTTTATTTATGTCTCCTATGAGTTCAGGGTATCCTGTGTGGAACAGGGTGATTTTGAGCTTGATTCATCAAATGCAATCACCCAATAAATTGGGCTCGCTTAGAGATTGCTTCGTCCTGCCACGCTTCGCTCGCAGCTTCGGCATCGCTCCTCGCAATGACGAAAAAGAGGTGTCACCAATCATATGAACGAGTACAAGATGTTGACAAGAATCAGGGGCAGTGTATAATGTAGGGTACATAGTATACCGATGTATCTGGAACTGTTCAAATGCCTGACAAAACCATAACCTATGAAGGGCTAACACCCGGTTACAAATTCCCTCCCGCCGCCTATGAACTGAGTGCCTCCTTCGTCTCCAAATATCTAAAAGCTGTGGATAGCGCAGGTGTTGGATTTGTTCCCCCCTTGGCTATTACGGCCTGTGCCATAGCTGCTATGACAAAGTCTGTTCCCTTGCCACCTGGAACTATCGCTATACATGCTTCACAGGAATTAGAGTTTTTCAAACTGGTGCCCATTGGTGCCACTATAGAGTGTCATATAGGAGTGGCACAAAAGATAGCTCGGGGCAAAATGAGTATGTTAATCCTGGAGATCGAGGTTTTTGACAAAGACAAAGAAAAGGTGCAATCAGGGAGGGCAACTATAGCATTGCCCGCCTGAGAAAGAAATGCTCACGGAGATTCAAGAAGGGAAGGCTCTTAATCCTGTGGTAAAACATATCACCCAGGAGAAAATTAATCTTTATGCTGAGGCATCGGGTGATTTTAATCCCATCCACGTAGACGAGTCTTTTGCCGCTAAGACTCCTCTGGGTGGGACTATTGCTCATGGTATGCTTAGCTTAGCTTATGTATCGGAGATGATGGCTTCAGCTTTTGGCCAAAGCTGGCTGTCCGGGGGTAAGCTGCGAGCAAAGTTTAAGGAGCCGGCACGTCCCGGAGACACTCTGACCATCAACGGTAAAGTTGATTGCATTGAGCGGAAGGATGATGTATCATACGCAAATTGCAATTTTGAGTGCCGTAATCAAAAGGGTGAAATGATAGTCGTGGGGGAAGCAATAGTCAAGGTCTCGAGTGATAAGAAATAAAAATATGGTTCAAAATGGCAGAATAAGGGTGGCTGTGGATGCCATGGGTGGTGATTATGCTCCTGAGGAAATAATTAAGGGGGCAGTGCTTGCAGCTCAGAAGGATGATGTAGAAATCTTCCTGGTGGGGCCTGCAACAATTCTGGAAAAAGAATTAGCCAAGTACAAATTCACCAACGGTTCATCCATCCATGTTGTCGAAGCCAGCGAATTTATCAAGGAAACTGAGTCGCCGGTTGACGTAATTCGTCGCAAGCCTAATTGCTCTGTTGCCGTAGCGGCGAAGATGGTAAAATCGGGCGAAGCAGATGCATTATTCAGTGCCGGGTCCAGTGGAGCAGCGGCAATAAGTGCCATTCAATTTATAGGCATGGTGGATGGAGTGTATCGTCCGGCACTTGTTGGCTCTCTGGGTAGCTTTGCACCGAATACTGTGATGGTAGACCTCGGAGCTAATGTAGATTGCAAACCGCATCAATTTCTAGCTTTTGCCATCGCTGGCTCGGTCTACGCTAAGAAATTCCTTAATATCAGTGACCCTAAGATAGCTTTGCTAAGCACGGGAAGTGAAGAGAGTAAAGGGAACGACGCAGTGCGTGAAGCTTATGCACTTCTCAAAAATAGTGGGTTGAACTTTGTCGGCAATATAGAAGGCAGTGATATCTTAAACGGCAAGGCTAATGTCATCGTTTGTGACGGCTTTGTGGGCAATGTTCTTTTAAAGTTCTATGAAAGCATTGGAGGGTATGCCCAGGTTTGGACAGAGCGGAAGCTGAAAAAGTACCCACCTCTACGTGCCTTAGCTAAACTATTGTTTAGGAGATTGTTCCCGGCAACCAAAATATCCAGTGAAACTGAGAAGCAGGGTGGTGGTATTTTGTGGGGCGTTGATGGGGTTGTGAAGATAGCGCATGGGGCTAGCCGGGCTCCCCAAATAGCTAATGCTATAGAAAGCGCCAAGGAAGCGGTAAAAGCCGGGGTTGTAGAAAGTATGAAATCAGAATTAGCAAAATTTAACCAGGGAGGTAAATTATGACTGTTGAAGAACAGATAAGAGACATCATAGCCAGGATTACCCGTGTTGATAAGAGCATTATCACCCGGCAAAGCACATTTAAAGAGATTAAGGCGGATTCTCTGGATGTAGTGCAGGCATTGGTGGCAGTGGAAGAGACCTTTGGGATTGAAATCCCTGACGAAGAAGCCCAGAAGTTTCAGAACTTCGGCGATTTTGTCTCTTATGTAGAGAATAGGGTAGCGCAAAAGGAGAAGGTTTAGTCATGTCCTTTGAAGGGAAGCTGGCTTTAGTTACAGGCAGTGGACGGGGCATTGGTCGGGCGATTGCTTTAAAACTTGCTTCTCAGGGTGCCGATATTATTGTCAACTTTTTTCGCCACCGCGAGAGCGCGGAACAAACAGCTAAGGATATCCAGGCTCTGGGAGTGAAAGCTGAAGTCATCCGAGCCAATGTGGGAGACCCGGCAAAGGTAGATGAAATATTTGATATGATTGGCAATAAATTTGGCCACCTGGATATATTGATTAGCAATGCTGCTTCAGGTGTAGGTCGCCCTGTAGCGGATATAGATGTTAAGGCCTGGGAATGGACTATGGACATCAACGCCAGAGCCCTTTTGCTCTGTGCCCAGAGAGCAGCTAAACTAATGGAGGGCAGGGGTGGTAAGATAGTTAGCATCTCTAGCCTGGGTTCGCGCTTTGTCTTGCCCAATTATACTGTCGTGGGAGTCTCCAAAGCTGCCCTGGAAGCTTTAACCCGTTACCTGGCAATAGAGCTAGCACCTCTAAACATTTGCGTTAATGCTGTAGCTGCTTCTGCCGTGGAGACAGAGGCCTTGAAGTTCTATTTCAAAGAGGGGCTGGTAAAAGATAGTCGTTACGTAACACCAGTGGGAAGAATGGTGATTCCCGAAGATGTCGCTAATGTAGTGGCTTTTTTGTGCAGTGAAGAGGCCTTTATGATAAGAGGACAAACTATTATTGTTGATGGGGGCACCTCTGTAGGACTCTTTGCCCTCGCAGGAAAATGAGAATAATGAACACAGCTAAAGTTTCTAAGAACTCGATGAATTACCAGGGCACGATAAATATACCGAGAGTTGTGGTTACCGGTATAGGTACCATTAATCCCTTAGGCTTAAGTGCAAAAGAGTTTTGGGAGGGATTAGTTGCAGGAAAGTCAGCCATCGGTCCTATTACCCACTTCGATGCCAGCAACTTTCGAGTGAAGGTGGATGCTGAGGTGCGTGGCTTTGATGCCACAAAGTATATGGACTTGAAGGCAATTGACCGAACTTCAAGGACCATTCAGTTTGCCATTGCGGCTGCCAAAGAAGCAATACAATTAGCCGGCCTGGATATGGCTCAGGAAAATTCTGATAGAGTAGGTGTTAGCATTTCTACTATGACAGAGCAAGGCTATGTTGTTTGGGGATGGGAGCTATACCAAAAAATGGGTCCCAGAAGAGCCGACCCTCTCTTCATCACTAAGTCAACTGCCAGTGCAGCATCCATGCAGGTGGGGATGATGTTGGGGGCCAGGGGCCCTAACAGCAGTGTAAATAGTCTTTGTGCCAGTGGCGCTGACGCCATAGGCACAGCGACCAATTTCATTCGCTTAGGGTATGCTGATGTGATGATAGCCGGGGGTTCTGACGCCAGCCTGGAGCCAGTTGGCATGGCTGGGATAGATATTTTGGGAGCCCTTTCCCATGAACCTGACCCGTCCAAGGCTTGTCGCCCATTCGATCTCAACCGCAATGGTTTCGTCTATGCTGAGGGTGCCGGATTAGTTGTTTTGGAAAGCTATGAACATGCCAAGAGGCGGGGTGCACCTATCCTGGCTGAAGTTGCCGGTGCCGGCTGGTCTTTTGATGCTCATGATGCAACTGCTCCTGCCCCTGAGGCTGAAGCTTATGCCATGCGTACTGCCCTGCAAAATGCCAGGGTGAAGATTGAGGAGGTTGATTATATCAACGCTCACGGCACCAGCACCAAACTGAATGATGCCTGTGAAACCAAAGCTATTAAAATAATGTTTGGAGAGCATGCTTACAAAATCCCTATAAGCTCTACTAAGTCCATGATTGGGCATAGCATTACTGCTGCCGGCGCCATTGAAACCGTCGCCGCTATATTAGTTATGAACAAAGGTATTATCCATCCAACTATAAATTATGAGACCCCTGACCCGGACTGTGATCTGGATTATGTCCCCAATGTAGCTCGCCCGGCTCAAGTGAATGTATGTCTGAAGAATAGTTTTGGTTTAGGTGGGGAAAATTGCTGCCTGGTACTTAAACGCGTCAATGGGTGAAGGCCAGTAATGGAATTGGAAGGGAAGGTAGCTCTAGTTACTGGTGCCTCTCGCGGCATAGGTAAAGCCATCGCCTTGAAGCTTGCCAGCCTTGGTTCCAAAGTAGCAGTTAATTATGTGGCAATTGAAGCCAGTAATAAGATTGACGCTGATAATTTAGTGGAGAGCATAATCCGTCTAGGTGGGGAAGCCATGCCGGTTGAAGCGGATATTCGGAATAGTGAAGCAGTGAAAGTCATGGTCGAGCAGGTGATTGGTAAATGGAGCAAGATTGATATTCTGGTGAACAATGCCGGAATAAATAGAGATACCCTTTTGTTAAGAATGTCTGATGATGCCTGGGACGATGTAATCAACACTAATTTACGGGGAGCTTACCTGTGCACCAAGTTTGCCCTGAAGTCTATGATGAGGCAGGAGTGGGGACGCATTATTAGCATAGCTTCAGTAGTCGGGAGAGTAGGGAATGCCGGACAAAGCAACTATGCTGCTTCCAAAGGGGGAATCATTGCTTTCACCAAAAGCATAGCTCGAGAGGTAGGTTCCCGCAATATAACTGTCAATGCCGTGGCCCCAGGTTTCATTATTACCGGGATGACAGATAAACTGCCTTCGGAAAGAAAAGAGGCTCTACTGGCGATGATTCCGTTGCAACGCTTTGGCCAACCTGAAGATGTGGCTGAATTGGTAGCTTTTTTAGCCAGTAATAGAGCTGGTTATATCACGGGACAGGTCATCACTGTAGATGGCGGAGCATTTCCTTAATCAATCGCTTTTGCAAGATGACAATCTAATGCTGCTATGGTTTTGCGAGATATCTAACCATATGCCAATATCAAGAGGGTATTGACAAAAAATTTCTTTATGTTCATAATACATCGCATTACGATACAAAGGTATATAAGGTATAATCTGGGTTTTGTCCTTTTCTATTCAATGCTTCTATTTCCAGGGAAGGGCGATATTTCCCACAGCAATCACGTGTTGACAAAATCTTGGAGCAATGACTTTTGACTCGGAGGTATTGACAAGAAATTTCTTTGTGTTCATAATGCATCGTATCGCGATATAGAGAATGGTTTTGCTAAACATGAAGAAAGATATAAATTGGGGCATATGTGCTCAGTTTTGTACTCACATTATTTGTCATAGTGAGATAGCATGAAGTTATTAGTGCCAACGAATTGGGATCCAGATCTGATATTGCCATTAAGCAAGCTAGAAGCTGATGTACAACTATATGGCGTATTGCCAACCTCAATGATAGGCAGTGGGGGATCGGGTCCTGATAACGTCCGCATGGTGGAAAATCAAGCAGAGGAATACATTGAACAGGCTCACTCAGCAGGTTTGAAGTTTGACTATCTCCTAAATGCTCCTAGTATGGGTAATATGGAGTGGGATGAGAATACCCATCAAGAATTGTTAATGCATCTTGATTGGATCAGCAGTGTTGGTGCGGATAGCGTCACAGTAACCATCCCTTATCTGGTTGAGCTTATAAAGCGGCAATTTCCGCATCTTAAGATAAGGGTGTCAACCATTGCTCATGTGAACAGCGTTGCTAGAGCTAAATCGGTTGAATCCTTAGGCGCCGATTCTATTACTCTGGACATTAACGTAAATCGGGACTTTACGTTGCTCAAGGCTATCAGGAAAGCAGTTAGTTGCGAACTCACTGTACTAATGAATAATCTCTGCCTATACCAGTGCCCCTACGAATATTATCACCATGATGGCCTGGGGCATGCCAGTCAGAGTTATAACTCGCTCAGCGGCTACTATGTAGACTATTGTGTAATCCGTTGTAGTCTAGACAGACTCTGTGATATTTCTCAAATCATTAAATGCCGCTGGGTAAGGCCCGAGGATATTCATGTTTACGAAGAGATAGGTATGGATATGTTCAAAATCAGTGGCAGGTCAATGTCCGCCGAACGAATTTTGCAGGCTGCCACAGCGTATTCATCACGTCATTATCAAGGGAACCTATATGATATTTTGAACATCATTACTCCGAAAATTGGATTTATTAATTCTGCTTTACCGGGCGTACAAAACAATGTTATTGAGCCACCGCCCAAATTCTATATCGATAACCAGGCCCTGGAAGGTTTTATGGATTTCTTCGGGAAGCAAGATTGCCTATCTGGGTGTAGCCAGTGCAATTATTGCCAACGAATAGCCAACAAAGTTATACAGTTTGATCGTAATGAAGTAGACGAATACATAGCCGTGCTCAATGCATCTTTAGATAAGCTATCCAGTAGCAGAATGTTTAAAGTTAAAGCAGGAGTAAAAAAACACCTGCATTAACAAGCAAGACGTTCAAAATACCGTAACAGATAAGTTTGCCCTAGAAAAGTGTCCTTTTCTATTTCTGAGTTGTGAGCCAGCGCTCATGAACAGTTTTCCCAGAAACCGCTTTGCTTCCCGAGCACACCTGAGGTTTATGCAATTACAGTCTTATCATCCTTTATATCAACGGAAGGTGATATAAAGGGACTAGTGAGCACCATTATATTATGAGAGTCTGTATCAATTTAAATATGGATTGAGGTGTACACTATATTTTTAATTTGGAAAAAGATTGCTTCGCTAGTTGACAGCCTAATTACCTTGTGTTAAATTACTAAGTTGGTGTCTACTAGAAGGTAAAGATTTAGAGAGTTATAAAAGCCGGCTGGCTGAAGCCGAGCAAATTTTTCCTAGAGTAGACCGGCATGTAAGCAGACGGCTTTTTGATTGCCTAAAATAGGAGAGTATAAGAATGCCGACAGTTAGTCAACTTGTTCGTAAAGGGAGGCAGAAGCTGGGAAATAAGAGCAAGGTCCCAGCATTGCATTACACCCGAAATACGATGAAAGGGGAAATTAAATGGGTCCAAGGGGCGCCTCAAAAAAGAGGTGTATGTATCCAGGTTAAGACGGTTACACCTAAGAAGCCAAACTCGGCATTGCGCAAAGTTGCCCGTGTTAGGCTGACCAATGGTATGGAAGTAACCGCTTATATTCCTGGCGAAGGACATAATTTGCAGGAACACTCGGTAGTTTTGATTCGTGGTGGCCGAGTTAAGGACGTTCCTGGAATTCGCTACCATATTATCCGTGGCACCTTGGACACTGAAGGAGTAGCTAATCGCAAGCAAGGTCGCAGCAGGTATGGGGCCAAGGCACAAAAATAGCAAGGATGTCAAATGCCAAGAGGAGCTAGAAAAATAGTAAAAAGGATACCACCACCCGATGCTAAATATAACAGCATCTTGGTGGCTAAATTTATTAATAGGCTTATGCTACGAGGGCAAAAAGCTACAGCTGAGCGCATTGTCTATAATGCCTTGCAACTCACTGCTCAGCAAGTGAACAACAAACCCGAAGAAGCCTTAGAGCAGGCGATTAAAAATGTTGCGCCGCTTCTCATGGTTAAATCACGCCGTGTTGGTGGGGCTACCTACCAAGTCCCCACGGAGGTAGGAGGAGATCAGGGGCGCGCTCTTGCCATAAGGTGGCTCATTGCTTCAGCGCGAGCTCGTAGTGGCAAATCTATGGAAGAAAAACTGGCAAGCGAGTTGGTTGATGCTGTTAATGGTCGGGGGGCAGCAATCAAGAAACGTGAGGATCTTCACAAGATGGCAGAGGCTAACAAAGCCTTTGCTCACTATCGTTGGTGAAAAGTCGTGTTAAAAGCAGTACTTGAGGTAAAGGATAAGCTCATGTCGCGGACTTTCCCTTTGGAAAAAATACGGAATATAGGGATCATCGCTCATATAGATGCTGGCAAGACCACGGCCACAGAGATGATACTCCACCATACAGGGCGCACCTACAAGATTGGCAGTGTGGATGAGGGGACTGCGGTAATGGATTGGATGGAGCAGGAAAGAGAACGAGGTATTACCATTACTTCAGCGGCTACCACATGTCACTGGCGCGAACATCGTATAAACATCATCGATACCCCTGGGCATGTAGATTTCACCGCTGAGGTTGAGCGTAGTCTCCGTGTATTAGATGGTGGTGTCGTGATTTTCGATGGTGTAGCCGGGGTGGAAGCTCAGTCAGAGGCTGTGTGGCACCAGGCAGATAAATATGGTGTGGCCAGGATTTGCTTTATTAACAAAATGGATAGGATTGGCGCTGATTTTCAGCACACGGTGACCATGATTAATGAAAGGTTGCGGAGCAAGGCGTTACCTATACAGCTCCCCATAGGAAGTGAAAAGGACTTTCGAGGCATCCTCGACCTTGTGGAAAACAAAGTCATTGCTTTCCCGGTTGATTCTAATTCAGCTTCAATTGAAGAGGGCAGTGAGACTTTGCTGGCCAAGCATCGTCAAGCATTAATTGGAAACTTAGCTGAACTCGATGAGCAAATTATGCTGCTCTACCTTAATGAGCAAGATGTCTCCGCCTCTCAAATTAAGGCAGCTATAAGAAGGCTGACCATTTCTAACTGCATAGTGCCTGTCCTTTGTGGCAGTGCCGTGAGAGACGAAGGCATCCAGTTATTGCTTGATGCTATTGTAGATTACCTCCCTTCGCCGCTAGATATTCCTCCTATCTCAGCTACAGATCCTAAAAGTGGAGAGAAAATCCTTCGTCCGGCGAGCGATGATGAACCTTTTTCTGCGTTGGCGTTTAAAACAGTTTTTGACCCGTTTATGGGCAGACTGGTCTACTTGCGTGTATACTCAGGCAGGATAAAGGCCGGAGCACAAGTCTTGAACTCCAGCATAGATAAGAAAGAGAGATTGGGAAAACTATATCTTATGCATGCCAATCACCGTGAGGAGATTGACCACATTGAGACCGGAGGCATTGTAGCTAGTCTGGGACTTAAGACGACCTCGACAGGTGATACCATTTGCGAGCCCGCACGGCCAGTGCTTCTTGAGGCTATACGATTTGCTGAGCCGGTGCTTTCCATGGCTGTTGAACCCAAAAGTAAAGTCGACCAGGACAAGTTAGACGATTCCCTGGCTAAACTTACTATGGAGGATCCCACCTTCAAGGTTTACCATGACAAAGAAACAGGTCAAACTCTGATTTCGGGGATGGGCGAACTTCATCTCGAAGTGTTAATGGAGCGTATATTTCGCGAATATGGTATAAGGGTCAATGCCGGTAAGCCTCAGGTCGCTTATAAGGAAACAATCACCAATTCTGTGGAATCTGAAGGGAGATTTATCCGTCAATCTGGCGGTAAAGGACAATACGGGCATGTTTGGCTTAAAATCGAGCCCGGCGAGCGTGGCAGCGGATTTGAGTTTCGTGACCAGATTCGAAGTGGGGCCATACCTAAGGGATTTACTCCCTCAGTAGAAGCCGGTGCCAAGTCGGCTTTACAAAGTGGCGGATTAGCTGGTTACCCTGTAATAGATGTAAAGGTGACTTTGTATGACGGGAGTTTTCACGAGGTCGATTCTTCAGATATGGCTTTTAAGATGGCAGCCTTCATGGGTATGAGGGATGGGATAAATAAAGCTAAACCTGTTATTCTCGAGCCAATTATGGAAGTGGAGATAACAACTCCCGATGAGTTCCTAGGAGACATCATTGGCGATTTAAACTCCCGAAGAGCTCATATCGAAAGCATTGAGAGTCGCGCCGAATCCTCTGCTATCCGTTGTCTTGTTCCTCTAGCGGAAACATTTGGTTTCGCTGGAGATTTGAGGTCGCGCAGTCAAGGGAGGGCGAGTTATACTATGTGCTTTCATCACTATGAAGAGTTGCCTCAAAATTTGGCTGAGCAAATTGTGGCTAAAGTAGGAAGAACCAGATGACTGAACAAAAAGTTCGTATCAAAATCAAAAGCTTCGATCATAAGTTGGCTGATCAAGCAGTGAGGCAAATAGTAGATGCAGTGGAGCGTACCGGGGCTATCGTGGTTGGCCCAGTACCTTTACCCACACATATCGAAAAATTTTGTGTTATTCGTTCCCCTAACATCGATAAAGATTCCAGGGAACAATTTGAGATCAGGACTCATAAGAGAGTAATTGATGTTTTGCAGCCAAGTTCTAAGACTATAGATGCTCTGAGTCAGCTCGACTTAGCATCTGGAGTGGAGATAGATATTAAGTTGTAGTTAAGACCATGTTTCCAGGCATTATTGGTAAGAAAATAGGCATGACGCAACTGTTTCAGGAAAGCGGAGAGACGGTGGCAGTAACCGCTATTCAAGCTGGGCCTTCTGTGGTAACTCAGGTAAAGAGCCGGGACAGGGATGGTTATGACGCTATCCAAGTGGGCTTTATTGAGAACAAAGTGAAGCAATCTCAGCTTAGCTCTCCAGAGAAAGGACATCTTCGAGGCTTAGAGAATGTTCGATATCTTCGCGAATTCAGGGCTGATGATATTAGCTCGGTCAAGCGTGGTGACAAAGTGGATGTGGGCTTCCTAAAGCATGGTGACTTGATAAATGTCATTGGCTTTTCTAAGGGCAGGGGTTTTGCTGGCGTAGTTAAGCGGCATCATTTTTCTGGTGGGCCAAAGACCCATGGCCAAACTGACCGCCATCGTGCCCCTGGTTCAATCGGAGCTACCACTTTTCCCGGTCGGGTGCTGAAAGGGAAACGCATGGCGGGGCATATGGGAAATAGGAGAGTAACAGCGCGTAACCTCGAGGTAATTCAAGCTGACCCAGAGCGCAATTTGCTTTTGGTGAAGGGTGCAGTACCTGGAGCCGATGGGGGGCTGTTAGTAATTGAGAAAGTAAGGTAACAGGAAGTGCAAGTGCCAGTTTATAGTCTAAACGGTGAAGTTGCTGAGCAAATAGAGCTTAGCCAGGCTATTTTTGCGCTTCCCTTTAATGAGGCCGTAGTGCACCAAGCGATGGTAAGACAATTAGCAAATGGACGTCAAGGTACTGCGTCTACCAAGACTAGGGGGGAAGTTAGTGGGAGCACAAGGAAGCTTTATGCCCAAAAGCATACTGGCAGAGCGCGAAGGGGGGATATAAAATCACCCCTTCTCAGGGGTGGGGGGGTAGTTTTTGGCCCCAAGCCACGCACCTATCGCCAGGCGATGCCCAAGAAAATGAGGAGGTTAGCTTTGAAATGTCTCCTCTCCGCTAAAGTTAGAGAGGGAAATATAAGACTGGTACAGGAACTTGATTTTAAAGGACCAAAGACAAAAGACATGATAAATGTTCTGTCTTCGCTCGGCATCGATTCTTCCACTTTGATTCTTACTGCTCAATCCACACCCAATGTGGTTAAATCAGCGGCTAATTTGCCTGAGGTCAAAGTCCTACCTGCGGCTCTAATTAATGTATTGGATTTGCTTTCCTATAAAATGCTGGTAGCCACTGTGCCGGCAATACGAAACATTGAGCAAATTTGGGGTAAATAAATTGCATCTTTACGAAGTTCTGCGGCGTCCTTTAATTACAGAGAAGGCTACTTCCCTTAAGGAGAAAGATAAATATGCCTTTGAAGTGGCGGGCAAGGCTACCGAGTCTCAGATTAAGGAAGCAGTAGAACTAGCTTTTAAGGTAAAGGTAAGCAAGGTAAATGTGATGACGGTGCCTGGCAAGACAAGAAAATTTGGCAGGAGACAAGTAACTAGCTCACCTTGGAAAAAGGCAATAGTTACCTTGGCACCGGGGAACAAAATTACTTTCTTTGAGGGTGTCTAATGGGTTCAGTTACCAAGTGGAGAAGAAAGAAGATGTCCAAGCACCAGCATAAGAAGCTTCTTAAGAAGACTCGCTGGCAAAGGACGCATAAATAAGGAGCGATTCGTGGGATTAAAGACTTATAAGCCAACTTCTCCAGGCAGGAGATTTATGTCTGGCGCTACTTTTGAAGAGCTGACTGGAGTAGCTCCTGAGAAATCCTTACTGGTGCCGCTGAAAAAGAAGGCAGGGCGTAATAGCCGGGGTGTTATAACGGTGCGTCACCGCGGTGGTGGCAGTAAGCGCAAACTTCGCCTTATCGATTTTAAGAGGGATAAAATTACCGTTCCAGGAAAAGTAGCTTCCATTGAATATGACCCTAATAGGGCAGCTCGCATTGCCCTAATTCATTATGCTGATGGAGAAAAGCGCTATATACTCGCCCCTTTGGACATCAAGTTGGGTGATACTGTACAGACAGGCGAGGATGTTGATATAAAACCTGGGAATGCTCTGCCATTGGAGTCTATTCCTGTGGGAACTTTAGTGCATAATGTTGAGTTTGAGCCAGGCAAAGGGGGAAAGCTTGTTCATAGCGCAGGGAGTTCCGCCCAAATTATAAGCAAGGAGGGCAAATATGTTGTACTTAAACTCCCTTCGGGTGAACTACGTAAATTTCATCAAAAGTGCTGGGCTACTGTTGGTCAGATAGGCAACGTTGACCATGAAAATATAAATTTAGGCAAAGCTGGAAAGAGAAGATGGTCAGGTTGGCGGCCTACGGTCAGGGGTTCTGCTATGACTCCTCGTGACCACCCACATGGAGGTGGGGAGGGCAGAAATCCGCGAGGAATGAATCCCAAAACCCCTTGGGGAAAGCCAGCTTTGGGGGCTAAGACACGTCGCCGTAAAACGTCAGACAAGATGATCCTCAAACGAAGGAGGGAAAATGTCACGGTCGCTTAAGAAGGGCCCTTTTTGCGATGTTAAATTGCTTAAGAAAATAGAAGCGCTTAATAATTCGGGCGAGAAAACGGTGATAAAGACATGGTCCCGTGCCTCTACTATTTTGCCCCAAATGATAGGTCATACTATTGCAGTGCATAATGGCAGGAAACATGTGCCCATTTTCATCACTGAAAATATGGTGGGGCATAAACTGGCAGAATTTGCGTCTACCAGGACATTCAGGGGCCATGTCACCAAAGCTAAAATAACTGAACAGGTGGCGAAAACATAAGACGCAATGAAGGTAAGAGCAGTAGCTAATGGAATTGGCATTTCGCCTCAGAAAGTTCGTTTAGTGATAAATATGGTTAGAGGCAAAAAAGTTGACGAGGCATTGAGTATCCTCAGCTTTTTGCCTACCCCTACAGCCAAGGCCGTGGCTAAGGTAATCAAATCAGCAGTAGCCAATGCTGAAAACAATTTTCAAATGTCGCCTGCTGAGCTTAGAATCACTGATATATTTGCTGATCAAGGGCGTACCTTGAAGAGATTTCGCCCTCAGTCGAAAGGGAGGATTAGTCCTATCTTAAAACGGTCTAGCAATATTACAGTTTTCGTTACCGAAGAGGAGGAATAGTTTTGGGACAAAAAGTTCATCCTTATGGTTTCAGGCTGGGTATTAACCAGGATTGGCGGGCCAGGTGGTATGCTGAGAAGAACTATACTCGGTTTTTGTTAGATGATTTAAAGCTACGCAGAGTTGTGGAACAAAAATGTCTTGGAGGAGCAGTTGCTCGGGTGGAAATTGAACGTCCGGGGGATGAGATACATTTAACTCTTTACTCAGCTCGTCCTGGCATCTTGATTGGTCGGGGGGGACAAAATGTGGAAGTATTAAAGTCGGACCTGGAAAAGGTCAGTGGGGATAAAATTAGATTGACCATTAGGGAAGTTGAGCACCCTGAGCTCGAAGCTCTTTTGGTAGCTCGGAGCATAGCTGAGCGGCTTGAAGAGAGAATCCCCTTCCGCCGAGCTATGAGGCAAGCGACCTTCCGAACTTTGCAAGCTGGTGCTAAGGGAATAAAGATAAAGTGCGCTGGAAGACTTGGTGGGAATGAAATTGCTAGAAAGGAAACCCTCCGTCAAGGTCAAATGCCGTTGCATAAGATACGTGCCAATATTGATTATGGTCTTGTTGAAGCTCATACTGTAATGGGGCGTATTGGGGTTAAAGTGTGGATTTATAAGGGCGATATTATCCCTGAAGTGAAGGAGAAAAATGCTACAGCCGAAACGAGTGAAGTACCGCAAGGTACATAAAGGAAGGCGAAAAGGTAGTGCCCAGAGAGGGGAGACCATTGTTTTTGGTGATTTTGGCATGAGGGCTGAGGAATCTGCGTGGGTAACAGCGCGGCAAATTGAGGCAACCCGTCGCGTATTTGTCCGCCACTTGCATCGTGGTGGTAAGCTATGGATACGAGTTTTCCCTGACAAATCTGTGACAAAGAAACCTGCGGAGACAAGGATGGGTGGAGGGAAAGGCGCTCCGGATCACTGGGTAGCCGTAGTCAAGAGAGGCAAAATCCTGTTCGAATTGGCTGATGTAAAAGAGGATGTGGCTTCGGAGGCAGCCCGCCTTGCCTCCTACAAGCTTCCTATAGCTACTAGTTTTGTCAGGAAGGAGAGGCAGAAAGTTGAAAGCTAGCGAAATTCGCGCTCTCAACAATGAAGAGCTATTAACGAAGCTCGAAGAAGCTCATGAGGAGCTTTTTAACCTCCGTTTTCGCTTGGCCACTAGACAGTTGGGGAATCATCGGGAGATTCCTAGAGTGAAGAAAAGGATTGCCAGAATAAAAACTATTTTAAGAGAAAGGGAACTTGGCACAATAAGATGAATTATCTCGAGAAAAGAAAGGTTAAAGAGGGCTTAGTGGTGAGTGACAAAATGGATAAAACCGTTGTGGTAGCCGTGGAAACCAGAAAAGTCCATCCACTCTACAAGAAGGCTATCAGGGTTACCAAAAAATATAAGGCTCATGACGAAAATAATGCCTGTAAAATTGGAGACAAAGTGAAGATTGTCGAGACTCGCCCTTTGTCTAGGGAGAAGAGATGGCGGGTAATAGAGATAATGTCTAAAAGAGAGGTAGCTGAAACCAAGCCATAACAAAAGAATGATTCAGGCTTATACCAGACTGAAGATAGCAGATAATACTGGGGCTAAGCAAATTATGTGCATTAATGTCCCTGTTGGAGCAAGGAAATATGCTCATATAGGTGACATTATTGTAGCCACGGTGAAGCGAGCGGTGCCCCATGGGATGGTGAAAAAGGGCGAGGTAGTGCGGGCTGTGGTGGTGCGTGTGGCTAAGTCCTATCGCCGCTCTGACGGCTCCTATATCAGATTTGATGAAGATGCCGCAGTCATTCTTGGTGATAAAGATAATCCTAAGGGCAGCCGTATTTTTGGTCCTGTAGCCCGAGAACTTAGAGATAAAAACTTTGCCAAGATAATATCCTTGGCCCCCGAGGTCTTGTAAAATGAAAATCAGAAAAGATGATACGGTTGTCATAATTGCTGGCAAAGACAGTGGGAAAAAGGGGAAGGTTCGCCGTGCCCTCCTCAACGAAGATAGAGTGATAGTGGAGGGACTTAATATGATTAAGCGCCACTCTCGAGCTCGTAAAGCTGCTCGACAGGCTGGCATAATTGAACTTGAAGCTCCAATTCATGTATCCAACGTAATGTTGGTATGCGAGAAATGTGGCAAACCCACGCGAGTTAGTTTCCGCTTTTTGGACGATGGCAAAAAAGTGCGAATTTGCAATTCATGTCAAGAGGTGATTGACTAAGGGATTTGGTTATGAAATCTCGCTTGGAAGAAAAATATTTAACTGAAGTAGCTCCTCAGCTTAAAGCTGGACTAGGCTATGACAATATAATGCAATTGCCCAAGTTGAGAAAGATTGTGCTTAGCATTGGTTTGGGCGAAGCAACGCAGGAGCCTAAAGCTCTTGAATCAGCGGAGAAGGACCTAGCTACAATTTCGGGGCAACATCCGGTGACGACACGGGCAAAAAAGTCTATCTCCGCTTTCAAACTACGGGCTGGTGTGCCTATTGGGATGATGGTGACTTTGCGAGGTAAGCGAATGTATGATTTTTTTGACAAACTGGTTAATGTTGTTCTACCTAGGTTTCGAGATTTCCGCGGAGTATCACGGGATTCGTTCGATGGCCGAGGAAATTACAGCCTGGGCATGAAAGAACAGATAGTTTTCCCTGAGATTGATTACGATAAGGTAGACAAAATTCGTGGCCTCGAGGTAACCATTGTTACTACGGCCAAGAACGATGATGAAGGCAGGACTTTGTTGGAACTAATGGGCATGCCTTTCAGGAGGGCTTGATATGGCGAAGTTATCTAGGATTGTCAAGTCAGAGCGCCCGCCAAAATATAAAGTGCAGCAACGTAATCGCTGTAAGTTATGTGGTAGGCCGCGTGCTTATATGCGTAAATTTGGCTTGTGTCGTATTTGTTTCCGAGAACTTGCTTTGACTGGTGTAATCCCAGGGGTAAGAAAGTCAAGCTGGTAAAGAAAAATGACAATTATTGACCCCATCGCTGATATGTTGACCAGGATACGCAATGCTATCATGGCAAGTCACGAGAGTGTGCTTGTGCCCTCCTCTAAAATGGAGCTTTCTATCGTTAAAATACTTAAGGAAGAGGGTTTTATTGACCGTTATGAAGTGCTTAAAGGGAAACCGCAGCCAATGATAAAAATCCACCTCAAGTACACCGATGAGCAGCCCGCAATCTTAGGTTTAGAAAGAGTGAGCAAGTCAGGCCTGAGGGTCTATGTGGGAGGGCGTGAAATCCCCCGCGTCTATGGGGGCTTTGGTATTGCCATTCTATCCACATCCAAAGGCATTATGACTGGCCAGAAAGCATGGCGGCAGCATCTTGGCGGTGAAATTCTGTGCTATGTATGGTAAATTAACTTAGGAGCTGTAAATTATGTCTCGTATTGGCTTGCTTCCCATTGCTATCCCTCGGGGTACCGAGGTAAAGATCAATGGAAGCGAAGTTGTGGCAAGAGGAAGCAAAGGAGAACTCCGTCGTCGATTGCACCCTGCTATTTCTATTGCTTTGAAGGATGGGAGCTTGATTGTAACCCGGCCTAGCGATAGTAAGATCCATCGTTCTTTACATGGGCTCACTCGCAGCCTTTTGGCAAATATGGTTACAGGGGTGAGTGAAGGTTTTGAAAAAATCCTGGAAATAAATGGCGTGGGCTATAGAGCGCAGAAAACTGGCGACAAGCTGTTGCTTCAAGTGGGATATGCCAATGCTGTGGAGTTCCCCCCCCCTCCTGGTATTAGTATCACCGTTGAGGGGACAAATCGCATTCGCGTCACTGGTATTGATAAAGAACTAGTTGGAGAAACGGCTGCTAAAATTCGGGCGATACGCCCTCCTGACTCCTATAAAGGGAAAGGCATTAAATACTTGGGTGAGAAGCTACGTCTTAAACCTGGCAAATCGGGCAAAGTAGGTAAGAAATAGTGACTATAATGAGCGGGAAAGATTCAAAAGCAATCAAAAAGATACGACACAGACGGGTGAGGCAAAAAGTAGCGGGAACGATATCACGTCCTCGATTATGTGTCTTCCGTAGCTTGAATCATATCCATGCCCAGCTTATCGATGATTCTATGGGCCAGACTTTGGTCTCAATGAGCACTCTTGACTCTCAGGTGAGAAGCAAGACCGATGGAATGGGAAAAAGCAAGAAAGCCGAAATCGTGGGGGCTTTGCTTGCAGAGAAAGCATTAAATAAAGGGGTCAAACAGGTGGTTTTTGACCGTGGTGGCTGTAAATATCATGGCAGAGTTAAGGCTTTAGCTGAGGCTGCCAGGAAAGCTGGATTGGAATTTTGAGGATTAACTTATGAAGGCAGTTACTAAAATAAGAGGGAAGAGGGCCAAAATCGATGCCTCAGAACTGACTCTCGAAGAGAAACTGTTAGGCATCGACCGTGTAACTAAAGTGGTCAAAGGTGGTAGACACCTTCGGTTCAGAGCTTTAGTGGTAGTTGGCGATGGCCAGGGACATGTCGGATTTGGTTTAGCTAAAGCGGCAGCGGTTCCTGAAGCAGTTCGCAAAGCAGGTACTGTGGCGAAGAAGGGGCTGATTGAGGTGCCTATGAAGGGCAGTACCATCCCTCATGAAATTCTAGCCAAGTTTGGTGCGTCTAAGATCTTACTAAAGCCGGCAGCGCCGGGCACAGGCTTAATTGTCGGTAGTACTGCTCGAGCAGTGCTTGAATTGGCAGGCATAAAAGACGTCCTTGGCAAATCGTTTGGTGGACCGAGCAAAGTCAATGTAGCTAAGGCGACGATGCTTGCCTTATCTAACTTGAGAAAAACTGAGGAAGCGGCGATTCAAACTGATGTTGAAACTCAGGAAGAGAAGGTAGATGAAACAGAATGAATTAAGGCCTCCTGTAGGTGCTAAGCACAAGAGGAAACTCGTAGGTCGGGGGAATGGCAGCGGGCATGGCACCTATTCGGGGCGGGGGTGCAAAGGGCAAAAGTCTCGCTCTGGTGGTGGCGTGCGCCTTGGCTTTGAAGGCGGGCAGTTGCCTTTGATAAAACGGCTACCACGGAAAAGGGGATTCACTAACATTTTTAAAACTAAATATAATGTTGTCAACGTGGGAAAGCTGGCCATTTTTCCCCCAGGAACTGAAGTAACTCCTGAGGAATTGCTTCGGGCAGGGTTGATTAACACCACGGGTAATCCAACCAAAATTCTCGGCGTTGGCGATATTCAGCATCCATTGCTAGTTAGTGCTAACAAATTCTCTTCATCGGCGGAGAAAAAAATTCTGGCTGCTGGAGGGAAGATAAAGCAGGCTTAGAATGGAGCGCAGAACGACCCGACCACGTCTCGTCCAGGCAATGATGGACATATGGACATTGCCTGATTTGAGGCGAAAAATTCTTTTCACACTTGGCATGCTTGTGGTTTTTCGCTTTATGACTCACGTTCCCTTGCCCGGCGTGGACATCGCGAAGTTGCAACAATACATCGGGACAAGCCCCCTCTTCGGCATGCTTAACCTTTTTGCCGGTGGTGCCATGGAGAAGTTTAGTGTGGCTGCTCTGGGCGTTTATCCGTACATCACTGCGTCTATAATTATGCAATTGCTAGTCCCGGTAATCCCCAGGCTTCAGGCTCTATCCCAGGAGGGGGAACTTGGTCAAGAGAAAATCAATCGAATTACTCACTTAGCAACTATACCTTTGGCTGCTCTTCAAAGCTATGCTATGATTGCTTTGTTACGTGCCCAAGGAGTTACTATTGCGTCGCTTACATCATTGACCATAGCCAACATAATAATAACAATGATCGCTGGAACGATATTCCTCGTGTGGCTAGGTGAATTGATTACCGAGCGTGGTGTCGGGAACGGGATATCAATAATAATCTTTGGTGGTATCGTGACTGACTTGCCTGGGATAGTGGGTCGTGGCATTGTTGCTGCTCAAGGCGGACATCCAGGAGGGTTGATCGCCTACATTATTATAACCTTAGCTATGGTGGTGCTTATAGTCATATTTGTTGAAGCTCATCGCCGTATTCCTGTACAGTATGCTAAGAGCACTTTTCGCGGTGGCCGCATGTATCGCCAATCAGGTTCAACCTACATCCCCCTGCGAGTCAATACTGCGGGAATGATACCCCTCATTTTCGCCATAGCCCTAATGCAACTTCCCGGTACGATAGCTACATATTTTATGAATCCAAGCACTGAAAACCCGAATTTCTGGAATACAATCTATAGTGTGTTTCAGTCTAATACCGCAGTCTACAACGGGTTGTATTTTGCCTTAGTAATTGGCTTCACTTTATTCTACACTATGGTCATATTTGAACAGATGAACCTGCCTCAAACTTTGCAACAGCAAGGCGGCTTCATCCCTGGAGTTCGACCCGGCAAGGCAACGGCTGATTATTTGAATAGAATCATAACGCGCATTACCTTTGGTGGCGCCATCTTTCTAGCTGTAGTGGCAATTATACCCTTCATTGCTATGAAAATTACCACCATTTCAGATTTGGGAATCCGGAGCACCGCCATGCTTATAGCTGTTGGTGTGGCCTTAGATACCATGAAGCAATTAGAGGCTCAACTAACCATGCGCCGCTACGAGGGTTTCCTAAAATAATGTACATCATCATGCTAGGCGCTCCGGGGGCAGGGAAGGGAACTCAGGCAGATATTCTCTCTCAAGAGATGAATTTACCTCATATAGCCTCCGGGGATTTGTTTCGTCAGGCATTAGAGGAAAGGACCGAGGTTGGTCTCTTGGCGAAAAGCTATATGGATAAAGGAGAACTAGTTCCCGATGAGATAACCATAAAAATGATTCTGGAAAGAATTAATCAGTCTGACTGTGCCTCTGGCTGCCTTTTCGACGGCTTTCCCCGGACTTTGCATCAAGCTAAAGTTCTAGACAAAGCCCTTAAGGAGCAAGGAAAAACCATAGATAAAGCAATATACATTGAAGTGCCTAATGAAGAGCTAGTGAAACGCCTCAGTGGAAGATGGCTTTGCCGGACTTGTCAGACACCCTATCACATAATAAATTCACCGCCTAAAACGCCGGGGAAATGTGATAAATGCGGTGGTAAGTTGTATCAACGTTCTGATGACAGGGAGGAAACAGTAAAGGACCGACTTAGTATTTTCTTTGCTCAAACTGTTCCCATACTTGATTATTATAAAAAGCAAGGTAAACTAATTAAGGTTAATGGTAACCTGGGAATGCAGGGGGTAGCTAGAGAAATAATCTCTGCGCTCAAAGCAGGGATAAAATAAATGGTGATTATAAAATCTGACGAGGAAATAGTTATTATGAGAAAATGTGGCAAAATCCTCGCCGCTGTTTTAGATAAGCTAAGGGCGGAAGTAAGACCGGGGATTAAGACTGGCCAATTGGACATAATGATGGCTGAAGAATCGAGGAAGAGGGGAGTTATACCTTCCTTTAAAAATTATCGCGGCTTTCCTGCGAATTTATGTGTTTCGGTAAACGATGAAATAGTCCACGGCATTCCTGGTGAACGAATACTACAGGAAGGAGACATCGTCTCTTTAGATGTAGGTGCAAAACTTAATGGCTTTCATACCGATGCCGCCGTAACTATTGGTGTGGGGCGGATAAGTAAGGAGGCCGCGGATCTTATCGCGGTCACAGAAGGTAGTTTAAAGTCAGGCATCGCTCAAGCGATAAGTGGGGCATGGGTAGAAGATATCTCATCTGCTATTCAACATTACGTTGAATCAAAAGGATTTTCTGTGGTTAGAGAATATACCGGGCATGGAGTAGGTCGGGACTTGCATGAAGAGCCCCAAATACCTAATTTTGTAATTGGAAAAGGTCTCTTGCTTCGTAAGGGCATGACTCTGGCTATTGAGCCTATGGTTAATGCTGGAGATTGGCACACTAAATTGGCGGCTAATCAATGGACGGTGCTTACCGCTGATGGAAGTCTTTCAGCACATTTTGAACATACCATTGCCATAACTGATAATGAAGCTGAAGTACTTGTTTAGGTATTGTGTAAGAAATGGCTAAGAAAGAGAGGATAGAAGTTGAAGGCAAGGTGATTACAGTCTTACCTAATACCATGTTTCGCGTCGAATTGGCCAATGGACATCAGGTATTGGCTCATATCTCGGGCAAAATGAGAAAGCACTATATCAAGATTTTGCCGGGGGATAGGGTTCTGGTAGAACTTTCCCCTTATGATTTAAGCCGGGGCAGGGTTACCTATCGGCTTAAATAGTTTGACAGGTTAACTAAGAAAGTTTATCATAACAGGGTTTGTTTGAATGGTGATTGGAAATGAAAGTAAGAGCTTCGGTTAAGCCGATATGCCGGAAATGCAAGGTTATCAGGCGGGAGGGCGTGGTCAGGGTTATTTGTGAGAATCCAAAGCATAAGCAGAGGCAGGGGTAATAAACAGTGGCACGTATTGCCGGTGTAGACCTTCCTAAAGAAAAGCCAATTTGGGTAGCTTTGCAGAGCATTTATGGCATCGGCGCTACATCAAGCCAGCGCATTATGGCTGCCACCGGTATTGATCCTGGCATTAGAGTGAAAGAACTTAGTGAGGAACAGGTTGGCCAGATTCGAGATGTTCTTGACAAACAATATAGAGTGGAGGGCGATCTTAGGAGGGAAGTTCAATCTAATATAAAGCGGCTTATTGAAATTAGTTGCTATCGAGGCACAAGACACCGTATGAGGTTACCAGTCCATGGACAGAGGACGCGCACGAACGCCCGAACTAAAAAAGGGCCAAAGAAGACAGTGGCCGGTCGAGGGCAGAGACGTGGCATAGCTAAGAAGTAAGGAACTTGTTTTAACAAATGCCAAAGAAGAAAAAAGTCCATAAAAAGGTTAGCGAAGGCAAAGCTTATATCCAATCTACCTTTAATAATACTGTTGTTACTATTACTGATATGGAAGGTAATGTTGTTTCCTGGGGGAGTTCCGGTACTGCCGGATTCAAGGGTTCCCGGAAAGGAACCCCTTATGCTGCCCAAATAGCTGCCAGAGATGCAGCACACCGAGCAATAGGTGATGGCTTGCGCCGAGTTGAGGTGTATATTAAAGGCCCTGGTAGTGGACGAGAAGCAGCTATTCGCGCCCTACAGGCCGCCGGCATTACTGTTGCAGCTATCAGAGATGTGACTCCTATCCCCCATGACGGTTGTCGTCCAAAAGGGAGGCGAAGAGTATAAGATGGCGCGCTATACAGGCCCGACTTGTCGCCTATGTCGCCGTTTTGGGGACAAGCTGATGCTCAAAGGCGAGAAGTGCCCTACACCTAAATGTCCTTTAGAGAAAAGGAATACTCTTCCTGGCGGGCGTCCTCCATCTCGAGGGCGCGGCGGAGCTCGAGGGCGCGGTGGGATTTCCGACCGCGGACTTCAATTGCGCGAAAAGCAAAAGCTGCGCTTTAGCTATGGTGTCCTGGAGCGACAATTTCGCAGGTTTTTTAACGAGGCCAAAAAAAGCCCCGGCGCTACTGGAGAAACCCTTCTCATATTGCTGGAAAGGAGACTGGATAATGTGGTTTATCGCTTGGGCTTTGCTGATTCACATGCCCAAGCCAGGCAAATAGTTGGGCATGGTCATATAATGGTCAATGATCGCAGAACAAATATTCCTTCCTTTCTGGTGAAATCGGGAGATGTTATAAAGTGGCGCGAAGCTAGTAAAAAAACGGAATATTATAAAAGATTAGCTGAGGAAATTGAGGAAAAATTTATCCCTAATTGGTTAAGCTTGGACAAAGAAAGCATGACAGGTAGAGTGTTAAATTTGCCTGGCAAAGATGATATTGAAGCTAAGTTTAATGCGAAAGCTGTTGTTGAATATTACTCGAGGTGAGCTATGCCCGAATTGTCTATCCCCACTGTAACTTGTGTTGAAAGCAATGTTAATTATGGTCGTTTTCTTGCTGAACCTCTAGAGCCAGGTTTTGGTGTCACTTTAGGTAACGCCTTGCGGCGTGTGCTTCTCAGTTCTTTGCCTGGTGCTGCGGTAACCTGGGTCAAGATCGAAGGAATTCAGCATGAATTCTCTCCTATTCCCCATGTTAAAGAAGATGCTATGGAGTTCTTACTGAATATCAAGCAACTGAGACTCTGCCCTCTTTCCCGTCAGCCCGGCCAGTTGCTCTTAGAAATAGAGGGGGAAGGCAAAGTCTGTGCCGCTGATATTAAACCCTCGGCTGACTTTCGCGTTGCCAATCCAGAACTTTATTTAGCTTCTTTAGATTCCTCCAAAGCCAGGCTTTACGTCGAACTTAATGTAGAGCTAGGGAGAGGTTATGTGCCGGCTAAGTCGGCTAATGGTTTACCTGTGGGAGCACTGCCAGTAGATGCCATCTTTACCCCAGTGCAGAAGGTCAATTTCTCGGTAGAATCTATCAAACCTGGTCAGGAGGGAAGTCCGGAAAAGCTCATCCTGGAGATTTGGACCGATGCTACCATTTTTCCCTGGGAGGCGCTTAGTCAAAGTGCTATCATCTTAATTAATCAGTTCTCTCCCTTCAGGGACTTTGAAGTTCCCATGGCTGGAGCTTTGTCCATTTTGCCCGAGCAATATAATGCCCCTCTGGAAGAATTAAATTTATCAACTCGCTCCTATAACAGTTTGAAGAGAGCAGGTATTTTCACTCTGGGACAATTGGTAGAGAAAGGCAGGGAAGGTTTGCCAACGTTGCCTGGTTTGGGGGCAAAATCTCGAGCCGAAGTGGAAGAGTTAATGGCAAAATTCGGCTCTCCTGTTCCTGAAAAGGAAAAGGAATGAGACACAAGATAGCAGGACGGAACTTAAGTAGGTCGACAGGGCACAGGTGGGCGTTATACCGAAATCAGGTTACTGCGCTTCTGGATCACGAAAAGGTCACCACCACTGAAGCTAAAGCTAAAGAAGTTCGCAGTTTAGCAGAAAAGATGATCACTTTAGCTAAAGACGGCAGCCTTGCCTCAAGGCGGGAAGCCTTAGCTTTTATTACTGAAAAAAAAGTGGTTGACAAGTTATTTGCTCAAATTGCTCCAAGCTATGCTGACCGTAGCGGGGGTTATACTAGGTTGCTAAAGCTGGGACCCCGCCGTGGTGATAGCGCGCCTATGGTTCAAATTGAATTGGTTAAGTAAGTTTATTTTGCTCATCGAATATGACGGTACCCAATATTATGGCTTTCAATGGCAAGTTGGCTTGCCGACCATTCAAAGTGAGCTTGAACAGGCTATAAGGCGATTTTGCGGGCAAAGCAGCCGGGTTATGGCAGCTAGCAGAACTGATACCGGTGTGCATGCCCAAGGACAAGTGGTGAGCTTCTGGGCGAAATCTACATTGGATACCATGACGTTAGTTAACGCCTTAAATTATTATTTACCTAAAGACATCGCAGTCAAGGCGGCTTACAGGGCTGGCGATGATTTTAATGTCCGGCGCGATGCTCTGAGCCGAGAGTACCATTATTCTATTTTAAATAGCAATACCCGCTCGCCGTTTAGTCGAAGGTTTGCTTTATTTATGCCCAAAATGCTGAATATACAGGCAATGAATGAGGCCTGCCAGCTTATCCAAGGTGAGCATGATTTTGTTTCCTTTGCCAGTTCTCTGGATGGAAGCAAGAGCACGCTGCGTAATGTTTATGAAGCGGGAATCGAGGAAAAAGGAGATTTTACCGTTTTCCGTATTGTGGCTAACTCCTTTTTGCCTCACCAGGTACGAAGCACCGTAGGTCTTTTAATCAGGCTAGGCCTGGGTAAGATAGGCATCGCAGATTTTCGTGATATAATGGAGGCCAGGAGTTTGGGTTTAGCCGGTCCCCTGTCCCCTGCTTGTGGCTTATGCTTGAAGAAGGTCAATTACCCTAGGCCTTTGGGAAGCTAGACCTGTCCTGAGTTTATCGAAGGAAATGAAAACTTATAGTACTAAAGCTAAAGATATCGAGCGGGAGTGGTGGGTGATTGATGTCGCGGATAAAACTTTGGGAAGAGTAGCGACAGAGGTAGCTAATTTACTTATGGGCAAGCATAAGCCGCTTTATGCCCCGTATATTGATACCGGTGATTATGTTGTAGTAGTTAATGCTGCCAAAGTAAAAGTGACTGGGAAGAAAGCCGAACAAAAGATTTATTATAGATACTCGGGTTACCCCGGCGGCTTAAAGAGCCCCAGCTTTAAGGAAGTATTTAATAAAGACCCTGCCCGTGTGATTGAACTTGCGGTTAAAGGGATGTTGCCTCATAATAATTTAGGCAGAGCTATGTTTAAGAAACTGAAGGTTTATCCTGGAAATGAGCATCCTCACCAGGCTCAGACTCCCCTTCGTCACCCTGAGCGAGGCGGAGGGCGCAGAATGACCGAGAACAAAAAAGACGAAATATTATCAAAGGAAAGGTGATGATTTATGAGCGAGGAAAGTTACGTTTGGGGAACGGGTAAGCGCAAGTGTGCTATAGCCCAAGCCAGGCTTTTCCCCGGCAAGGGGGAGATAATTGTCAATGAGAGGCCCTATCAAGAAGCTTTCCCTCGCATCGAGCATCGCCGTATGATTGAGCATCCTTTGCAGGCTACCAATACTATGGGCAAATTTTGTGTCATGGTGAAAGTGAATGGTGGTGGCCTCAGTGGTCAGGCTGGAGCTATTCGCCATGGGATTGCTCGAGCTCTTGCTAAAGAAAACGAGCTGTTTAAGCCCATGTTGCGTAAAGAAGGATTGCTTACTCGGGATAGTAGAATCAAAGAACGTAAAAAATACGGACTCAAGCGAGCTCGCAAGGCACCACAATATACCAAGCGCTAACTGTGCTCCAACTTATTGATTGGCAGCGTGTGGCTGTTTGTGGGGATTTTCTTTAAACCCAACTTTGGCGGTTTCGTAGATAAGCGACGATTGTTTAATAACATCCGTTTGTCATTCTGAGCGAAGCGAAGAATCTAACCCCGCTCAGGGTAAACTCCGCGAAGAATCTCTCAGAATGACATTACTAGACACTCTCAGACATCGTGCTGTTGCTCCAGACAAGGGTAACAGCTATAATATTAATCTGCTGGGGATTAGTCTAGCGGTAGGACAGCGGGCTCTGGACCCGTGAGGCCAGGTTCGAATCCTGGATCCCCAGCCAATGTGGCGCATTCGTCTAGAGGTCTAGGACACCTCCCTCTCAAGGAGGAGATCACCGGTTCAAATCCGGTATGCGCTACCAATTCTGTTAATATATAGGGCTTCCTTTGAGGAAGTTCTATCTTTATCCAGGGGTACTGGCAAGGGGAGTACTAGAACACATTCGCTGTGATATCGATTTGAGTATAATGTGTGATTAAGGAGGATACCATGCCGCTAAGAAAAAATGTGTTCGAACATAAATATGCTGATGTCAATAACATACGCCTCCACTATGTAACGGTGGGCAAGGGGAAATTGATAATGTTCCTCCACGGTTTTCCTGAGTTCTGGTACGAGTGGAAGAATCAGCTTGCTGAATTCGGACGAGATTACCAGGCTGTAGCTCCAGACATGCGTGGCTACAACTTATCATCGAAACCTGTTGAAGTCGAGCAATATCGGATGAAATATCTTATCAATGATATTCGTGCCCTTGCCGAGCACCTTGGGTATAAGAAGTTCATCCTCGTGGCTCATGACTGGGGTGGTGGGGTGGCTTGGCCGTTCGCAATACGTCATCCTGAATATCTGGAGAAGCTCATAATAATAAATGCCGTACATCCTATTACCTTTATGCGCGAGCTCCGTGATAATCCGGCGCAACAGAAAGCCAGCCAGTATATTCTGGTATATCGTACCCCCAAGGCTGAAGAGATACTGTCCAGAAACAACTATGCTTTGCCTGCTAGCAACCTGCTGGAGGATGGGCTAAAACAGGGCTATTTCACAGAAGAAGACAGGAAAGCATATATTGAAGCCTGGTCGCAGCCTGGAGCGCTGACTGGTGGCTTAAACTATTATCGAGCCGCTCATCTCGGCTCTTTTACAGGTGAAAGCGACGATAGCTTGTCCGCAGACCCTTCATTGTTCACGGTCGTGGTGCCGACGCTGGTCATCTGGGGGGAGAAAGACAAATGGCTGCTTACAGGAAATCTGGAAGGTCTGGAAAAGTACGTACCAAATCTGACCATCAAGCGCATTCCCGATGGCTCGCACTGGGTCATTCATGAAAAGCCGGGACTGGTTAATTCCTATATCAGAGAATTCATCGAAGGCTGAATTTCTATGTCGTCTTAGTGGGCGTGTGCTGGAAATCGAACCCGGGTTGGCAATATAGCGGCGCTTTTCTATGCTTACTTCTCAAACAAAAGTTCGGAATGCTTCCAATGTGGGCTAACAAATGTGTTTTGGATGAGAATAAGAATATACTCCGCTGGGCTGACTTTTACTAATAACACTTTGGGGCAATTTGCTCCACGACCTTGTTGCTTGCCCTCCTACATGCTAAACTTTGCCACAAATAAATGAGAAAACGCGTTTTCTCTGGCGCACGCCCCACAGGCCGACAACATATTGGTAACTACCTGGGAGCGGTGCAGAATTACGTTGCCATTCAGGATGAATATGACTGCGTCTACTGCGTAGTGGATATTCATGCTCTCACCACTCTGGAAAGCACAGAATCCCTTCGGGAAGATATTTACGAAATGGTGCTTGACTGGCTGGCGGCCGGCATTGATCCACAAAGGAGCATCATCTTCGTTCAGTCTCATGTTCCTCAAGTAATGGAGCTCCATACTTTGTTCAGTATGGTGACTCCTTTAAGCTGGTTATTACGCGTTCCGACGTTTAAGGAGAAGGTTAAGATGCAGCCGGATAACGTCAATTATGGGCTGGTGGGGTATCCTGTTCTTATGACTGCGGACATCGCCCTCTATAAGGGTGAGGTTGTTCCTGTGGGCGAGGACCAGCTTCCTCATCTGGAATTGGCTCGGGAGATAGTGCGTCGGTTTAACTCCCTTTTCGGGGGTGTATTTCCTGAGCCCCAGGCGAAGCTTACTAACTTTCCTGCGGTTTTGGGCCTGGATGGGGTGCAGAAGATGAGCAAAAGCTATAATAACCATATTGAAATCTCTGCTTCCCCCCAGGAAATCTCGAAGCGAGTTATGACAGCCGTTACCGACCCGGCGCGGAAGTACCGCTCTGACCCCGGGCATCCTGAAGTATGTAATGTTTTCCGCCTCCACAATTTTTTCACCCCGGCACGAGTAGAGGAAATTGCTTCAGAGTGTCGTAGCGCTCGTATCGGCTGTGTGGACTGCAAAAAGGTACTGGCTGAGAGCATCAATTCGAATCTGAAGCCTTTCCGAGAAAGGCGGGCTGGTTTAGCCTCCAAGCCTGGCTATGTCAACCAGGTTCTTGCCGATGGAGCTAATCGAGCTGAAGTCATAGCTAAAGAGACTATCAGAGAGGTTAAGGAAAAGATGAAGCTCCTTCAGCGTGCTGATTTGGAGTGACCCGGGTAACACCTTATCATTCCTTATCAATCCTCTGTGAGTTCGCATATCCAACAGGTAGGTGTATGAAGAGAATATACTATGGCTGGTGGGTGGTAGGTGGAGCATTTCTTCTACTTTTTTGCGCAGTAGGGATACAGTTTTATGCCTTTCCTGTGTTCTTTGAAGTAATGGTGAGAGAGATGGGATGGGCACGGACACAGGTAGCCCTTGCGCAGACAATAGGGACTTTTGTCGCTGGTGCGATGGGTGTACTTGTTGGGTGGTTGATTCATAAGGTTGGCTTGCGACCAGTAATGGTGTGTGGGACTATTATAGCTGGACTCGGCTTCCTCCTGCTCAGAACCGTTACTGAGCCCTGGCAATTCTATCTCTATTATGGCCTCGTCTTTTCACTAGGTATAGCGGGCATAAGTTCAGTTGCTAATATGACAGCTGTGGAGAGCTGGTTTGACCGCGGCAAAAGCACAGCTTTTGGTATAGCTGCAACCGGGATTGGAGCAGGTGGAGTAGTTATGCCCCTGCTTGCGGTATGGCTCATCTCCAAATATGATTGGCAGACTGCTTGTGTCTGTATGGCGGGAATAGTGATATTGGTGGGCATTCCCGTAAGCACTATTATCATGCGGACATCGCAGGAGCGAAAGGTCGCGCTTGGGCAAGCACAACAGAAAGGATTTGAGGCGGGAGGTGTTACCATCGGGCAGGCATTAAAACAAAAGTCATTCTGGTTAATATCCATTAGCGCAATGCTGTTGTACTGTGGCTATATGATAGGACTGACCCATCAAGTAGCATTTGCTGTGGACATGGGGATAGATAGAGTAACAGCCGCCGGGGCTGTGAGTGTGCTTTGTGTCTTCAGCATTCCCGCCCGTATTGGGTTTGGCAAGCTTGGCGACATCATGGACAAGAGATACGTAATGATGATGGTAGCCAGCCTGCACGCGGTAGCTTTTGCCATTCTCTTGAAAACCACCAATTTGACCATGCTGTATGGCTATTCTGCTCTTCTAGGCGTTGGCGTAGGTGGTCTGACGACAATGTTACCGGGGCTCGTTGCTGATTACTTCGGTAGAAAGCATTTTGGCGCTGTCTACGGAGCTTTGGAAATGGTGACGACGTTGGGTAACATGATAGGTCCAGTCTATGGCGGATGGATATATGACACCACTAAAAGTTATTATTTAGCCTTTCTAAGCGGCATTATAATAGCTTTGCTGGCAGTTATTCTTGTCTATGTGGCACCAAAGCCGCACTCTCACTGATGCCGTCAGGGAGAACGGCTCAACACTAGTAAGTGACAATCTTGCGATAAAGTGATTAAAACCATGTTTTGCATAACTCAGGCGGTGTGTGTTTTTAAGAAAGTGAAGTGATAAGCGCTCCTCCACGATTGTTTAGCCCAGGGGATGAAAAACGGGGTTTTCGGAATGGATTAGTAAAAGCATGGATAGAGTGGTTGATAAGGCTTGTAGGGGCTCTGAAGTGCCTTTGATGGCATTTTGGTGCAAAGCGAGAGTCCGATGGTGAGTTGCTTGCGACAAGCCATTGTGAGAAGACAAAGAATTGCGATGCTTCTTGCGTGTATGGTAAAGTTAATATATCTTAATAAATAATAAATATAAAGGTATGGGCAGTTGGCTCAGTGGTTAGAGCGTCGGTTTCACATACCGAAGGTCACAGGTTCAAATCCTGTACTGCCCACCATAAAATGAGGAGGAAAGGAAATGGTATCTAATGGTAATAACAGGGGTGGGTTACTTACCGCCGGCGGAATCTTAAGCATAATAGCGGGGGCATTTGAGGTAATTGGTGGAGGGATAATGGTGGTTTTAATGAGCACCAGAATACTGCTCAGACTATCGCTTCTTCAATTCCTTCCACGCTTTGAAGGTGCCTGCGGCATGCACATTGTCCCAATCTGTTTGATTGTTATAGGAGGACTTCTTCTGGTGCTGGGTATACTAGCTATAGTAGGTGGCGTCTCGGCACTAAGAAGGAAAATGTTTGGCCTGTCCTTAGCCGGGGCTATCTGTGCCCTTCCATCAGGCATTTTGGGAATACTGGCAGTTATTTTTGTCTCCCTGGCAAAGAGAGAATTCGGGGCAGAGAATTAGATGCCGAAGTGGCGGAATGGCAGACGCGCTACGTTCAGGGCGTAGTGTTCGTAAGGACGTGAGGGTTCAAATCCCTCCTTCGGCACCATTTAGGTAGGGTGTATATACGCCTGTAGCTCAGCTGGATAGAGCACAGCCCTGCGGAGGCTGGGGTCGCGGGTTCAAATCCCGCCAGGCGTGCCAGGGGCGGTTAGCTCAGTGGTGAGAGCGCCTGTCTTACACACAGGAGGTCAGAGGTTCAAGTCCTCTACCGCCCACCATAGGTAATATTATTGCCTATTATTCAGCTTTCTACTAGCTTAGCTGGTTAACAGCTTAAAGAGTCACTTTCTACTCACAAGTGTGGCAGTTACGTTACTTGCTACACAGCCAGCACAGGACATCAGCAAAACTTGTTGCCACGATGTGTTTCTCATTGGTCAAATCATGACCGGCTGGTGCGAAGAGAATCGTACTAAATCCCAACGCCGCCGCTACATCAAGGTTTCTTCGTTGGTCGTCCACAAATACGGCATCACGAGGGCTTACTGTCAATTGACCAATGAGATAGTCAAAGATAGCCTGCTCTGGTTTCCTGACACCCACATCGCCACTTATGACGAAGCCGCGAATATACTTGTCCAATCCGAAGCGGGCCCGCAGTTTCTTCGACCACTCCGATATATCATTCGATAAGCACCACACCTCATAACCTTGCGAATTGACGGCTTCAAGGAAATCGGTGAGACCATCGGTTAGTTTGTACCGTTGAAGGTATTCATCTTCGAGTCCAGGGTCGAGTCCAACTGCTTTCCAGAACTCGGCAGATGACATATTCCCAAGACTGGTTGAATTATAGAGCATTTCAATCTTAGACACGTCCTTAGTCCCACCTTTCTCCTCTACAAACGGACAAAGTAAATCTCTGTCGTCATTTCCGACGGAGAATATTACTCCCATCGCGTCAAGGACGAGAATTCTCAACAACTGCGTCTCCAACTAGCGTATGGAGGTGAGCTTAATCACAAATAACTGTGTCGTCAGGATTAGCTTCTGGCAATGACGAAGTGACGACCATTATTTTAGTTTCATAGCTGGTAATCAAATTACTTGTATAAATTTTTAAGTGTAATGTTCTAACTCAATCTTTGAGTAAGCTCATCTACAGTCAGGAATTTCCCAGTAGTCTCCACTTGATGAACCAATTCAACCATCAAAGAATTAACCGGGGTTGGAATACCCACTTTCTTTCCTAGGTTCACAACTTCACCATTCATATAATCAACTTCCGTGTTTTTTCCTCTCATGATGCTCTGCAGTATAGAACCTAGAGTATGTCGCTCACCTCCAGACTCGATGATCTTCTTCAGCATAGATGACGCTTCTGGCAGTGGTAGCTTGGCCATTGTTTCCAACACGGAAAGCGTAAAGCCAGGTACGGGCGCTGTTTTGATTCCAGCTAGTTTGATGACCTCTAAACCTTCTTTCGTCAGATTGATGTTTAGTTCTCTAATTTGGGGGTAATGATTACCTTCTTGGTATGATAAGCCTGTCACTGCCGGGACAGCAGTAAGCAGATTCCAGAGAAGCTTGGTCCAGTGCGCTCCACGAATATCCTCACTTATATCCGTGGGTAAGGCTTCATTGAACAATGCTGAAAGACTTTGTAATCGGTTTCCCTTGGCGCCAAAGGGTTCTCCTATCAGAAGGGCTGTTTTGCTTAATAGCTTAGAGTATAATGCTTTACCCGGTTCAAGGAATTCACAATTATATATAACAACGCCGCTGATGATATTTTCTTTTCCAAAAACCCCGGCTACTATGTCGTCGCTCTGAACCCCGTTTTGCATAGTAACCACCAGAGCGCCAGATAAAAATAGATGTGCTTTCCTGACTGAAGATTCGACATCCTGGGTCTTTACAGCTAACAAGGCTAAATCCGGTTTGAAATCAAGATTTTCTGCAGCTTTAACCCGGATTACTGTTTTCCCGGATGGTCCCTCAAGGACTAAGCCGTTCTGGTTTATGGCATCAACATGAGGTTTCCGACCTATTAGAGTGACATCTTCTCCAGCTTTATATAAAAGACCACCAATTACACTTCCAACAGCTCCTGCACCGATAACAGCTATCTTCATAATAGCGCCTCCTTTTCTAGATACAATTACTATTTTCCATCGAAGATAATATCTTATCTAGAAATCGAATACTTACTGGAACTATTTGCCATACCTTAGCTTCGCATATAGCATGGCAAATCCTAAACCGAACGTTATGGCATTCCATATAATTACTGATAGTAGACCCAATGAAATCCCGTAGGACAGCCAAAAAGCTATACCCACAAGGAAGAAGATGGTGAATGGCAAGCTTATCTCATGCGCACTTCTGAGCCTGAACAGACGCCATACCTGTGGGACAAATCCCATTGTGGTCAAAGCTCCACCGATGAATCCGAGCAGTTCTTTCCAGTCCAAGGTGTGCCTCCTTTTCTGTATGTTGCGACAGTCTACCTATTGCTTTCTCAAACCAATATCTTGTCGCCAATTATACCATTCGAGGCTAAGATGAGGACGTTTTCCACATACTCGTGGTAGGTATTTTCCGAAGAAAACGTGGTGAATGCCATTAGCGCTAATAGAGATATCTTGGCGCAGGGGCTGGAGCACGCGAAAAAGTTTAAAAAACCATGTTATTGAGCAATATCAAGAAATGGACGACCTGGATAAAGTGACCCGCAAGCTCACTTCTGAGATGCAAAGGAAGAGCAAACTTCCCTTCCTCAGCCGGGAACTTCAAGTCACTATTATCAAGGTCTCAATTCGTAAGATACTGGTATCTTAGTATCTGCGCCCACCACCTCTACCACCAGACCCACCACCTCCACCACCTCTACCATAAGACCCACCACCACCACCACCTCTACCATAAGACCCACCACCACCACCACCTCTGCCGCCTTCGGTGCGAGGGCGTGCCTCACTAACACTGAGCGTCCGCTCTTTCAACGATGTTCCATTAAGCCCGGTGATGGCAGCCTGGGCCTCAGTTTTCGTTGCCATCTCAATAAACCCAAAACCTCTAGATTCGCCGCTGTATCTATCCTTGATGATGCTTGCCGTTGTGACTTGCCCAAAAGCCTCAAATGCCTTGCGCAATTCGTCTTCGGTAACCTCGCGAGATAAGTTGCCTACATATATATTCACAATATTAACCCCCCTTTCAATTTTTATTGCCTTAATCTTCGTGCAGCCAGACTTTTTAAAGCATACTGAACTCTTCTGCTTCTAAACCTTCGGGGGCTGGGTTTGGTTCCAGCCCCCTTTGAATCCAGCTACATTAAATTATTTCTGACCGCCCAATTTATTCTTGCTGTAGCACTCACTACAATATACTGGCTTGCCCTCTCGAGGCTCAAAGGGCACTTCACATTCTTTGCCACACTCAGCACATACTGCGGCATGCATTTGGCGGCTAGATCTGGAACCTCTGGTGCCATTGAACTGGGCTCTCTTTGCCTCACGGCAAGCAGGGCAACGCTTGGGCTCATTAGTATATCCCCTACCGGCATAGAACTCCTGTTCCTCAGCGGTAAAGGTGAATTTGGCGCCACAGTCAGCACATTGTAGCGTTTTGTCCGCAAATCCCATTGGATGACCTCCTTTCTTTTAATACTTGGCTCGAGTTTCGGTCATCCAACGTTCGCGAATGGGCTCGGAAGAGCTTTCACAGAGACGTGGTAACCTACGCTTATAACCACTGATTTAAGTATAATAAAGCGCTGGAAAAATTGCAACTATCGGAAATAAAAAGGTCAACTCCATTTTTCTTTAATAATCTGATAATTGATTTGTATGCCTCAACTTTACGAATTATTGTTTCAATCTTCCATTAAAGCTTTGAGGTTAGCCATTACTCAAATCGGCCTGGGTGCCATTGAGGAAAATATTGATGTAGTTATCGGCCGTAGGTTTGAGAGACAGGGAGAGGGGCAAATAATCTTCTTAAATTGAGAATTTTACGCTATAATACAAAATGGGGGGAATTTTGGGAAAGATAAAATCTAACCGGGTGAGTTTCTCCCTAACTAAATGCCATTATTTTGACCCGCAGCAATGCCATATCTATAATGTTGTGATTAAAAAATAAAGAGGTGGCTCTATGATTAAATCAAGATTGTGTGACCGGCTCGGAATCAAATATCCAATTATACAGGCAGGGATGGGTCCCTTCAGCAACAACAACCTTTGTGTTGCTACAGCCAGCGCAGGCGTCCTCGGATTGCTTTCCACGAGTGGCCTTTTTGAAAAAGAAAGACAACCCTGGATTTACAAAGCCTTTGTCGAAACAGGAGAGGCTAAGTCCGAGGATGATATGGCTACAGCCCTGGAAAAAGTACTGAAGCGCACAAACAGGCTAGTCAAAGATAAAGCCGGCGTTTTCGGCATCAATGTGATGGTCTCAGCAGAAGTTATCCAATATTCGCGCGTACTGATTGATACGGCTATCAGGGTCCGTCAGGAGAACCACGATATGAAAGACCACTTCAAAGTTATCTTTACGTCTGCTGGCGACCCTGTAGGCTGGGCAGAAAAAATAAAAGGCGCTGGATTCACCTGGATTCACGTCGTACCCTCGGTGAGGGCTGCCTTGCGTTGCAAGAAAGCCGGCGTTGACGTGATAGTAGCTTCTGGTCATGAAGGAGGTTTCCACATCTCCTGGGAACCTGTTCACTCAATGGTTCTACTCCCGGCTGTTGTAGATGCAGTCTCAGACGATAATACCCTGGTCGCCGGCGCCGGTGGCTTTTGTGATGGCCGGACGCTGGCAGCGGCGCTAATTTTAGGGGCAGACGGAGCCCAGATAGGGACTCGTTTTCTGGCAACGCAGGAAAGCGATTTTCCTCAGATATGGAAGGAAGGTGTCGTGGTTGCGGAAGATAGAGGCACACTCGTAGCCCGCGGCTTTGTCGGACCGGCCCGGTGGCTGAAAACGCCACGCAGTAGCGAACATGCCAGAAACACCCTCCAGAAATCCCCCGGTGTTTTTCTGGGAATCCCAGAGGATTACTCCACGGCTGATATGTTGACTAATTTTGAGATTGAATCCATCAAAGCTGTCTATGAAGGAAATAAAGAAAAAGCGCTTATGGCTGCCGGTGAAGTGGCTCAGCGAATTAAAGATATGCCCAAGGTTAACGATTTAGTGCAGGAGATCATCAAAGAAGCAGAAACTGTCCTCAGGAAAGTCCCGAAAAAGGTTCTGGCGTAAGTTTAAGTCAGACTGTAATAAAAGCCAGCAGTGTTCTCACTCCGCTCAGGGGTCCTTGCCACTTTTTGGGGTTTGTTTAGATATGAAACTCGACTATGTCGCCATCTTGAAGGACATGTCCCTTGCTAACCCTCTGCCCATCATACTTTCCTGAGCCCCAAACTACAGCATACTTCAAATTCTGATAGAAGTCCTTATGGAGGCTTTCAGCAGCTTCTTCCAGTGTGCTGCCCTTCTCCAGTACCATGGGGTCAGTCAGGTCGGCCTTGCTGCCGGGGGTCTTGGTATAAACCCGGATTATATTCAAGGCTTGATAAACTGCTCTTTTGAACTCCTCCAAGCCGCGACCTTCCCTGGCTGAAATGGAAACCAGGGGAAACAACTTGGCATATTGTGAATGCAAGCGCTCCCAATTCCTGTTTGAACCTGCCAGCTCATTCTTGTTTCCCACGATCAACATCCTGCTGGAATAACTTCCCGGAGTTGGTTGTGTACCATCATCTGTTAAGGGCTCTATTCTGGCTTCTCTTAGCCCTTGAAGAGCTGCCTCTACCTGACTTATTGGCTCCAGGGATAAATCTATTACAATAGCAATGAGGTCAGCGTTTCTCAGGGCATTTGCTAATAGTATTCTCACTTCTTTGTGCCCGATGGGCGGCGTATCTACCAGTTGTATTTGAATATCTTCAAACTTCATCATACCCGGCATAGGGGTTTTAGTCGTGAAGGGATATTCAGCTATCTCAGGAATGGCCTCGGTTACCGCCGCCAGCAGCTGGGATTTCCCGGCATTGGCCGGCCCTACTAACATTACCTGTCCGGCACCCTCCCGATCAATATAGAATCCTGTTCTCCTGGCTGTGGCGTACTTTTTTTCTGCCTCCTGGGAAAACTTGGCAATCTTCTGTCTTAGCACGGCATGGAGCTTATCGGTGCCTTTATGGTGGGGCATAATGGCGAGCATAGCTTCTAGAGCCGCAATCTTCTCCTCTGGCTCCCTGGCTGACCTGTATCTCTTCTCAGCCTCAAAATACTGTGGCGGTAGATTCGCTGGCATATAACTAATTTTAACATTATGCCCTTTCTACCGAAACATCTAGTGTTTTTCCTTCCTTCCACAAAAAGAGGCTGGGTAGCTGTGATTTATACCGCTAAGTAACTTTTAGTTTTTGATGGTGAAAAGTTCGTTAGCAAAAATGTTAGCAAAAGGCGTTGTAAAGTAAGAGATGTAGTGACGGAATTAGATTGAGACAGCCTTGTCTATTCACTGCCAAGGCCTGAACAATCTTTGCCACCACTTTTGCTTAGGGGTCTGCTTAGGGGCTTCTAGAAGCAATAATCGTTCCTGAAGCAATTCTGCTTTAGCTTTCCAATAGCCGACTTCCTGGGATAGTTGCTCTATTCTACTGATAAGGGGTTGGGTTGATAAGGTGTTATCTGATAACGGCTTAGTGGGCAGGGGTAGGTCTTCGATAATGTATGACTCTCCGAACTTGGAAGGGACTAGCCTGGCTTTGAGCTTGCCAGACTTGATATAGCGACGGATGGTAACTATTGAGACCCCTAAAGCCTCGGCAGCCTCTCTTAGTGTATAGCCCTTCATTAAGAACATTGTAACACCTTAGTCAATGCCCTTGAAATGGGGCTGATCAGTCTGACCAGGATGTCGTATAACTATATTGACCAGGGAAATAGAGAGTGAGCCGTACAGGATTCGAACCTGTGACACCCTGATTAAAAGTTATGGAGGGTAAAAATAAATAGGAAAGGAGGTGAAATGAGCCATTTTGACACCCTGATTTTTTCTCAGGCACTGGGTTTAAACCGACAAATAATGATAGAGGAGGTTGAGATCCAGCATGTCAATCCATATACACAACTAGGAGAAAACAAACACCAGTTAGCAAACCCGTGAGATATACCGGGATATATTAGGTAAATAAACATAGCTGGAGAGGAAGGCGGTTTACAGAGGATAAAAGCAGGCAACGTAGTGGTCGTTGCTAATAAGCTTGAGCTCTGGCTCAAATTCCCGGCACTCGTCGCTGGCCCGAGAACACCTGGGGTTGAAATGACAGCCGGGTGGTGGATTGGCTGGGCTGGGTACCTCACCAGGAAGGACAATGCGACCGACCCTTCTCGTAGGATCAGGGACTGGCGTTGCCGCTATCAGGGACTGGGAATAGGGATGACGTGGTGTGTGAAATATCTCCTCCGGCTTCCCCATCTCCACCACCTTACCCACGTACATCACAGCGATATAATCGCAGACACTCTCGGCAATCAAAAGCTCATGGGTGATGTAGAGATAAGTGAGGCCGAATTCTCTCTTGAGATCCTTTAAAAGGTTGAGAATCTGGGCCTGGACAGAGACGTCCAGGGCAGAAGTCGGTTCATCAAATGCGATGAACTCCGGTTTCGTAGCCAGGGCGCGAGCGATGGCGATGCGCTGGCGCTGACCGCCGCTAAATTGGTGGGGATAGCGCTCCAGTTGCCCTGAGCTTAGACCAACCTTGTCCAATAGCTCCTCGACCGCCGTCTCGACTGCGTGGCCGGACAGGACATGGTGTATCTTCAGCGGCTCAGCAACTATATTCTTTATCTTCATGCGTGGATTAAGGGAGGTAAAGGGGTCTTGGTGGACAAGCTGGGCACGGCGATGAAATGAGCGGACCCTGCTACTGGAAAAGGTCCCTAGATCATTCTCCTTGAGAAGAGAGTTCAGCTTACTACCGTTCTTGTCCTGTGACTCCAACATTTCTATCTCCGCTTTCACCACATCGGGAACATCAAAATAAATATGGCCGCTGGTTGGTTTCCAGAGACGGATAAGTGTCTTGGCCAGTGTCGTCTTGCCACAGCCCGATTCGCCGACAAGCCCCAGCCATTGCCCCCGCTTAATCGCCAGGCTGACACCATCCACCGCCTTGACTGCTCCCACCGGTCTTCTCAAAACACCCCCGAGTATTGGGAAGTGTTTCTTCAATCTTCTGATATCAACTAAGGTGTCCATAAATTAGTAAAGATAACAGGCGACCATATGGTCCTTGGCGACCTCCTTAAGTTTAGGCCTCTCGTGCTGGCACGTCGGCATGGCGCTGGGACACCGCGGGTGAAAGCGGCAACCTGGCGGCGGGTTGAACGCGTCAGCCAGTGCCCCGGGGATGGTCTGCAGTTCTTTCCCCGGCATAGGAACGGCTTCCAGTAAAGCCTTGGTATAAGGATGCATGGGGTGGAGGAATATCTCCTCGACGCCGGCTACCTCGCAGAGCCTGCCGGCATACATAACCGCCACCCGGTCACAGACTTCCGCGGCCACTCCCAGGTTGTGAGTAATAAAGAGAACGGAGGCTCCTCTGTCCGCCTTAATCCGGCGGAAGAGCTCCAGCATCTGCGCCTGAATCGTGACATCAAGTGATGTAGTCGGCTCATCGGCTATGAGGAGCTCCGGAGAGCAGGCCAGTGCCATGGCAATCACCGCCCGCTGTTTCATACCCCCCGAGAGTTCGTGCGGGTAGCGACCAGCCACGCGGTCCGGGTCGGGGATCTCCACATCCTTCAGCATACTAACCGTGAGCAACCCAGCCTCATCTTTTAGCCGCCAAAGAAGCCGCCTGAACAACGGGATATGACTCAAGATGCGAGGCTCAAGGGGATTAGATCCCTCGGCTATCTTGTTGTAAAGCCTGCTCTGCCAGCGCCAGAAAGGCCTCTTGATGCTAGCGGCAAGGGTGCCTCCGTTGCCGAGCAGGCTGTCTATTCGTCGCTTTGCCTGGCGGCCGAGCTCCTGTCGCTGGTGAAGTAGGTAGACTTCGGAGATCTGATCACCGATAGTATACACGGGGTTTAAGGCAGACCCCGGCTCCTGGAACACCATGGATATTTTGCAGCCGCGAATGGACCTCATCTTATCCTCGCTCAATTTCAGCAGCTCAAGTTCACTACGGAGGCCTTTGTCAAAGAAGACGATGCTCCCCGATTCTATTCTACCGGGGTAGGGGATAAGGCGCAGGATAGCCAGGGCAGTCATGGTCTTTCCCGAACCGGTCTCGCCCACTATCCCCAGCGTCTCTCCCTGTCTGATGTCCAGGTCCAGGTCATCGATAGCGTAAACGACGCCCTCATAAGTGTGAAACCTGACAGTGAGGTCTCTTATCCTGACAAGGTCTTCCATCTAGCGCCTCGCCAACCTCGGATCAAAAATATCCCTGAAGGCATCCCCGAGAAGATTCCAGCCCAGCACAAAAAAGAGGATGAACAGGCCGGGAATGATGACCGCATACCAGTACTTCAAAGGGTTATCCAGTGGCCCTACAATCCAGTTTTGGGCGAACTGGGTCATTTGCCCCCAGTCGGCGTAACCTTCAGGGGCACCCAGACCAAGGAAGCTCAGCGCTGCCGCCGACAGGACCACTGCTCCGATGTCCAGTGAAGCCATGATAAGTGCGGGGTAGATGGCGTTGGGCAGCACATGGCGGATTATGACCCGCCCGCTCGAGGCCCCGAGGCCGCGAGCAGCCTCGACATAGTCTTCTTCACGCACCTGGAGTATGTCGCCGCGGATGAGCCGCGCATAGGAAGGCCACCAGACCACGATAAGAGCAATCATAACACTCTTCAGGCCGGGCCCCAAGACAACGACGAGCGCCATAGCCAGAATTAGCCAGGGGAAGGCCAGGAAGATATCGGTGATGCGCATGAGAATCTCGTCCAGAACCCCGCCAAAGTAGCCAGCCAGGCTACCCAGTACGATCCCGATGAGAAGTGTAATGGACATCACCACCAATGCCACACGAAACGCAGAGCGAGCGCCCCAGACAACCCCGTAGAAGATATCGTACTGCCCCTGGGTGGTGCCCAAGATATGCGCCGCGCTGGGAGGTTGCGGTTCTGCCCAGTAACCATCACGGGGTATCATATAGGAGTTTAGTTGACCTGCCGGTGTGGGAGCAATAAGAGGAGCGAAGATGGCAATGATGATAAAGATGGCAATGATCACGACTCCCGTCAGCGAAAGCGGGTTCTTAGCAAGCTGCCGTGCTGTAAATCTCCAGTCACTCATTGCACTGCTCCTCCTAATCTCACTCGCGGGTCAACACGTGTGTAGAGGATATCCACCAGTAAGTTGATGACGACAAACAGGGTGGCAGTGAACAGGGCAAAAGCCAAAACTGATGGTATGTCCAACATAACCGCCGCCTGCCAGGCCCACCAGCCGATGCCCTTAAAGCTGAAGATGGTCTCGGTGATAACAGCACCGCTCGCCAGGCCGGCAAATAGATAGCCCGATACAGTTATCACTGGGATGAGGGCATTGCGGCGGGCATGCTTATTGACCACAACTTTTTCAGCAAGTCCCTTGGCCCTGGCGGTGAGGATGTATCCCTTGCCCAGAGACTCCAGCATGCTGGAGCGCATCAGTCTCATGATAAAGGCCATGTTGATCACTGAAAGGGTCATCACCGGCAAGATGAGGTGTCTTAAGGCGTCCAGAAGAACCGGCCCGTTAAGATTGAGGATGGCGTCAATAGTGTTGATATGAGTGTAGCGTATAAACGCGGCCGAGTCAACTAAAATATCCATCTGAACACCGAGCCGGCCAGGCGGTAGAAGGCCGGAGAAGTAGCCGTAGAAAATCATCATCAGTACCAGCCCCAGCCAGAAGCTGGGCAGCGACCAGCCCAGGATGGCTACTACCCGTGTACCGTGGTCAAGAGGCTTGTCTTTGTGGGTGGCGGCCTTAGTACCTAAGAAAATGCCAACCAGAACGATAAGCGGCACTGCGAATATAGCCAGTTCCAGCGTAGCCGGCAGGAGATGCGGGATAGCCTGCGCAACAGGCATAGAGATCGCTCGCGACCAGCCCAGATTACCGTGGAGTACCTGGTTGAGCCAGGTGCCGTACTGCACGAAGAACGGTTTATCAAGACCATACTTCTGAATGATAGCCGGCAGGTCAGACAGCTGCCTCATGTTAGTGACATAAAGAGTCGCACGCTGTGCAGGGGGAAAGAGCATGGTAATGCCGAAGATAAACAAAGTCACCCCGATAAGGACCGGGATAAGAAGAAGCACACGGCGGATGATATAAGACCTTAGTTCCAAATCGCCCCTTTATACCATAGAGAGACCCCCGCTGGCAAGCGGGGGTCTCCAGATTTATCTCATCGCGCCCATCGGGCGCTCTGCAAGACTAGCCCTTTGTTAGGACTCTGACTTGCTCATGTAATACAGATTGCCGGGCTGGCCACATGTTGTCGGGTTAAACTCAAAGCCACTTATATACTTGGTGAAGAAGCGCCTGCCCAGCGGCTGAGCCAGAATGATGCCAGGGAGCTGATCGTACCAGGCCTGCTGCAGCGCATAGTAGATTTCCTGCCGCCGTGTGGTATTGGTAGAAATTGCGCCCTCCGCAATCAGGGCGTCGACGGTGGCGTTGTTGAAGGAAGCGGGTCCGGAGAATGTACCCTGACTGTGCATATAAGGAACTGCATAATTGTCGGGGTCGGCATAGTCGGGCAGCCAGCCTATCTGGAACATAACCCACGTCCTGCCTCTTATAAGTGACATTGTACTCGACCAGTCTTTCGCCAGGACGGCGACCTGAAAGTTGGGGCTGATAGCGAACAGGTTATTAGCCAGAATCTCGCAGGCAGTCTTACGCACCAGGTTACCGGTGTTGTAGATTAAAGTGAATTTGAATCCAATAGCCGTGAGGTTACCCCAGGCGGAGTGCTCGAGATAGTACTTAGCCAGCGTTAGATTCTTGCTATACATATTAGCAGCCGGGTTGAAGTACGGGAGGCCATAAACAAATGGTGAGCCCCTCTGCGTAGCCTCGCCCTGCATGGCCTGCGCGATATAGGTAGCCCAGTCGAAGGCATAAGTAAAGCCTTTGCGCACGTTTATGTCAGAGAAGAAGTCCAAGGAGATGCCGTTGCCGTCAAGTGTTTTACTGCCAGCATAGGTGGTGGTGCTCGTTATGTTCTGATTAAAGTAGAAGGAATCAATAGTAAGCTCAGGCAGACCACTGACGGCGTTGACGTCCGCAACACCTGCGAGGTCAGCGATGTTCGTCCGCGGACAATAGGCAATGTCACAATCTCCGGCCAAGAGTGCCAGTTTTCGGCTAGGCCATGAGTCGACGAACTGGGTGAGGACCCTATCAAAGGGCACAGCGTGCACACCGGCGTTCCAGTAGTAATCGTTTTTCACCAGCTTGATCTCACCGGGTGGGGTCCAGGTGTCAAGTGCCCAGGGCCCTGTACCCATGGCTCTACTTTGGAGTACAAGGTTCGTCTGTGCCGGGTTGTTATAAAGTGTCCAATTGCCCCAGCTGCCAGGCCAGTCGCCGTGAGCGACGCAATATGCCTTATCTACAATCGAACCCCAGGAGCCGCACACGATCTGGTACCAAGTGGTAGCTGGAAAGGGGCGAACGAAGTTAAACTCGATGCAAGTGCTGTTAACTACCTCCACTGCATGGTCGATTTCGGCGGAAGTAATCGTAATATTACCGGTCGAATTACGGCTGCCGTAGGTATCCAGCAGCGGGAAATAAAACATCCAGACAGGCCCATAATCCGGGTCCTCAACCATCGCCCGTTCAAACGAGTATTCCACATCTGCAACGGTCATATTGTCGCCGTTTGAGAATCTTACGCCCGGACGGATATTGAAGCGTAGTGACGTGCTGTTGACCCAATAATAGTCTGTGGCCATAAGCCCCACGAACGTGTCGGTGCTAGTGCCATTATAACCCAGTAGCCCCTCATACATATAGTAAATCTGCTCACCGCTAGCGGTGTCGTAGCAGTAGCACGGGTCAAGGGAGTCGATCCTTCCGATGGTCTGCTGGACAAAGACACCGGGGTTCTTGTATGGTATCGCCCCACCACCACCACAGGCTGGCAATATGGCAAGAGAAACGCATAACAAAGCAGCCATGATTATCCAGCCCACTTTTGAAACTCTTTTACTCATTCCAACCTCCTTTGTTTAAATTTCTTCAAGCAATAATTTGGTTATCTAAACTCTCGGTCGATAGGCATCACCTCCCTTTTTTGGATTTGTTTATCTCGAAGAGTACGCTACTTATATTAAAATCTTGTTAAGTGGGTCTGTAAATAAGCGATCCTTTCCAGCTCTTTTTTCACAGTCTGCCTGCGCTTGTAAGAAAGCCGGTGAACCTGGGGAACAGACACCCGGCACCTCTCCGATACTAATTCACGCAGGCAGCCTCACGAACATAAACCTCACTCTTTTTCGGACGGAGACAACGGTTACCCCTAGCTGCAACTACTGTGAACTTACATCATAACGTGCCTCTGAGAATTTGTCAATAGGACGTCCATCTTGTCGCACAGGTAATACTCCCCGGAACGTCTCGCAGGTTCCCTTCCAATATGACTTATGGCAACAGAATACATAAGAGCCCCGCGAAAATAGCTAGGGAGCGGCACTACATCAACTCAGTTCTCGGGCTTCGTGGGTGCGTTAAACTCAGAGATCGTAAACAAAGCTTTTTCACCGGACATTATTCCAGGGATTGTCGATGAGGACGCGATCAGGATTCCCTATGAAAAGTTGGACTTGATTTTGTTGGCTCTGGAAAAGGGTTGGGATAACGACACCATTGCGACGGCCTTGACAGTAGGAACAGAAAAGGTTGAATATGTACCCAATCTAGCTCTAAGGTCAGAACATATGCGCCAGCTTTATACGCCGCCGAGAAGCCTGTGCTAAGTTCGTGGTTTGGGTAAACACCCGGAGATATCCAACAATATGCTATCTTGTTGGATAACTTTCTACTAAATTGTTACCATTTAACAAACATCGGCATCACTTTTCAACCATATATAGGATTGCCGTTTAGGATTATAGTATAAAAATAGTGGTTTCTTAACTGACATAGTGAGATAATCCCTTTGTAAAAAATGAATTTGAGAGCGTTAATACGCAAGATGAAAATGACTATAACCGGAATTGTTTCATGCCTGAGGGGGCGACATATTGCAGTTCATCAGGTAAAATTTCCAGTAAGGTGTAATCAGGATCTTCGGGGCTAGACCAATAATTGTTAAAAAAAACAATCCGTTTTGCGATGCTGGTTTTTGTCTTCTTATCTTTAATGATTTTAGCTTTTCCTAGTATTCGTATACAACAGTCCTCGCTCTTCTCAGTGAATTGATAGGTAAACTCTACATTTGTATTCTGCTTAATTTGTATAACTTTGTTACTGGAAGTAGAGGTCACCATCCAGAACCTACGATCCAAATATATCAGTGTCATTGGCCTTACTCTTGGTCGTATTCCATCGATGGTGGCCAATGCAACAAATTGAGTTTCCTTAAATTGATTCAATATTTGCCCTACTTCATCGCTTGTGTAAGTCATTTTTATCCTTCTTCACATTTCTATCAAACTAATAACAAGGTCATTATAGATAGAGATACCAGCTAAATCAAACTACGAATTATTTAACTTCGAATTTTATATACTGTTGGACAAACATCGGGATGTCGACATGCACTTAAGTGTAAGAAGCTCTTTTTCTCATTCAGAATCAGTGTAACAAATTGAGTTAATGTGATAAGGGAAGGCGGCTTTAACCAGTTTTTCCTCAGTTTCCTCGGGATTCGAATTAGACTTGGCGATTCTTTGCTAAGACGCATTACCAAATTTAGGCATTGATGGTGATCAGGTATAATTACAGTTAGTTGATTAACTGCCAGCCGACAGATGGCTTAGTGCCATTCGTAGTAGTGATATCAGATAAGGAGAAAATATGCAAGAAATGGTAGCTTATTGCGGTCTCGTTTGTACTGAATGCCCAACGTATAAGGCAACCAAAAAAAACGATAATAAGGCCAGGGCTAAGATTGCCGAAGAATGGAGCAGACAATATCAACACACCTTCAAGACTGAAGATATTAATTGCAATGGTTGCTTAGCAGTCGGTAATGTACAGATTGGTTATTGCAAGGTGTGCGAAATAAGAAAATGTGGTGCTGATAGAAAAGTATTGAATTGTGGCTACTGCGTAGAGTACCCATGTGACAAGCTGAATAACTTCCACACCAGAGTCGTTAAGGCCAAGGCTAAGTTGGAAGCTATCAGGAACAAAAAATAGGGATGCTGGCCACTCTAAATTCGAGAGCAAGATTGCTATGCTCTATTCGCTTCTTCAATAGTAACGAAATGCTACTTTGTTCAACCCGTTGACAATTGACCAACAAAGACATATCATACCGCCGATGGTAACAGGGTAATTCCCGCCCAATATAATGAGCCCATCGATGGTTGCTTCCGTACACAAGCTCTCACAATGTTTCTTTCTCTCATGGCTCAAGTGGGGAGCACGTCGGGGGTCTTGGCTTGAGCGAAATCCGGGTGCAATTGTCTGTGAAACCGTTATATGTGACTCAACACCCGGACGCATACGCCGGTTCCATTACGCACAAGGCAGGTAAACTACCATTTCGGTTGATATACATCCTCCGCACCGCCCTCGTGATGTTCCATCCAATCTGAGCGAGGAACAGGTCAAAAAGAGCCTGAGGAACAGTATTCTTGATGGCTCAGCCTATTCCGTAATGCTCGGGTTGACGCAGAACTACATTACACCATATGCACTGACAATGAAAGCCAGCATTCAGCAGATTGGCTTGCTCACCAGCGTGCCCAATTTCACCATGGCAGCGGTGCAGTTCGCGGTGCCGGCCCTCTCTGAAAGAATGGGGAGCCGAAAGGGTTTCATACTCCGCATGGCCCTTATGCACGCTTTGATGTGGCTGCCAATTCTCTTCATTCCCTATCTGTTCCAGACGCACCAAGTCTGGTGGCTGATAGCGTTCATGACTTTGAGTACCGCCTTTGATTCTGCCTTGAACCCCGTGTGGGGAAGCATGATGGCGGACCTGGTGCCGGCGCAGATGCGCGGCCGATACTTTGGCCAGCGCAATCGCATTACCGGCTTTATCTCCGGGGTGTTCACCTATGTCTCTGGTGGCATCTTGCAATTGCTCACCGGCAATACTGACCTGGCTTTCACCATTATATTTGCCGGAGCAATTGCATCACGGCTAATCTCGTTCTATTTTCTGTCACAGATGTATGAACCGCTCAGCCCGGTGACTGAAAAGCGGAGCCATGACGGCGTGCTGCAAATAGCTCAGGGCTTGTTCTCCACCAATATCGGCAGGTTCATAATTTTCTGCGCGCTGATAAATTTCACGGCGACTCTTGCCGGACCGTTTTTCTCGCCGTATATGCTAGACGACCTTCAATTCAGCTACATCGTCTACACTATCATAAACTCCGTGGCGGTCCTTGCGACTGTCGGTTCTATGCCATGGTGGGGCAAACGGATGGACAGGGCGGGAAGTATCAAGGTGCTGAAAATCACATCCCTCTTTGTTCCATTTGTACCGCTCGGGTGGGCGCTAAGCCACAACTTCTGGTGGCTCATTGGTATGCAGCTATTTTCCGGGTTTGCATGGGCGGGTTTCCAGCTTTCCAGTAGCGTCTTTATCTTCGATGCAGCTCCCCCGCAAAACAGGACGCGCTACATAGCTCTCTACAATTCTCTGATATTCATTGGCGTCAGCGTGGGGTCTTTGACTGGAGGTATTGTGGCACCGCTCCTGCCGCCTTTTATGGGGAGCTATTTTCTCTCCATCTTCATAGTGTCAGGGGTGGCTCGGCTCGTCGTGGCGTTGTTTTTCCTGCCGCGCATCAAGGAAGTGCGCAAGGTGCCGCAGATTGAAGCCAGGGAATTGCTATTCAGCGATTTTCAGCCCGGGTGGCTCAAGCGGGCATATGGCTACACGGCGGAGCATTTGCGCCGCCGGAAAATAGACTGACGACGGTCAAATCTCTGGCAGCACAAAACACTGGAATATCACCCTCACTTGAAGATTATTGTCATTATTTGTAGTTTGTATGACGCATGTGGGTGTCAAAATGATTCAGGACCAGTGGAGAAATCTGATTGTATCGGGCTCCAATCCTACGCCAACACAGACAAAGCTATTCTTTTCTAGAACCCGAATTGAAGCTCTATTATCATTATTTGTCTCAGCCTCGATCTGTCTTACCTCAGGCTGGTGCTTTGCCCATTGAACTATACCAGCTACCATTTCCGTTGCTAAACCCTCTCCCTGAAATTCAGAAAGAACCGAATAGCCAACCTCAATTTCTTAACACCCAAAATATTCCAAGCCGTATTAGAAGTGATAAAATCAGGGTGTCGGTTGACCTGGTGTTCTGACACCCTGATTTTATCAATAATCCGGGGGAGAATCTTGTCTGATAGCTTTGGTGAGCCGTGGGAGACTCGAACTCCCGACACCCTGATTAAAAGTCCGATACTATAAAAAGTAGCAAGGACAATACCTGGAGGGTATCTTCCCTTATTTAATCATCCCGGAAGCCGTCGCTATCACGTAAGCACCTGAGCTTGTTGAGGTTTTGAAAAGTGCATTATTTACATAAATCGAGACTGTCACACTTCCGTATGAACCATCATTTTGCGCAGATATATAAACGAAACTATCAGAGAACGAATTATAGGTAACTTGTACGGGAAGGTACACACCACTGTATTGCTCTGTTCCGCCCGTAGGATTACTAAGTGTTACATCTACCGCCTTAGCCGTTCCCGTTATTTTATATACGACACTGGGTAACGCAGTATATGGTGGAGTAGATGATTCGGGCGGAATAGAAAGAACACAGATTGCGGTTCCAGCAATAATAGCTATGACCGCTATAATACCGATAATAACTCCTGCCTTTTTCATTTCAACCTCCTTATAACCTCGATGACCGGGGCTGCTATCTGGCAATCTTGCAATTTGATTCTACTATTATTATTCTCTAACCAAAGCTCATCGGCTATCTTTCTGAGGCGACCTATGCGCAGCTCATTATCAACAAGACAGACTATTATATCGCCATTGTTCATCTCCCCTTGTCTATCAATGATGATAATATCGCCACTGGACACCTGGGATTCAAGACAACTGCCATGAACCAAATAACCTTCAATGTTCTTGCCGGTAGTTTTAGGACGGGCTCTATACACAAAGTCCACAGGCTCCGCGGAGTCCCCGGCATGAAAGGGAAACTCGGTATAGACAGGGATTGATACGGGAGTAGCGAGCCTCAGCTTATCAAGGATTTCCTCAGGGGCCTCAAGGTGATAAGGGATTTTAGTTTCTTTGATATACCCCGCAGCCTGATAGAGTTCTTCAGGCTTGATGTTGTAGGCACGGGCAAATCCTAATAAAATATTGGCTGGGGGTCTCTTTCTATCCTTTTTTTCCCAATAAGAAACAGTTCGCCTACCTAAGCCTGAACGCTTGGCGACTTCCTCTTGCGTCCAGTCTCGTTCTTTCCTGAGTTCCTTTAACTTCTGTGCTAATGCCATTCTAGAGCCAAAATCTTAGCACTTATTGGAGGAAAAGGGAAGGTCTTGTGTTCTAGGACAAATGTTCTAACCTATTGTAAGCCAGATACAAAATAGAAAGTTTGTGCTAATTTTGCCACCAAAGCTAAGGGGGGTATTGACAAGGTTTTGGCATGGTGCTAAGATATTGGCATGGAAGTGACACTACTGACCAAAATAAAAGAGATTCAATCGAGGGAAGGGCTGACCGATAGTGAGATAGCGAAGCGATTGAACTGTTCAAGGCAACTTTACCAGGGAACTAGAAGTGGGAAAATCCCACTAGGAACTAAGATATTGAAAGGTATCTCGGCTGCCTTCCCTGAGCTTCAAGCAGATATTCTAATTTTTTTGGCTAGTGATGCCAAGAGTTGTCCCAATAATGCCAAAGATAAACCATAAGGTTTAGCACTTTAACAACTGAATACTGGGCGGGTAGGAATTGGGCTGTGGGGATAACATAAATATCATAAGAACCCGCGATAAGAGACGACTGGCCATCGCCGCCGGGAACCCCTCTTACCCATCCAGTATCCAGAGGTTAAAGAAAGATATGGACAGAGTCGAGACTGGCAGATTAGGCGGGTTAAGGACGCGGGACAATCATCCTACCCTGTGCCCTGTCTGTGGGTCGTTAATCAAAAGCCAATTTTTCTCAGAGCTAGGACAAGCAGGAGGTGAAGCGACATTGAAG
>CAISEW010000004.1 GCA_903884455.1 uncultured Chloroflexota bacterium | reverse complement strand
GTCTATAGCCTCACCATGGCGGCAAATCCTGTGGGAGGCGGAAACGCAACTGATTTGACTGGTGCCTCACCTTACGCAGCAAACACTGTAGTCAACATAAAAGCAGTAGCCAACACCACCGGAGGCTACCACTTTGCTAACTGGACTGCGCCAGCGGGCATATTCGGTAATGCCACCGCCGCGACGACTACCTTCACCATGCCAGCTCAAAACGTAACGGTCACCGCTAACTTTGTGAAGTGAGGGTCGCTTGACCACTTTACATACTACTTGACGAGTGCGTCGACGTACATAGGGGAGAATGTGACCCTGGAAGACCATTTTTGCGCTGTCAATGCAACGGTGGGGCGGGACATATCGTTCTGCAACCCTGCTGAGAAATTGTATTACGAGCCAATTCCATAAGGTCTTAGCATGTCCAACACTGCTGGTGGCTCGGTGACCACTTGCGGCTGGGTGTAGGGGTGGGGATTGTCCCCGCCCCTATCCATTAGCTTTGCTAAAATTGGGGCAACTACAAAAATCAGGAAGGTAGTATATAGTTGGTAACCGATTGTACAAAATAGCGTTTTGTGACTCCTTAACTCCATAGTGTGCCTTGGACACAGTACAAAAGACCTATTGACTGTTCCTCAGACAGCCGTATAATAGTTTCCATAAAAATAGCATGTCTAAGAAATGGTATTTTAAGACTAAAGAGGGACGGGCGTCAGCTCACTACGAGTTGATATGTGAAATCCTGGCTTAGAAGGAAAGGTCAGATTGAGAAGCGTACCCCGTCCAGTATCGGCACTTCTGAAGCTACTCTTTGTCGCGATTATTATAGCTGTTGTTGTTGTGGTCATCGGAGCTGTTGTACCAGGTTTTACCCCGGAGATTCTGATTCTGAACATCGCTGCGGAGATGGGATTGGGCGACAGGTTAGCATTGAATCCGGCTGTGGAGAGTTACCTTAATCAGACATGGGGAGGTCAAACCATAAACTTACCTGCTGAGGGCACATCCGAATTATGCTATAAGGATAAATATGGCCATGACACGTATGTAATATATTACAATGATACAGATGCTACTGTCACAAATCAGCAGAACGTGCATAACCCAACAATGGCTGAACTCAAGGCATTCTTAAACGAGGACCAGACTGAGAGGTATGTGTATTCGAAACCGTCGTTTGTTTGTACGAATTTTGCCGTGATTCTGCACGATAATGCGGAAGCTAAGGGTATCCGATGTGCTTTTGTGTCCATTCAAGGTACTGGTTCTAGTCACGCATTGGATGCATTCCAAACAACTGATGATGGCTTGATATTCGTAGATGATACCGGTACGACGACTGGTTTTGGTGTGGATAGACTCGCCAAGATTACTATGGGAAGCGAAGTTAGCGAAGTAGCCGTCTTCAGGTCCGGTTTCTTTGCCCAGGGCAGTAGTCAGTGGTCGGATTTGGGAGACATAATTAGCGGCGAGATGTGGTGGTAAGCGATAATTGACCTGCCACCCCACACCAAGGAGAGGAAAACAACAGTCGGTTCAAAAACCTGCTTGGTTCACCACGCACCACAAATTAGAACTTAGATCAATTATAGTGACCAGTCGGGGATGAATCACCACAGCCATTGCCTGCATTGACCCGGACGCCTGGGATCCGGTAAGGCAATACTCGGGCAATGCCATACTCTCGATACCACCGCGCTTCACGGAGAGTTCGACTCTGCTCAATTACCCTCTAAAAACATGGCTATGCTCTTGACAGAGCATAGCCTCTTGCCTGAGTATAAATATACCTACAGCGGAACAGTGATGCCCATGTTTGTCCAGTTGTAGTAACAATCTGACGTATTGTGACTTCAGCGGGCTCAGGAACAAATTGTGCCTTTCCCTTCTTGTACAGACTTGACAAGCGCCTGCAGAAAGAGTATCTTCATTGTAGATACCGCGAATGGGGGTTTGACATGAAGACGCGTGTTCAGAAATGGGGTAACAGTCTCGCTTTGCGCATTCCGAAAGCTTTCGCTGATGAAGTGGGACTCCAGAAAGAGACGTCCGTCGAAGTATCGCTGGCAGACGGGAAAATCGTTGTCACGCCGGTAACTAAGCCGAAGCTGACCCTGGAACAACTCCTATCAAAGGTCACCAAAAAGAACTTGCATCACGAGGTTGATACCGGCTCCGCCGTGGGGAACGAAACGTGGTAGGCCACCGGACTTATGTGCCTCGTTGCGGAGATGTGGTGTGGATTAGCTTGAATCCGCAAACAGGTCACGAACAAGCCGGACGCCGTCCGGCCGTGGTGCTGTCACCGCAAAGCTATAACAGCAAGGTAGGACTGGCCATCCTTTGTCCAATAACCAGCCAACCCAAGGGCTACCCTTTCGAGATTCTCCTTCCCGCGGGGTTACCAGCGGCAGGAGCAATATTATCTGACCAAGTTAAGAGTTTGGATTGGCGCGCTCGAAATGCCGAATTGATATGCACTTTGCCAACCGAGACAATCTCGGAGGTGCTCCAGAGACTGGCAACGTTGTTAGTGCAATAAGAAAATGCATCGCCCTTCTTCTTTTAGTCGTTGCTTAATTACCCTGGGGACTGACGAATTCCAGGGACATCCTACCAGTCAGGCCTACTATAAATCAGGTATTATGTCCCCAGAATACCGATAGTGGAATTGAAAGCACTTTAGGGGCTTGATGCGGAGTGAGGGCGGAAGGATGGCGAATACGCAGCAACTTATTTCTTTGATGTAGATATTCAGGCTCTACAGCGTTGTAATCTGCCGATTGTCATTTCTTTTTACTGCCACGGCCCCTCTCCGTCTGAGATACGGTTTCTTCCTCCAGAATCTCGAGGATTTCTTTCGCCGCGTAGGCTTTGTTCCGCTTGCCACCGGTAATCTCGGCCAAGATTCCCTGCTCCACAAGAGCATTTATCGCCTTCTGTGCGCTCGGATATGTCACTTTAAGAGATTCTTGAGCAACCTTGGTGTTTAATACTGGCTTCACGAAGATGAGTTCCACAAGCTCCACTGCCGTGGGCGGTAGACGTTTTCCCAGGCTGATTTGATAATAAGTGCGGTGAAGGTCTAAGAGACGGCGAGCTCGCCGGACGGCATCGTCCGATTGCTTAGCCACTGCTTGCAGGAAGAACTCCAGCCACTGTCGCCACGCGCCTCGCTGACTGACTTCCAGAAGATGGTCATAGTATTCCTGGCGATGGCGCTCAAAAAAGGCACTGAGATAGAGCAAAGGCTTATTGAGAATGCTGCGTTGGCAGAGAAAAAGAGTAATGAGAAGCCGCCCGATACGCCCGTTACCATCGAGGAAAGGATGAATAGTCTCAAACTGGTAATGGATTAGAGCCAGTTCGACCAGTGGTGGTAACTGTGTATCGGCATGCAGGAATTTTTCCAATTGGTCAAGGGCTTCCTTCATCTCCCCCACGGGTGGAGGCACAAAAGTAGCGTCATTTAAGGTACACCCTGGGGGACCAATCCAGTTCTGGGATTGTCTGAACTCACCGGGGGTAGCCCGTTCCCCACGCACCCCCTCCATAAGAATAGCATGTAATTCACGGATGAGCCTCAGGCTTAAAGGCAGTTCCTCCAAGCGTTTCAGCCCATACTCTATGGCATGGACATAGTTTTGCACTTCCTTTACATCTCTCTGTTTCTCAGCCTTGGTGGCTTCAAACAACAGCAGGTCAGAAAGTGATGACTGTGTGCCCTCAATGCGAGAAGAAAGAACAGCTTCCTTTCTGATGAAGGGGTAGATAAGTAGGTGCGGGTTAGGCAAAGTCTCACCAAGACCGGAGAGGGTCCCCAGAGCTAGGTCAGCCTTGGATGTCAGTGATACCAGAGCATCACTCCAGTCAAGCTTCGGAGGCAGCGGGTTGGGCACAAAAGCCCAGTAACCGTCTATAGCACGTACCAACCTGCCGGAAGGGCTATTTCTAAACAGAGCGGTATCCATATTAAACGCCAGTTTAATAAGGTTTCCCCTTATTAAACAAAATGCCTGTTTTGTTTAATAATAGCACTGGCCGGGTATATCGGCAAGCCTTTATAGTTCTCCAGAGATTGCCACGCCCCGACAAGTCGGGGCTCGCAATGACACGCTGGGAGGGGCGAGAATTCCAGGGACACCATACCAATCAGGCCTGCTACAAATCAGGTATTACGTCCCCAGAATACCACGAAATCAAAGGCGCAGATGGTGAATTTTGATTAAGAGTCGAACTTGAATAGGCCGATATCTACGCAAGCATCAAGCCTATTTATTGGGTCATTTCAAACTGCGACAGGGATGCTTAGCCAGCAAAAAATAAAACGCCCCGAGTAACCTCACTTCCTTCACCTGCCATCGTCGGGCCTCGCCTTCAGCCTACCTTGCACTGGTCAGCACCAGCACGTTTCAGCTTCCACCAAGCCCAACTCTTATGCCGGGTCCCCGCTCGGCTACTCGGGACAATGTTAATATTAGCACATATCTAGAGCAGTTGTCAAGTCCCCATACGGGCCAAGACGTTAGTACCGGGTCTTCGGAATTGGTAATTTGAGGGACACCATACCAATCAGGTTTACTATAAATCAGGTATTATTTCCCCGGAATACCAGAATTACGATGCGGCTGCCCCGGCACCGATTCTCTATTGTGGTGAGAGAAGATTGAAACCCGAATCTAGATTTTCTTCAGGTCCTCTTCAACGAGCTTCAGCTTATCATCGGTGATGGCACCCCGGGAGAAGGGCTGAACCTGTTTCAGGGTCATGCCCATCGCCATTTGCAGTTGAGGATTGCCGGAGAAGCCAGGGAAGTGTTTCTCAAGTATAGCTTTTGCCTTCGGGTCGGCAAGTAGCTCCTTGAGGCTGGAATTGATTGTAACTGCCATGTTTTTGCCTCCTTTGTGTTTTTAACCGTGCACCCCATAATATTGCAGAATTGTTGTTGTGTCAAGT
>CAISEW010000003.1 GCA_903884455.1 uncultured Chloroflexota bacterium | reverse complement strand
GAGATAATAAGAAACGAGTGTCTATATCTATTGCCCCTTGTCTGAACATCTCACCGACATAAACTAAGATAGAAGACAAACCGCCACAACTATCAAGACCCCGAGATAAAGCTTCTTTGAAGCCAGCCTTTATCTTCTCTTGAAGGGAACTTCCATCAGCATTAGAAGGCAAGAAATCGCAGCCCAGCGCCTGCTTTATCATATATCCTATAACACCAGTTCCATAATATCGTGAACCCAGGGTGGATAGGTTTTTCATATGTTCTTTCATTGGAAAATCACCTTGAGGGTCACAAGAGGAGAGAAGCCCGATGCCACCAGCCACCCGCTCAAACTCATATAAGGACCTCTCAGAAAACGGCACCAATTTTACGTTATATTCGCCAGCCCGGCCTATAGTATGTGCCCACATGGCAGGCTTCACCGGTAATACGTCTTCCCTTTTTTCTACAAGCTCAGGTAGGTAATCAGTGTAGGTGGTCAAAGGTACCTGCTCACGGAATTCCTCCACAGTCTTGGGCATGGCGCCATGCATCATCCTCCTGCCCAGCTCGCTGTTGTTTAATAGCTCGATTTGCTCCAGAAGCAGCCTCTTCTGGATAGCCATAAACTGCTCCAGGCTGAGGTTAAGAAAGCCGCAGCACATCTGCCATAGCTCCTGTTTCCTCCCCGAGCGTAGTAAATCAAGCGGCCTTGTCATAGCTATCCCTCCAGCTTTCCTCCGTGTCATTCAGAATGACAAAGGGGAAATCGTTATCTTGATGACAGTATGACAAGAGTGGAATAGCTTGGGAAGAGATTATCTTCTAGAAGATAGTTCTATTTGAAGCTGTGGAGAATGTGATTGTGGAGAAAAATATGAGGAATTTAGGAGCTTTTTACTTTTGCCGAGCTACCTAAACTTTGCAGTCTCTGAGCTAATTGCTCGAATTCATTATCGCTAGGTTGCTTGCCTAGCTCCAACCCATAGCTGATAAAGAATTCCAGGAAATTGCGCAATAGCTCTTTCGTGCCTTCTTGAAACTGGTGAAATTCCTCTCGGGTTACGCTGCCTTGCTTTTTACTTTCTTCCTTTTCCTTCAACTGGCTCTCAATGAGAAAGTTGATGAACTCAGACCGCCCTATATCACCACGATTGTCATCTATTCTTTTCACCAGCTCGGCATCTACTATTAGCATTCTTTTTTCAGACATATACTGCTCCTATCATAATAACTCCTTCTATTTTTATGTTAAATAAGAGGGGTGACCTCACGCTACTTTGAGGCACCCCTCTCTCTAACTCCACAACATCCGAGCCTCAAGCTCCATTGCCGTTATGGCCATTTCGGAACTCGAGTATTTCAATTATGCAGTTTATGTTTTTGAGCAGCTCTCCTCCTTTGTCCGTTACCTGATAGGTAACCGCGGGATTTCCCACCTTCACTTTGTTAATGAACCCGTGACTCAAGAGGAAACCAAGATATTTTTGTATCTGGGCATAGCTCATATTGGCGCTATACATAATCTCCGTCTTGCCGGCGCCATTTTCGCCCACTTTGAGCATATCCGCTATTATCTCTATATTAGACCTGCGCTTGTTCATTATACCGCACCACTATTTAGTACTTTTGGCCTATTACCATTATACTACCTCAATGGCACTTGTCAAGCCCCCAGATGCTTGACAGTGCGAGATGATATAATATTGACACCAAAGAGATTACGTTATACGATAAATCACCGGAGCTAAATCTGAATAACCAAAATGGAGTTTGAATCAAAGATGTAAAGCTTCAGCAGGAGGTGACTGATGGATAAGATCAAAGTTATGATAATTGATGAGCAAGCACTTTTTAGAGCTGGGGTGCGTCAGGCACTGTCTCGACAACCCGACCTGGAGGTATTCGAATGCGACTCAACTCAGAACGCACTCGAGCTAATTGAAGCTAATCTCCCTGATGTTGCTTTACTTGGCTCTGACCTGGCTAGCCTCAGCGGGATTGAGCTGGGTAGAAAAATTGCCCAATACTATCCAAATACTAAGGTAATAGTGCTAAGCCCTGACCCTAATGATGAAGAGCTTTTTGAAGTAATTAAGACTGCAGCCGTAGCCTGCGTGAGTAAGAAAGCCAGTGCCGACGAGCTAACTAACATCATAAGACGAGCCCACAGTGGTGAATACCCCATAAATGAAAGCTTGATGACTAGACCCAAGGTTGCCAAGCAAGTATTAAACCAATTTCGCGGTTTTACGAGAACTATGGAGGGCATAGCCGCTCCTCTTACCAAAAGGGAAACGCAGATTCTAACCTACGTTGCTGAGGGCAACTCCAATAAAGAGATCGCCCGTATCCTGTCAATCAGCGAGCAGACAATTAAGAATCATGTCAGCGCTATCCTTCGTAAGCTAAATGCTAATGATAGAGCTCATGCTGTTACTCTCGCCCTGCACAGCGGCTGGATTTCGCCAGAAGCAAAACCACGAAGAGTATCAGAAGATTTTGATGAGATTTAACTGCCGCTTTACAGGCAATTATAGTAATTCGCAGAAATAGTGGTGTAAAAGTCATTGCGCGACACCCCCTTACAAAGGGATAAATCCCAAGCACCAAATCTCCAAATTAGTAGCCAGTAGTCAGAATCCAGCATTCAGAAGATTCCCCTAGTGGCTACTGACTACTGACTTCTGACTTCTGACTACTGACTGGGAGGGACTCCCCCAAAAGTTCTATTGACAAACTGATGAGATGTGCTAAATTGTATCTAGGTTATGGGAAAGGTAGATTATTACGCCCTGATTAGCTTGGGTTAAGACATGGTTAACAATCTTGACTCGAGCCAATAGGCGAATTACACTTTGCCTGAATTGCAAAAAACGGAGTGGGAGATGCGTCAGACGAAAATCGGTTTGGAGCTAAGGACACAGATTAGAGAGTATCTGGAGCAGCAGGGGTATGCAGTAACCGAGGGAGCTAAGCACCTCGGGAACTCAGGAATTGAGCATACCTTTGATATGCTGGCTCAAAGAAACGATGGTTTCACGAGCTACACTATTGCTATCGGCATTGCTGCTGGTGGCGATAGGGAGATAGAAGTGGGCACTATTTTCAGCCTTGCCAATAAAGCCTATGATTGCGGTATCCTGGACAGGATTCTTATTGCCATCCCTGATCTTAGTGAAGAGGCAAAACAGCTGGCTCGCAAGCAGCGAATAAAGGTTATTGATGGAGAACAAATTGGGCAACTATTAACCTTGAAACCCGCGAAGGCAGCTAAGCCCGAGGAGCCGGTTAGGTTTGAGACAAAAGAGGAACTGGTCAAATCTTTAGCCAACCGGGGCTATGGAATAAAAGAGAAAGCCAAAGTTAAAGGTCGGTCCGGGATTGAATATACCTTTGATATACTGGCTCATGATGAAAACGGTCAGGTTGAGCATAGGCTGGGTGTAGATTTCCTGAATGGGGATAAAGAAGTGAGCCTGGAACAGGTAATGTTATTTGATACTAAAGCCTATGAGGTTGGCGTTGATGAGAAAGTCATTGTGGTGTCAGTGGGGCTTAGCCCCGAGGCACAGCAATTTGCCCAGCACCAGCAGATAAAAGTCCTTAAGTTGGGTCAAAAACCAGTTCCTAAACTTGTGACTGAAGAGTTGCCTGTCCGGGGAGCAGAGAAGCCAGTTAAGATAGATAAGGTTCACGCCAAGCTACTAAGGCAGACACCCCAACCTGAGGCATTACAATTGATTCCCGAGGCGCTAGCGAGGAGATACAATGCCATACCCCTGACTATATCGGGTAAGACACTGGAAGTGGCCATGGCAGACCCGACCGATATCTTTGCCTTAGAGGCTCTTGTCGCCCAGACTCGAATGAGGATTAAGCCTGTAGCTGCCACTGTCGAGGAAATCAGGGACGCTCTTGACTTCAATTATAAAGCCTATAGCGAAATTGAAAAGCATGTTTCTAGCATCTCTATCCCGGCTGGAGAAACTGATGAGAAGCTTGCCATTAGTATTGCTACTGATACCCCACTGGTTCAGGCTCTCAACCTTTTAATTGATGAGGCAGTCAAAGCCCGCGCATCTGACATTCATATTGAACCAGAAGAAGATAGATTACGAATACGCTACCGTATAGATGGCATTCTTCAAGATACGATGTCTCTACCTTCAACTATACATCGAGCACTCATTTCACGAATTAAAATCCTGGCTGAAATGAATATTGCTGACCATTTTCGTCCTCAAGATGGTCAATTCTCTACCGAAGCTAAAGGGCGAGAGATAGATGTCAGAGTTGCCACCGCTCCTACTGTCTGGGGCGAGACAGCCACCCTGCGGCTTCTGGATAAGTCAATGGCTACTCTGGGGTTAGCACAGCTTGGTATGCTCCCTGATAGCCTGGCAAAGTATGACAGTATGCTCAAAGTTCCCTATGGTATGATTCTGATTAGCGGTCCTACTGGAGCTGGCAAAACTACCACTTTATATGCCTCAATAAGTTCCCTTGATACTCAGGGGAGCAACATCATTACCATTGAAGACCCTGCTGAATACCGCTTCAAGGATATTAACCAGATTCAGGTCAATAACCAGGCGGGCATTACCTTTGCCAGTGGCTTGAGGTCTATACTTCGTCTTGACCCTGATGTCATATTGGTTGGTGAGATACGCGATGCCGAGACAGCTAGCATAGCTGTCCAGGCAGCCTTAACCGGGCACCTGATGCTGTCTTCTATCCATGCCAATGAAGTTGCCGGTGTGCTCTCCCGTCTCCTTGACCTGAAGATAGAGCCTTTCTTGATAGCCTCAGCGGTTATTGGTGTTGTCGCTCAGCGGATGGTACGCCGTATCTGCCCCGATTGCAGTCACCTTATGGAAGCCCCCTTGGTCGAGCAAATGGCTTATGAAAAGGAAATGGGGGAGAAGCAAACCAAGTTTCTCTATGGTACCGGCTGTAAGTCCTGCACCTATACCGGTTACCTGGGGCGTACGGGAATCTTTGAAATTCTAACTATGAGCGACTCGATAAGAACGCTGGTCAGTGATCGAGCCAGCAGTACTGATATTCGGGCTCAGGCACTTAAAGAGGGTATGATATCTATGGGGAACGATGGTATGCGCAAGGTAAAGGAAGGTATTACCACCCCTTCTGAGGTACTGCGCAATGCCTATGTTATAACTTAGCTGCTTGGAGGTCATAGATGGATTTTAGTTATGTCGCTTATGCTGAAGAAGGTAAAAAGTTAATTAGTGGCAAGGTTTCGGCTACCAGTGAAGAGGCAGCAACCGAACTGTTGAGCTATGGCGGCTATCGGGCGCTCAGCCTTAAGTTAGTTCGTCCCTGGTTTGATAAAGAAAAACTGCAAGCCCGCTTTTCTCGGATAAAGCAGGCAGAAATAATCATGTTTTCCCGCCAGCTAGCTTTACTACTGGAATCTGGCACCGATATTGTTACTTCTTTAGACTTATTAAAAGGCCAGGTAACTAATCAAAACTTGCAGAAAATGATCGGTGAGGTAGCCGCGGATATTCGTGGTGGTAGTTCGCTGTCAATGGCTTTAAGCAAACACCCTCAGGCTTTCTCTTCAATGTACTACCGGGCAATAGCTGCCGGTGAGCAAGGTGGTAACCTGGAGGTGGTGCTGAGGCAAATGGCCGATTATATAGAGAAGGGAAGCGTCACTCAGAAGAGGATAAAAGGTGCCCTGATGTACCCCATTATGGTGGTTGTGGTAGCTATTGTTGTGGTGGCGATATTGGTCACCAAAGTTTTTCCCACCTTTGTCAGCTTCTACTCTCAACTCGGGGCTACGTTACCTACGGCCACCAGAATCCTTCTAGGCATTGTTGGGGGGCTTCAACATTATGGGTTTTATCTTTTGCTTGGGCTTTTAGTTGTTGTTGGCGCAATTTATTTCTACAGCAGGACCCCAGCCGGGAAATACCGCTGGGACAAAATGATGCTTCGTTTTCCTGTAGTCGGGCGTATTATCCAACTTAGTGCGCTTTCTCAGTGCTGCCGGACTATGGCATTGTTAATCAGAGTTGGCTTACCTCTCCCAGAAGTCCTGGCCGTAACCATTCACAGTATTACCAATACGATTGTAGTTGAGAGTCTGGCCGGAGTTCAGCAGGAATTGATCAGAGGCGAAGGCTTGTCCAAACCTATGGAAAAGAGGAGCCTCTTCTTGCCTTTGATGACGCAAATGGTGAAAGTTGGTGAGGAAACCGGTAACCTCGAGAACACACTGGCTACTGTAGCCGAAAGCTTTGAGGTCGAGGCTAATGACAAGACCAACTCCGCTGTGGCGCTTATTCAGCCAGTGACGACGATAATTATGGGTTTAGTGGTTGGTTTTGTTGTTTTAGCCATGATATCAGCTATGTATTCTGTCTATCATCAGGTAAATCTCTAAGTGAGGGTTACCAATGGGGAGAATAGAAAATACAAAAATCAAAATGACAAATCAAAATGCAAAAATTTTAGCCTTTGCTTCGTCATTGCGAGAAGCCTTCTTCCCTTGTCATCGCGAGGCTGGCGAAGACAGCCGAAGCAATCTGGGTGAGGAGACAGGAGATTGCCACGCACCCTACGGGTGCTCGCAATGACAGTATGGGGAAATGCGGGGAAATGAAAAGGGTAAGACTGAGTAGTAAAGTAAGGAGAGCTTTTCCAGGCAGCTCCCGGGGCTTCGTTCTGATTGAGGCACTGATAGCCATAGCCCTTATTGGGATAGTTGTTGTCGCCATTTTAGGCGCCCTATCTACTACCTCGAAGACTGTCTCTCTTGCCGATGAGCGAACCACTGCCGAAAGCCTGGCCAGAATGCAGATGGAGTATATCAAAGGTCAGGGTTATAACAGCACTGGGTCGTTGCTGACACTACCCACCTATCAAAAAATTGGCAACATCCCTCAGGGTTACTCGATTTGGAGCGTTGCGAGCAACAGCAGTACTATTGTAATTAGTGCGAATATAGTGGGTATACCCTGGGATAGCCAAAATAATAAGCCAGCAGGCAAGGATGATGGACTTCAGAAGATAGCGCTGGTGATTAAGCACAAGGATCCGGCCAACCAGGATAAGATAATATATACCTTTGTTAACACAAATCCTTACTGGGCTAACGGCGCCAACATCACATTGGAGGCCTATAAGGTAAACCGATGACGGAGGGGTATAGAGAGGTCAGAAATGAAATCCCAAATTATAAATGGGAGCTTGAGATTGGGAATTTCTGTAGGGTCGCGGCTGAATCTTAAACAAATGAAGATGAAAAAGCTAAAGAAAGGCCAGAAGGGTTTTACTATACTTGAGCTAATGGTAGGTATCGCTATTGTCGGTCTTATCGCCGCAGCTGTTACCATGGTTATTTCCCAGATATTTACCGGGAGTAGCCGTAGCTCTCACCATATGGCTGTTGTCAGGCAAGTGCAGGAGGCTGGCTATTGGGTTAGCTTCTATGACTACTCGGCTCAAAACACGACGATAACTGGAGTTTCAGGTTTCCCCCTTATCATGTGCTGGATCGATTTTGACACGAGTCAAAAGCAGAAAGTTGTGTTTAACCTGACTAGCTCTGGTCTCAGGGGGAGTTATTATGTCAATGATGTCTTTAATTCAGTGAAAACTGGTAAGATTCCTGTGTTTGCGTTTATTTCCAACACAACTAAAACTAATTGTCAAATTAGTGGTGGCAGTGCCTTTAGCTTGCCTGATGTTGGTGATGCGTTCAAGATTACCGGTGGGGCGACATCTGACAGCGGCAGCATAATTGTTAGTGGCAGCGTCTCGCTCACCAAAACTGGCAACGCTACCTATGTCTCAGTTACGGGCGGCTATACCTGGACAACAAACACCACTGGGGACACTATTACAGTTACTGCCACTAGTTCTAACACAAAAGGTAGCTGGACGTCCGAAACTAAGGCTGCCACTGCTGCCATAACCGTAGATAGCGGTGCAAATCCTGCTACGCTCAGTAGCGCTAATGGGCTTATCCTCACGGTAACAGCCACAGCAGGCGCCGGTCAGCAACAAGAGAATGAAACGAGGACATATATAGTTGTGCCCAAACCAGTCTCATAATAACCGTGTGTTGCATAGCCTCCCTGCCCTACCCGTGAGGATGATTAAAGGGCAGAAGGTAGGAAATCCTGACTCCCAGGCCTTGAGGGGGAAATCCTGAATCCCAAGCACCAAATCCCAAACAATATCAAAGCCCAAAATACGAATGTCCAAAACAGTTTAGAGCAATAACACCCTCGTCATTGCGAGGCTGGCGAAGTCAGCCGAAGCAATCTCGGTGGGGGCAATAGAGATTGCCACGCTTCGCTCGCAATGACAAAATGGAAAGGGCTCAAGATGACATCCCCCCTTCTGTCATTGCGAGTCCTGATTTATCGGGACGAAGCAATCTCGGTGGGGCAGTAGAGATTGCCACGCACCTTTCAGGTGTTCGCAATGACACCACCCCCTTGTCATTGTGAGAAGCGAGATTCCTCGCTTACGCTTCGGAACAGGCTCCGCAATCTCGGTGGGGCAATAGAGATTGCCGCGCCTCACTCGCAAAGTCCTTACAATTCACTCTCACCTTAATCCTCTCCCACTCGCCTGCTGAAGTCATACGGCGAGCAGGTCAAGGGAGAGGAAATTGGCCACGCAAAGACGCCCCCGTCTTTGCAGTTGAAGCTTGTTGACTGTGCTATAATTATGATGATAGGAAGTATCTCGGCCGGGGACGAGCCCCGCCCCTGCGGAGCTTATGCAGGCAAGAGCACAAAGGAGGCGGAATGATAAAGGGTATAGTAGGATGCAAGGTGAGGGGGGACAGGGACCTGGAGCCGATATTGCTCAAGCTCAAGTCGCATGCTACGCAATATCAGGGCTTCAAAGGCATCGAGAATCTTGTCAGCGAGGAGAATGCCTCTGTCGTCGCCATGGTAAGCACATGGGAGAGTCTTGATGACTGGAAGTTATGGGCACAATCAAGTATAACGCAAGAACTGCTCCTGCAAGCTGAAACACTTCTAATAGAAGAGCCCAGGGTGACGACATACAGGATGATGATGATGCCTGGTATGATGTGGGTCTAGGGCGAAGCCCCACCCCTGCAGTATCCAAGAAATCCAAATCCCGAAATTAGTAGACAGTAGTCAGTAGTCAGAAGATTTCACTACTGGATTCTGTATTCTTGTTGCTACTACTTGGCTTAAGATTTGTCATTTGAATTTTGAAATTTGGAATCTAGTCAATGGGATTCCTTTGTCGCCCTCGCTCGTCAGGGCTCCCTGCAAAGGCAGGGTGGATGCATCACTGCAGGCCAACAGCCTGCCTTAGCCTTATGTCCAGTTCTTTCTGGATAGCAGGGCTGACTCTGCTGAGACGGCGAATGATTCTACTTCGCTCGATGGTCAGCAATTTTCTCATTCTGAAAGTCGAGGTTTTCTTGAGACCCGTTTTGACAAAATCAGGATTGTCCTGGTGCAGCAGATAATCAGTTTCAGATAGTTCTCCGTGAGAGACTACGGAAGAGATAAAAGCGATGATAACATCAATTCTCCGCGGGTTCACAGATATTATAACTGCTGGCCGCAACTTCTCAGTGGTCAGGTCGGTAAAGGGAAAAGGGACAAGAACAATATCTCCGCGTTCGAGCACAGCTTCTGGCTTGCGCTTAGACTGCCTCTCTATCATCAGCACTGTAAATGTCCTCAGCAGCATGGTGCAGGAAATCGTAGCTGCCACCTTGCTCTGCCACCCGGCCGATAACAGACAAGGGCAAGTCGTCTTCGAGAACGAGGATTTCTAATGTCCGGTGTTCAGCAATATCCACTTTGCCCAGCGGCTTGAGAACCCCGTTTTCGTAGATTACGTGAATCCTTTGCGGCATCATTATCGCCTTTATGGAAGCGTAGCAAGAACCGGGACTGAATGTCAAAGTAAAATGAGGGCGGCTCCATTTTTTATGCCCTTCGCCACACACCGCGGCGAGATTGCTTCGTCGCCTGCGGCTCCTCGCAATGACACCCCCCCCTTGTCGTTGCGAGGCATGATAGTGCCGAAGCAATCTCGATGGGGGCAATCAGAGATTGCTTCGCTCCCGCCTGCCATAGCTGTGCCTGCTTGCGCTAAAGCTTCAGCGAAGGCAAGCGGCGGGCAGGTCGCTCGCAATGACGTCCCTCCTTGTCGTTGCGAGGCACGATAGTGCCGAAGCAATCTCGGCGTGATTCTTCACTTACACTTGTAACAGCTTCTTTTGACAGTGTTCGCTGGCTTATATATAATTCCTGTGGAGGGATAATCATGCTGACCGAGTACGTTGAGCGAGCGATGAGCAAAGCTATGTATGAGAAGCTGGAAGATGGTACCTATTGCGGCAAGATTCCTGAATGCCATGGGACAATTGCTTTTGGTGAAACGCTTTATCAGTGCCAAATTGAGCTGAGATCGGTTCTCGAAGGGTGGCTACTGGTCAAGATAAGGCATGGTGACCACTTGCCTGTTATAGATGGACTCGACTTAAACAAGGGCATACCAATGCTTGAGGAAACTGTAGCCCGTGGCTAAATGGGCACCGTGTAAACGAAGAGTTTTTGTAAGGAAATTAGTTGGATTAGGTTTTAGCCCACCTGAGCCAGGTGGGCATCACTTTTATATGCGTTATGGGACGCATACCCTGGCTATTCCCAACAATGCTGAATATTCTGTGCCCCAGCTCAAGGCACTTCTCAAGGAAGCGGAACAGATTATGGGAAGGAAGATTTCCTTGCCGGAGTGGCAAAATCTTTCCTGAGAAATTTGGGTTTTGGAATTTGGAATTTAGCCAAGGGGATTGCCACGCTCCCGCCTGCCATAGCTGTGCCTGCTTGCGCTAAAGCTTCAGCGAAGGCAAGCGGCGGGCAGGTCGCTCGCAATGACATCCCCCCTGTCGTTGCGAGGCACGACAGTGCCGAAGCAATTTCGGTGGGGGCAATATAGATTGCCACGCCGCCCTGGGTGGGGACAAGTCCCACCCCTACGGGCTGAAGGAAATACAGCGGAGACAGATAGAAATGGTATAATATTTCTACAAATGGAGGTGGAAAATGGCAAAGACAGTCTCGATATCTGAAGATAGCATTATAGCGATGCTTAAAGGATTACCTGAAAATATTCTAATGGAAATATTTTCAAAAATGTTAATCCAAAGTGATACCTCTCCTTTAACTGATGAAGAAGAGACATCGTATAAGGAAGCTTTAAAGGAGCATGAGAAAGGTGAGATTATCAATTGGGAAGATTTGAAATAAAGTTTTCCAGAGAAGCAGCCAAGCAGTATAAGAAGCTACCCAAGGAATACAAGAGCTTGGTTGATATTGCTCTTCTTAGATTATCTGAAGGTTTAGAGCTGGATTTAAAGCCTGTACAAGGTGAAAAGGATGTTTACAGGATCAGGGTGGGTAGGTACAGGGTGCTATTTACAAAGTTTAATAAAACTGTGCTAGTGTTCAGGATATCTCCGAGGGGAGATGTGTACAAATAGGTAATTTGTGGGAATTTCAAATCTAGGCGGCTGACTACTGGCTCCTGACTCTTGACTACTTATATGCGGTAGGTCAATGCCAGTACTAACGGGCTATTGACGCTAAGGATGATTACGCTATACTGTTATCTAGTAACAGGTACCCCTCTTAAGATAAGAGGGGCAAGGCCTGCCCGCCGAACAAATTCTTTGGCAGGCGGGGGAGTTATGAAGGAAACACCTAATATCTGGTATAATAGCGAGCTGAAGTGAGGAAAATTGCCGTGAAAAGATTAGCAAGAGATGAAAAGGGGCAGGCACTGATCCTTACCCTGCTCCTGCTCCTTATAGGCACGCTTATCGTCACGCCCACTCTGAGTTTTATGCGCACCGGCATTGCAACTGGTCGAGTCTATGAACAGAAGGATTGTGAGATTTATGCCGCCGATGCCGGTGTTGAGGATGCCATGTGGCGCATAAGGTATGACACCATGGATGACTTACTCAGCAGTGTCGGCTATAACCAGTATGACTTTTTTTCCAACTATACCTATCCGTATAAATTATTTGTAAACGGCAAAAATGTGACTGTTACTATTCATAATTTCTGGCTTCCCACGAGTATATCTGCCCCAAATTCTACAACAGCGCAACAAATTATTGGTGATGAGAAGCTGATGATAATCGGCTATCCTGACGCCGCCGCCTCCACATACGACGTCAAGATAGTTTATTACTGGCAGGGCTCGAATGCCCTGACTGTAAAGACGCTAGGGGTATGGCTGTCCTCCGGCTTCGAGTATACCGAATATAGCGGCAGTTGCAGCCTTCAGGGCCAAACATGGTACCGCGCCCCGACTATTTCCATCAGTAACGGCGGCTGTGCTGTGGTCTGGAACTTTACCTCTCCGCCTCTTCTTAGTCAGTTTACCGGTGGTAGTTCTGGCAACCCGCTGGTGAAAATATTCACCTTCAAATACACGGGACCGCAGGGGCAGATTCCCGAGCTTGTGGCTTCCTGGGTTGATACCACGGGGGTTCCCGGTACTACTTATCATTATAGCTGGGATGACACTATCCGGCTTTATAAGATTGTGTCGGTAGCCGGCGGAATCCGGATTGATGCCTATGGTGGCAAAACCAAGTTCCGCAAACTCAAGTCTGCCGTATCAGGCGATTACTATGGCACCGGCAACAGCCTCATCGGAGGCATGGAGAATCCTCCGGATAACATCCATTACCTGCTTTACAGGTCCACCCCAGCCACAATCGCCACCAACGATGTTGATGATACCCTGGGCATCCCGTCAGACGCCACGATTGACGCCGCTTACCTCTACTGGACGGGCTGGATAGACTGGAACACCTATAACCCACCAAACTCCGGAAGCCAGACTCGCTACCCGTCGGGTGATATCTCTCGCAGCGGGACATGGGACAAGACCACGAATATGTACAGCTATGTGGACGAAGTGGGTGCGCATGATGGTGATACTACCTACTTGTTGCATGGCACAACCAGTGGTTCTGCCCTGTTTAGCTTCCCGGCTTTCAACGTTAACGTGCCAACTGGCGAGGTAATAAAAAGCCTGACGGTATCTCTGGTGGCAAGGGACTCTAGCTCCGGAACCAACACTATGCGGCCGTGGATTAAGGTAGGTGGAAACGATTATTACGGCACATACACTGAAGTGCCGTCCAGCTATGGCACCATCAGCTATACCTGGACGACGAACCCCAGAACAAATAGTGCGTGGACGAAAGATGATATAAACGGCGTCGGGTCTAATGCGTTGCAAAGTTTCGGAGTTTCTTCTAACGATGCCTCTCCGACCATCAGGCTGACTCAGGTCTATGCCGTAGCAGCTTGGGGTTCCACCTTAAAGTACCCAAATGCTCCCACGCAGGCAGACCTGCAAGTCCTGGTTGAGAATACCTCTCGCGTCAACAAAGTATATTTCAAGGGTGGCAGCAGCACTGACACCCTCGTCACGACGCACGACTGGCAGACCCTGTACCCCGACGCGTTCCCTGGCACAGGATATGAAGGGACATGGTACTACACGTGCAAGGCTGATGTTACCAACCTGCTGGAGGCGTGGATAGGCAACGGCACCATCGCCTCCAACGGCGCCGGCACCTATACCCTCGGCCATGTGGCAGCGCCTAATCAGGCAGACCCGACCTATTTATTCAGCTTTGCTACGGGCGGTGGCTCCACCGGCTACCCTCTGGGCACTCCGGCACCGAGCTCGAACCCGGCCACACGGTACACCGCCGCGCATGCCGGCTGGTCGCTGTTAATCCTCTACCACTGCGCTTCGGTGTACAATCATCAGTTTTATCTCTACGATATCGACACCGCGGGTTTTCATTTCTTCTTCGGCTGGAACGGGGGCTCGAGCTGTCCACTTACGGATCCCGACTGGGATAATGACGGCAACGCCGGCGGCACCGTCAGCGGCTTTCTGGTGCCGCCACAAACCCCGGGCGAAACGAATGCTGCGCGAATCACCGTTATGGTGGGTGAGGGGGACAAAGCCGACGGCTCCTCTGGCAACTGCTACTGTAAGGACCGCTTCAAAGTGAATGGCGTCGCGCTACCCGATGGTACGGTATTACCCGACGTCTGGAACGGCAACTCGATTAGCCTGCCGACCGACGCAGGGATAGATATAGACCAGTTCTTTGTCACCTGGGCTAGCCAAATCTTGAAGCCAATGGATGTCTCGGCTCAGATAAACGTTCCCACTGGAACCGATGGCTTTACCATGTCATATATGCTTCTCCAGTTTCGCAGCGAGCTGGGGCCGGGCGGTGTCATAACAAATTACGCGATAAAGATTATTGGATGAAGGATAAGAGTCCTGGATGATTGTGAGCTAGTTCAGATAGATGGGTGACACTTTATATGTTTGTAACATTGGGTAGTAACCTTCCGTGTCATTGCGAGCCCCGACCTGTCGGGGCGTGGCAATCTCATTACGAACGAAGTGTCACTAATCATATGAATGAGGACAACCACTAGACAGGCTTTTTAGATGATGGTATATTACGAGAAAGCTGAGTAGGTTATGAAGATAAGTAGGAAAGTTTGGCTGATTTTAGGGGCTGTCATTTTCGTTATTGCCCTCGTCAGCCTGGTGAGAATCTACACCCAGCAGGTTAAAGAGCAGGACCAATTGAGAACCAGCCTGGCGGCGCAGCAAGCTCTCTTGCACCAGCTCACTATTCAGGAAAGCGACCAGCAAAACAAACTGAATGCAGCCGAATCATTGCTTGAGGCGAGCCGGGTAAAATTCCCTGAATCAGTGGAGAGCATTGAATACGGTGAGGACTTATTTAATATTGCTGACGATTGTAATGTGGAGTTAACCCAGCTCAGCCCCTCAATGCCGACTGCCAGAACAGCAGGGGCTGTTACCTATTCTGTCTTCTCATTTTCAATGGTGGTTCAGGGTGATGTGAATAACATACTGGACTTTATCAACGCTCTAAGAACTGGTGATGGTTTTCGGCAAGCGTGGAGCGCTGAGGTGAATAGTGTAAGTATAGATTTCGGGGACACAGGAGCAGTAGCTGCCATCAGTGTGGATATTTATAGCTATAAAGGTTAAATAAGCATGGCGAAAAAAGTTACCACTTTATTTATCAGAGATACCAGCGTTAACCTGCTGGTAATGAAGGGCGAACAGGTAGAAAAGTGGGCTAGTTTACCACTGGAGCCCGGTCTGGTTAGCCAGGGGCTCATTGTTGATGAGGCCCAGGTAGCCGACAGGGTTAAACAGCTATTTAAAGAGACGGGAGCAAAGGCAAACAAGGTTATCACTGCTTTAAGCGGACATGATTCTCTGTATCGTATCATAACCCTGCCCGAACTGCCTGAAGCTATAATGCCTGAGGCAATAAAGCGCGAGGCAAGGAGAACGATACCAACGCCTTTAGAAGAAGTTTACTTTTCATATCAGCGCCTTCCTGCCCCGAGAGGAGAAGGTCGTGTTTTCCTGGTCACCTTCCCCCGTAATCTGGTTGATGCTCTGGTCAGAACGCTACATCAGGCCGGTGTCAGGCCATATATTCTGGACTTAGCTCCTTTAGCCCTGTGCCGAATCCCGAATGAGCCCAGAGCAATCATCGTAAATGCCCGGTTAGAGCACCTGGATATTATGGTTATAGCAGACAGGCTCCCCCAGGTCATCCGCAGGTTATCCCTGCCCGGCGAGGCTGAATCTTTAGAGGAAAGGCTGCCGCTTATCGCTGAAGAGTTCAAGAGGACTGTGGCCTTTTATAATTCCAGCCACATGGAAAAGCCTTTAGATGCAACTGTACCTGTGTTTGTCTGCGGCGACCTGGCAGAAGCACCGGAGGCCTGGCAATTAGTGGGTAGCCAGACAGGCGGCTATGTGGTGTCACCGTTGCCCTCACCTGTGAAACTCCCCGAGGGCTTCAACCCCAACGAATTCTTGGTCAATATCGGGCTGGCTCTCAAGGAACTACTGACAGAAAAGGCAGGAGCTAACTTTTCATCAGTGAATCTCAATGTCCTGCCTGAGGTCTATGTGCCCCCGGGTTTCTCTATAGCACGAGTCCTTGTCCCCGTGGGTATTGTCATTGGTATCGGGCTGATTATCTTCGGAGTAATTTTTGTCCAGTATAATCGCGCTCAGACTGGGACATTGCGTTCCAACCTGGTACTTGCTCAGAACAGTGTTACCCAAAAGCAGAGTGAAGTAGCGGCATTGGGTGCACAGGTTGGGTCGCTAGAAGCTACTGCCAGTGAGCTTGATAGCAGAATTACTACTATGGAAGAGCGGCGGGCCACGTTTTACGACGACTTGACCCAGATTGTAAGCCTGGCGGCAGATAAGGTAACCTTGAGCAATGTCAATGATGGGGGCAGCTCAGTAACTGTGAACGGGGTGGGTTCAAATGATGGCATTTTTAGTTATGCTCGAGATTTAAGGGCGAGCGGGAGATTTTCGCAAGTCTGGATTTCCTCCATCAGCGGTGGTGAAGGCGAGTTTAGTTTTACGTTCTCCTTAACAAAATAAAGTCATTTGCAGAAATGGCGGCATAAAGGTCATGGCGAGCCGCCTTTTTGTTTATAATAGCGAGAACACGAGGATTATGAAGGACCAACAAAGAAAGGAGTTCACCAAATATTAGCAGGTGGCTTAGTGGGATGAAATTGCTGCTAAAACTGGCCATCGTTCTTGTCGTCTGCTTCATCGCCATTGCCCTGCCGGTTGTGCCTGCACAAGCCTTGTGTCCTTCTATTGAGCTCTCCTCCACCTCGGGAGTCCCCGGAATAAATATCGCCGTCAATGGTCAATATTTTCATGAGAACGCATATGTTGACATCTATTATGATGGGACCAGCATAGCCACAGGCAGTACCGATATCAACGGAAATTTCGCAATCACCATCACCATTCCCGAAGGCTGTAAGGGAGACCATAAAGTGCTCGCTGTGGTAGGAACCTCCATAGGGACTGTTGAAATGGATACCTACTTTACCGTGAAGCCGAGGTTGATGGTAAATCCCGAAGAAGGTCCTGTGGGCACTAATGTTACCGTGAAAGGACAGGGCTTTGCCCAGAATGAAACAGGCATCGAACTGAGGTATTACCTCGATGGCAACTACAAAACGATAGAAGGGAATATCACAGCGAATGACAAGGGCAGTTGGAAAACGAGTTTCTCAATTCCCACGTCTACCAGGGGAGAACACAAGCTAGACGCCCAGGGTGCTGAGAGTAAGCTATACGATGTCGAAGATGCCATCTTTAAAATAACGGCGGAGATAAGCGTAGATAAATCATCGGGCATTGTGGGCGAAAGCATAACAATGACAGGCAGCAGATTTGCGGCCTACGAGAGTGGCATTCAGATATTGTTTCATGGAGAGGCAATAGTCACGGGCATCAAAGCCGATTCTCAAGGTGACTGGGAGGGGAGCTTCGAGGTGCCCGAGGTGCCCGCAGGCCCATATAGCGTCACCGCCGAGGGAGAGCAGACCATGAAAGAAGACGTCAGCGCACTCAACTTCAAGATAGAGCCTGGCATCGTGTTGTCTCTTGAAGGAGGATACGTGGGCATAGACTTGACCGCCACTGGCCGTGGATTTGCCGCCAACAGAGATGTGGTCATAAAGTACGATGGTAGCCAGGTAGCGACAGCCAGGACCAACGGCAAAGGCAGCTTTGTGACAAGTTTTGTCGTGCCCGAGAGCCAATATGGCGAGCGCGAGGTAGCAGCCGAGGATGCTGCGGGAACCGATGCCACTGCCACCTTCACCATGGAATCAGACCCTCCGGACACACCAATGCTCATTTCACCATCCCACGGAAGCATGGTGGGGCTTGTGGGCAGGGTGACGCCAACATTTGAATGGTCAGCAGTATCCGATGACAGTGGAGTTCGCTATAGCCTGCAAATAGCAGCCAGTACTGACGTCACCGCCACTGGAGGATTCGTTGACCCCATAGTTTCGGTTGCGGGCATAGTCGGAACGAACTATACCCTGGAGGAGACAAGAGCCCTGCCTTATGGCACCTACTACTGGATTGTGCAAGCCGTGGATGGCGCAGAGAATGCAGGCGCCTGGACCGCGGCCCGTTCCTTCCGAGCCGGACTCCTACCCCTATGGGGATTCATTGCTATCATAACTGCAATAGCGGTGGCCATCATCGCGCTGGTTCGCTTTCTCTTGATAAGGTAAGGAATATATCGCTATTAAAGGAGCGCCATTGGGGGGAGCCCTCCCCCCTGTCATTGCGAGAAGCATAGCGACGAAGCAATCTCGGTGAGGGGCATGGGATTGCCGCGCTCCCGCCTGCCATAGTTGTACGGCGGGCAGGTCGCTCGCAATGACACCCTCTCTCTGTCGTTGCGAGGCACGATAGTGCCGAAGCAATCTCGTGGAGATAATGAGATTGCCGCGCTCCCGCCTGCCATAGCTGTGCGGCGGGCAGGTCGCTCGCAATGACACCCTAATACGGTGAGGCTAGGACTTTATCACTATTACTAATGGGATATTGACAATAAGGGTGAAGGCAGCTTACACTATATTATAAATATACTCAGATATACTATAAATCAGCGGTTGACCATAGAAGGCAAAAGATATGGATATTTTTGCACTGCTTCGGGTAGGTAAGTCAAGGAGGGCGAGCGATTTGCATATGGTTGCTGGCAGCCCGGCAGCGTTCCGCATCGACGGCTCCCTGGAATCAGCAAACGGTGTAGCTGCACTAACTTCTGAGGATATAAATGAAGCTTTTCTCCAGCTAACCACGCCTGAGGAGAGAGAATACTACCACCGCCAGCTGGAGCTTGATTTTGGCTATACCTTACCTGATGTCGGTCGTCTGAGATGCAATGCCGCTCAGCAGCGCGGGTCTATCAGCCTGGCCGTGCGCTTGCTGCCACCAAAAATCCCCACCATAGATGAACTGGAGCTGCCCCAGATATGTAAAGAGCTGGCCATGAAACCCAGAGGACTGGTAGTAATTACTGGACCTACCGGCAGTGGTAAAACTACCACCCTGGCAGCTATGATTCAGCACTTGAATACTCATGAGACCCGTCATGTGGTTACTATTGAAGACCCCATAGAATATGTTTACCCTAGCATTAAGTGTTCTGTGACCCAGCGTCAGTTGGGCTCTGATACCCTATCCTTTGACAATGCTCTAAAGCATATCTTAAGGCAGGACCCGGATGTGATTCTGGTCGGGGAAATGAGAGATCCGGAGACTGCCGACGCTGTCCTTACCGTAGCTGAGACCGGGCACTTTATATTAACTACCGGCCATGCCCCCAGCGCTACTCAGGCAATGGAGAGGATAATAGATCTGTTCCCACCTCATCAGCGCCACCTGGCTCAGACACGGCTGGCTTCGCTACTTGTTGCTGCGTTGTGTCAGGTGCTCGTGCCCCGGGCTGATGGCTCAGGGAGGGTAGCCGCCGTAGAAATTATGCTTGGCAATCCAGCAGTGAAGAGCCTCATTCGTGAAGGCAAAATCTACCAGTTACCTAATGTCATCCGTACCCACCGGGAAATGGGCATGATTTCGCTTGACGAAGCCCTGGTCAGCCTCTATCTTAAGAGCATCATCACTGGCAAAACCGTGCTTGATTTCTGCAATGACCGCCAGGAAGTGGAAAAACTCGTCGGCAACGTAAAACTACAGTCAAGCTCATAACACACTAAATTCCAAATCCCAAAGGCGCTCCGCTCCAAATCCTAAGTTCCAAGCACCAAATACCAAACAAATTCTAATTTCTAAATTCCAAATCCAAAACCGTCTGGGGTAAGCCGTTTGTCATTGCGAGTCCTTCGGTTTTTGTCATTGCGAGCACCTGAAAGGTGCGTGGCAATCCATTGCACCCCACCGAGATTGCTTCGGTACTGCCGTACCTCGCAATGACAAGAAGGGTGTGTCATTGCGAGCGGAGCGTGGCAATCTTTATTGTACCCCACCGAGATTGCTTCGGCACTGTCGTGCCTCGCAACGACAAAAGGGAGCTGAGACAAGGGGGGTGTCATTCTGAGCCGCAGACCAAGAATCTCACCTTCGCTCAGGACATACCTAAATAGATTCTAATTTTCAAATTCGACCCCGTTTGGGGTAAGGCGGAGATAAATTCCGCCGCTGCATCATTTTCAACTTCAAGGGCAGGGCTTGTCCTCGCCTCTTCTCGTGTCGTTGCGAGGTCTTCATCTCCTGTAATTCTTCGCCCCGACTTGTCGGGCCGAAGAATCTCGCCTCTCCTCAGGGTAAGCTCTGCGTGGCAATCCCCTGGTTCCAGGGAGATCGCGGAGCCTGTTCCGAAGCGTAAGCGAGGAATCTTCTCCTCTCGCAATGACAGGGGGGTGTGTTCCGTAATGACGAGGGGGCGTGTCATTGCGAGCAAAGCACGGTAATCCCTCGCCGGGGTCACTAATCGCTCTTCATTGCCAGCAGAGTCATCTGTATTTCGCATAGTATTAATGGACTATTACCTTTCTCATAGTATTAGTCGTAAAAGAAGGAGAAATCCCTCGCCTCTCCAGTACTTCTGGGGGAGGTTCTTCCGGGACCACCAAGCAAATAGGGAGGCGATTAGCAATCTCATTGCCGCCGCTGAGATTGCTTCGACACTGTCGTGCCTCGCAATGACAGAAGGGTGTCATTGCGAGCGGAGCGTGGCAATCTGATTTGCTAAATTCCAAAATCCAAATAACAATTGAAATCCAAATGCTTAAATGTCGAAACTACTTCTTCCCTTAAATCTCCCCCTTAAAGTAAGGGGGATTAAAGGGGGTTATTTTCATAATTTCCATAACTCCCCCGCCTGCCAAAGAATTTGTTCGGCGGGCAGGCCTTGCCCCTCTTATCTTAAGAGGGGCAAGTTTGGAAAAATTGATAAAATCAGATTGCTCAGGTGGCAAAACCGTTTAGTCCTTTGAGCTTTGTCATTTGATATTGCTTAGGGCTTTGGGATTTGTTACTTGGGATTTAGATTTTCTTTAGCTGACTCCTGACTCCTGCCTACTTGAATATAAAAACGCCTACCGGCGGAGTTAGCTAACGCTGACTCCGCCGGCAACTTATTCCTCATCACCTGACTATCATCCTAATGTGATTCTTATGCTTTCGCCCAATGCCCGTGCTGCCCTGAGGCACCTGGAACGCTCCCAGTAAACACGATTCCGCTCCAACCTCCAACAGTAGGAGTCGCATTTGTTGCCCACCCATAGCTCGTGTCGAACGTGTAGACAGCCTTAAGGACTCCTGAAATGTAGCCGGTCGCGGTCAGGTTGGTTGAATCAACGGGCCACACATTATAGTTAGCAAAGTAACCCAGTTCCGCCGTTTTGACGTTTTCCACTTCGGTGTTGGCTGCCGCCACTTGCCCCGAGATCAAGAAGCCAGCGATGTTGGGGATAACCACGGCGGCGATAATGCCCAGAATGGCAATCACGATTAGCAGTTCAATCAGGGTGAAGCCCTTCTCTCCACGGTGCATCATTTTCATAAATTTTTCCATTCTTTTTTCCTTTTTACCTCCATTTTTTGATTTTTCTGGATTTAGCTCCAGTAAGCTATTTGATAGATATATTATCCTCTGCGCTTCTTTCACCTCCTTTGGTTTTTCTGGGTTTAGCTCCAGTAATTCATTGGATATGTATAGTATAGCTCAGCTTTTGTAGCCGTCAATCACCCATCAGTAATAGGAAGATAGTATTAGCCCCACCAGCCCCTTTCCCCAAATCCCAAAGGCGCTCCGCTCCAAATCCTAAATTCCAAGCACCAAATACCAAACAAATTCTAATTCCCAAATTCCAAATTCAAAACCGTTTGATGTGGAGGCGGTTGTCAGTGTGAACGAATCGTGGCAATCTCTATTGCCCCCCACCGAGATTGCTTCGGCTGACTAAAGTCAGCCTCGCAATGACAGGGAGCGTGTGTCATTGCGAGCCCCGACTTGTCGGGGCGTGGCAATCCCCATTCCACCAGCCCCACCGAGATTGCTTCGTCGCTGTGCTCCTCGCAATGACAAGAAGAGATGTCATTGCGAACGACCTGCCCGCCGCACAGCTATGGCAGGCGGGAGCGCGGCAATCTCATTGGCTAAGCTAAAAAACAGGGGATCAGTAGTCCGTAGTGGAATATTCTGAATGTTGAATGCTGGATTCTGACTACTGGCTACTGACTACTGACTACAGTTTACTGACCGCAAGGACCCTTATTCCCTGACGCTTGGCAAACTGCATGGCTTCCCTGGTGAGCCCGGGAACAGCAATAAAGACCTTGTCCATAATACCGGTATCATAAGCCTTGTCGTCGAAGTCAAATACCCTGTCCAGTCCCATCGGCTTCTCATCCACCTCGATGCCGATAGCAATACGATGAGTAATGATGCCCTCATCGTTGGTAGCCAGTATGTCTATATTGTGGGCAGCGCCGGACCGGCCTTTGACTTCAGCATGTTCCTTTACTATGTAGCCCTGTTTCTCCAGGTATTGTATAAGCTGTGATTTGGACTTAAATTCAAATGGCTCCTTCACTATTTCCCGGCCTGGCTGGGGACTACCTATCAGCACTAGCTCCAGGTCCTTGGGTTCCAGCACCTTTATTCTCTGGTAGCTGGCAAATTTCCTCGCCTCTTCGCCTAACTCGGGGATGATAAGCAGTATTTTATCGTGAATGCCACTATCGTAGGCTTTGACATCAAAATCCAGTACCCTGTCCAGTCCTATCCTATCCCTGGCAATCTCAATCCCGATAGCGACAGTATGGGTAACGACGCCATCATCCCTGGTAGCCAGTATATCCATGCAATGTTCTGCCCCCGACCTTCCCTTCACTCTGGCATTTTCCGTTACTTTATAGCCGTGCTGCCTCAAGAGTTCAACGAACCGCACTTTAGGCTGCAGTTCAAATTCCAGCCAGTTTCTCTTTGATTCATCAAAGCTATACGCGTAGATAACTACCTCGTCAACCTCATCCTCATTAGCAAGCGAGGAACATTTCAGACAGCGCCACTTTAGAAAGGGCACATTAAATATCTCGCTGCAATCACGGCACTTGTATAGCACTCCCTGGCTCCGGTAGTCGGCGCCTATAGTCCGCAGCTCCATTTTACACCTGGGGCATACGTATCTACCCTTGGCTGTAAATTCGTCTTCAACGCCGACATACTTGCAGGCAAAGTGTTCGAGGATTCGGCCCCGGACAATATGTCCTGAGCTACATTTAGGGCAGTGGGTGCTTGGTCTTAAATTTACTGACTGGCACCGGCGACAACGGAGGAACCTATCGAAGAAACTCTTGTTCACGATACCCTTAGCAGCCAGGGATTCCATAATTGCTGCTGCTTCCTTGCCTTTGACCTTTAGTGTTTGTTCAACGGCTGGATAGGTGAAGCCCAGCTCAGTGGTGAAATCATACTGGGGTTTAATATTAGTAATCCTTCCCGCCAGCATTTCAGCTATCAATTTTATCGCTATCTCATTGTCCACCATGCCGCTTACGACTGGGGGGTCTTTTGCTGCTTCTACCGCCTTATTGACTTCTGTCATACCTTGCCTCCGTTCACGTAGTTAAAAAAGTATAATTCGGAATATTGCAGAAGTCAATGAGAGAAAGGTACTATCTTTGCGAGCCCTTCGCTCCTTTTGTCATTGCGAACCCTTTCCCTCTCTGTCATTCTGAGCGAAACGAAGAATCTCTGAGATTGCTTCGGCTGGTTGTTGCCAGCCTCGCAATGACAGGGAGGAGTGTCATTGCGAGCACCTGGAAAGTGCGTGGCAATCCCAAAGGCGCTCTACTTCAAACCACAAATTGAGGGTCTCTCTCAATATCCCCCCTTAAAATAAGGGGGGATCTAAGGGGGGTTATTTCCCTAGGGCATCATCTTGTTGTTTGCTCAGCACCGCGCGCATTCTTCATAACTCCCCTTACCCCTCTTATCTTAAGAGGGGTAAGCTTGTTGAGGCGTGAAGGAATCCCTTCCTTCACACTGGAAATGGTAAACAATGCGGCTGCATTTTTCAAAAAATTCTGATTTTTGAATTTCTGTGGGGTTAATTTACTGCCGAGGGAGGGACTCGAACCCACACTCCCTTGCAGGAAGCGGATTTTAAGTCCGCCGCGTCTACCATTCCGCCACCTCGGCCTGATAGTTGACAACTCAAGGAGGCGGCGGGCGGATTCGAACCGCCGCATCGGGGTTTTGCAGACCCCTGCCTTAACCTCTTGGCTACACCGCCGCAACTACCAAATTTACTGGAGCGGAAGACGGGATTCGAACCCGCGACCTCTTCCTTGGCAAGGAAGCATTCTACCGCTGAACTACTTCCGCCCTAAACAGATTTTACCGTCTTTTTTTAGTTCCCGCAAGCAAATCCTGGTGCCGAGGGGGAGATTTGAACTCCCACGGGCTTGCGCCCACCACCCCCTCAAGATGGCGTGTCTGCCTATTCCACCACCTCGGCCTGGCAGGGGCGGCAGGACTCGAACCCGCGACCTGCGGTTTTGGAGACCGCTGCTCTAGCCAAACTGAGCTACGCCCCTAAATCAGCGTAATTATATCAAAAATACCCCTGGGGCGACTCGAACGCCCGACACGCGGTTTAGGAAACCGCTGCTCTATCCATCTGAGCTACAGGGGCACGCTATTACCACAACCCTCGTCTTTCCCGGGTTTTATGGTGGAGATAGGGGGATTCGAACCCCCGACCTCTGCGATGCGAACGCAGCGCTCTCCCAATTGAGCTATATCCCCTAATTCAATTTTAGCAATACTTCAAACTGTGGGTCAAATCGGCTGCTCCTTGCCCTTGTCTGATAACGCTGCTATACTGAGCGAAAGCTATGACCTATGAAATCGTCATTGGCCTGGAGGTCCATACTCAGCTATTAACCAAGAGCAAGATGTTCTGTAGCTGCAGCGCCGATTATGCCAGCGCTCCTCCCAATACCCACGTCTGCCCTATCTGCCTGGGCATGCCCGGCGTTCTCCCTGTCATCAATGGAAAAGCAATGGAATATACGGTAATGACTGCCCTGGCTTTAAATTGCACCATCCCTGAATATACCAAGTTCGACCGTAAGAACTACTTTTACCCTGACCTGATGAAAGGTTACCAGATTTCCCAGTATGATGCTCCCATTGGAAGAGGAGGTTGGCTAACCATTGATAGCAACGGCAGCAGGAAAAGAGTCAACATCACCAGGGTGCATCTCGAAGAGGATGTCTCTAAATTGTGGCACAGGGGGGATTATAGTCTGGTAGATGTCAATCGCTCCGGAGTGCCCTTGATGGAAGTTGTTAGCGAACCCGAAATAAGCTCCCCCGAGGAGGCTCGGGATTATCTTATCAAGTTACACAATATCTTGCGTTATCTGGGGGTGTCCACTGGCAACATGGAGGAAGGGAGCTTTAGATGTGATGCCAACATAAGCATACGTCCATCAAATAATAAAAATCTCTTGCCCAAGGTAGAAGTTAAAAATATGAACAGTTTCAAGGCGGTTTACCAGGCTCTGGAATATGAAGCGAGGCGACAAAGAAATGTGCTTGAGGAAGGGGGAGAACTGGTACAGGAGACCAGAGGTTGGATAGATGAAACAGGCATAACAGTGACCCAGAGAACTAAAGAGTATGCTGATGATTACCGATATTTTCCCGAACCTGATTTGCCTCCTCTGGTTTGGGACCGAGCCTGGATAGAGGAAATCAGAGCCAGACTCCCTGAATTACCCGAAGTCCGCAGAGACCGATTTATGACCCAATATGGCTTGTCCTTGTATGATGCTAATGTTCTAACTAGCTCTAAGGCCATGGCAGATTATTTTGAAAACTGTGTTAAGCTAATGGATTCCAGCAAAGCAAAGGCTGTTAGCAACTGGCTTTTGGGAGATTTCAGCCGGCTGCTTAACGCTACCAACACTGAGATTGAAAATGCTAAAATAAGTCCGAAACATCTAGCAGAAATGCTGGACTTGGTAGATAATGGCACTATAAGCGGACCGGCGGCCAAGATAGTGCTTGAGGAGATGTTTCGCACTGGCCAGAGAGCCAGCGAGATTATAGCAGAAAAGAAACTCAACCAGATTAGTGATGTCGGTGAAATAAGGGAAGTGGTAAAACAAGTGATAGCCAATAATAGCGGGGCAGTAGCAGATTATGCCTCTGGCAAACAGCAGGCTTTGACGTTTATTATAGGGCAGGTAATGAAAACTACCAGAGGAAGGGCTAATCCAGGCGTAGTAAGAGAGATTATTATACAGGAACTAGGAGGTAAATAAATTGCCTACTTATTTTTTAATCGCCCAGATACTAGTATCAATAGCCTTAATTGCCACTGTGTTATTTCAGTTACGCGGTGGAGGCATAGGGGGTATCTTTGGGCAAGCTGATTCAGTGTATCGAACTCGGCGAGGGATAGAAAGCACCCTTTTCAAGCTGACGATAATCTTAGCTGTCGTGCTTGTTGTTCTTGCTATTATAATCGTTGCCCAGTCTAAGCATCTATAGATGAGTTCCATAATAACCCTGACTACCGACTTTGGTTATGAGGATGCTTACGTTGCCGTTGTGAAAGGCGCTATCTTAAGCATTAACCCTGAAGCTAATATTATAGACATCAGCCATTCTATCAAGCCGCAGAATATCATTCAGGCTGCTTTTATACTTAGTACTGCTTATCGCTACTTCCCTAAGCAAACAATTCATGTGGCTATTGTTGACCCCGGCGTAGGTAGTGAGCGCCAGGGAATAATACTGAAAACACCTTCGGCTATCTTCGTTGCCCCCGATAATGGCATCCTCAGCTATATAATTGATGATTTATTTTCCGTTGAAAGTTGCTCATTAACCGAACAGACACACGATCTCAAAGAGATAGTATTTAAGAAAGGTCTTGAAGCTGCAGCTATTACCGACCCTCGTTTCTGGCGACATCCAGTCAGCCCTACCTTCCATGGAAGGGATATTTTTGCCCCGGTGGCTGCTGGCCTCTCCCTAGGCATTTCCCCTTATGAATTCGGGGAAAAAATCAACTCTCTGCATATCCTTCCTATACCAAAACCGACCCTTGATACAGAGGGTAATTTAGTTGGCCGGGTCTTACATGTTGACCGCTTTGGCACCTTGATTACCAATATTAAAAGCAATGATTTAACCGGAAAGAATATCATGATTGAGGTGGCTGGGTACTGTATTCAAGGTATCAGTGACTACTATGCGCAAAAGGAAGGGATAATGGCTATTGTGGGCAGCAGTGGTTATCTTGAAGTCTCGCTAAGAGATGGAAGCGCTTGTGACTTTCTGGGCGCGATAGTGGGAGACGAAATAAAAGTAATTTCAGCTGCATAGTGGAGATATATCAAAAATGCCAGTCCAAATCACCACGCTAAGCGAAAATACCGTTGCTAGTGTGAATCTTCTTGCCAATTCAATAATGCCAGCACATGTATCAATCTGTAGAGACCACTTGCCATCTCGGGGACCTTCCGTTTTGTCATTGCGAGCGAAGCGCGGCACTCTTTTATCCCTCACTGAGATTGCTTCGGCTGACTAAAGTCAGCCTCGCAATGACAGAGGGGGGGGCATTGCTCTTAACAAATCCAATATAATAGTGGTAATATATTATGTGATGACCTGGATGCAGGCTTGAACAAGAAGGGCTTCAAGAGAGAAACTAATGAACAGAAAAAGATATCTAATAATCGTGGGAGTTGTGGCGGTAGTAGTATTGCTTTTGGCCTCAGCTTGTTCGATCAACCGTCGGCCAGTTATCGCCAGCTTGGAAGCTGAGGCACCCGGGTGGACTGCTCCCCTGGGTAGTCTCCAGGTGACATGTAATGCTTCAGACCGCGATGGCGACGAGCTAAGCTATAACTGGTCGGCTAACGGGGGTAATATTTCAGGCACGGGGCCTGAAGTTATCTGGACTGCTCCTGGAGAAGTGGGTATGTACGACATCACAGTTGTGGTTGATGATGGTCATGGTAATAATGCCACAGGATTGGTATCTCTCACCGCGTCAAATGGTCCTCCGCCCACTATTGAAAATATGATTGTTACTGCTATAGGGCACCCATATTTGAAAAAAACCACTACCGGGTACAAGGTCGGGAAAACATATAATTACACTATTGAGTGCATTGCTTCAGACAATGGCACACTGAGTTACAATTGGACATGCACAGGCGGCAATATTTCCGGGGAGAGCTCTAATATTACCTGGACTGCTCCGAATACAGTGGGTGACGTTACAGTCACGGTAAAAGTATTTGATGGCGTAGGTAATTGGGTCAAGAAGAGTGTAGTTTTGGAAGTGGTGCCTTGTGCACCATGTGAGTTTAGATAGAATTAGGAGATAAATAGCGGCTGCAGCTAAGGCATAGTCTTCCAAGTGATGGCCTGCACACCGTGAGTCTTTGATACAGAAGATTTCTGAAAAAGACAGGAATTCGGCACTTTTCGCTCGCTAACGACAGGGAAACGAGTTTTTGGTTGCGGATGTACTTTATAGCTGAGACGCCTTTGCTTGAACTAAGCAAAGATATGTGGTAGTTTCCATCATCTTATAAAAGTAGTAATATATGTGATGCCCTGGATGCAGGCTTGAATGAAAAAGACTTCAGGAGAGAGAAACTAATGAACAGAAAAAGATATCTAGTAATTATAGGAATTGTGGTGGCAGCAGTGTTAATTTCAATCCTATTGTACACGATGCTAGCCAACCATCGGCTAGCTATCACCAACCTGAAAGCTGAGGCGGACTGGATCGCTCCTTTAGGTAGTATCAATGTGACGTGTAATGCTACAGCCTCCCGTGGCGACCAGCTAAGCTATAACTGGTCGGCTAGCGGAGGCAAAATAACTGGGGAAGGAGCTACGGTTACCTGGACTGCTCCTGGCTCTTCAGGCTCCTACAATGTTACAGTCACGGTGACCGATGGCCGCGGTGGCGAAGTCACGGGAAATGTAACCATCGAAGTTAGGGGCAATCAGCCGCCGGCCATTGAGAGCCTGGTGGCCGATGCAGCCTGGACCAGTCCTTCGGGTAGTCTCCAGGTGACGTGTGATGCTTCAGACCCTGATGGCGACAATCTGAGCTATGAGTGGACAGCCAGTGGAGGTAATATTTCTGGCACAGGCACGGCTGTAAACTGGACTGCTCCCCAAGAAGTTGGCACATACAACATTACAATTGTGGTTAAGGATGGCTATGGTGGGGAAGACACAAGGTTTGTACCTCTCAGCGTGGCACTTAATCCTCCGCCAACTATTGAAAAGCTGGTTGTTACTCCCAAAGGGAACACATTTTTGAGAAAACCCACCAAGCTTGGGTGCGATTGCGATGTCTGGAAAAACAGGGAATACGACATTGAGTGCGTTGCTTCAAACACCAGCGGCGAACTGTCTTACGAATGGTCCTGCACAGGCGGCAATATTTCCGGGGAGGGCTCTAATATTGCCTGGACTGCCCCGAATGAGAGCTCCGTTCAAGTTACAATCACGGCAATAGTGTCTGATGCCGCTGGCAATAAGGTGGGTAAGAACATAGTTTTCCATATACCGTCTTGTACATGTGGTTCCTGGGGATTGGAATTATTAGAAATTTCATTCTAGCTAAGGGCATAGTCTTCCCATGGGCGATGTACACACCGCGTGCCTTTCCTGTAGAAAATCCTAAGCAGGAGAGGCTATTTTGAAATGGCATTTGTCAATATATAATGGGTTGACCAATTTTCTGAAAAACACCTTCCAGGACCGCTTCAAGAGATACCTGATTATATCCCTGATAATCCTGGGAATGGTCATCGGATTCACGAGTCGGGGAACGTCAAGTCCCGGTGAAGGTTATAAGGTCTATTTCTTTTATCTTCCCGGCTGTTCACACTGTGAGGAACAAAGGCCATTTAATGACAAGTTAAAAGCTACATACCCTTCAATTCAAATTGTTGAACACGACGCCACTGCACCTGAGGGAAGTGCCCTATTATCTGAGATGCTTGCCGCGCTAGGGATAGAGGAGGAGCCGGGGTTTCCCATAACAATCTTCGGAAATCAAGTATTTGGTGGCTGGGTATCCGAGGAAACAACGGGCAGAGCAATTGAGGAAGCTTTGCAACAATGTCTGGCGGGGAACTGCCCGCCGCCGACAAGTGGAGAACCCAAACATAAAATCAAATTGCCCCTCATAGGGGAAATTGTACTTTCTGATTATTCTCTTCCAGCTCTGGCCATAATTTTGGGTCTTGTGGACGGCTTCAACCCCTGTGCTATGTGGGTACTTGTTTACCTTATATCCATAGTAGCGACCTTGAGAGATAGAAAAAGAATATGGCTGATTTGCGGCTCTTTTGTTTTAGCTTCAGGAGTCCTGTATTTTCTGTTCATGACAGCGTGGCTCAATGCCTTCCTGTTCATTGGCTACGTCAAGGGAGTGACGATTGTGATTGGATTGGTCGCTCTGGGTGGAGGGGCATTGCAAATAAGGGAGGTGATAAAGACAAAAGGCGCCGTTGTCTGTGAAGTTACAGACGAGGAATCCCGAACAAAGACGATGACCAAAGTACAGAAGATTGTCTCCTCTCCCTTAACCTGGGGAATTTTAGGAGGAATTATAGCTCTGGCCTTTGCGGTAAATGCTGTCGAATTCGTCTGTTCCGCAGCAATTCCGGCGGTTTTCACTCAAGTTTTATCTTTGAGCAATCTTTCCACCTTGCAATACTATGGCTATATACTGCTATACGATGTCTTTTTCATGCTTGACGACCTCATTATCTTCGGCACAGCCGCTTTTGCTCTGACTTCACGCCTGGGAGACCGATATGCCAAGTATTCCAGACCAGTAGGTGCCACAATACTGATAATTCTGGGAGTACTGCTCCTCGGCTGCCTTTACTCTAGTCGGTTCGACTTTCTAAAGCCCATATGTAGCGTACTCTGGTAGACCAGTAGATGTGGGTACGTCGCCGATTCTGAGTGCCTTTTAGGGCTCAAAGCCCTGTGCCCAGTTAAAATACGCCAATCATCCGTAAGCCCGCGTAGACCAGAAAAGCAATAAAGATATACCTTAGTTGTTTGGCCGGCAGGGCATGTGCTGCCCGAGCTCCAAGCTGGGCCAAGGGTATGCTAGTAGCTGCCAAGCATAGCCATATTGGCAAATTTATATAGCCTATGGAATAAGGGAGCAGGCCAGATACTCCGAGTCCATTTACGATATAGCCAACAATACCACCCAGGCTGGCAAGTATTATTGAAGCCACCGATGTTCCCACAGCAATGTGCATGGGAAAATTTAATGCTAACACCAGCACAGGGACTATCAATACCCCACCACCAACTCCAGTCAGCCCTGCTACCATGCCTATAGGGAATCCGCAAGCCGCCACAAGCCCGAAGTTTTCCCGTGGCTCTCCAGCCTCTTTTCTCAACTTGGGCAGTAGTTCCAAGCCCATCCATATTGCAACAGCCAGAACCAGCACTCCAAAACCTGTTTCCAATATTTCACCAGGAAGGTGAGCTGCCAGGGTAGCTCCCACCAGAGCCCCGGCCAAGGCACATGAGCCTAGAATTAAAGCGGTTTTCCAGCGAACTGCCTTCCTCTTATTATGCCCCCAGCTCCCACTTATGGCTGTCGGCAAAATCACCAGCAAACTTGTCCCGAAGGCTATTCTTATGGCAATATCTGGAGAAATACCCATAGCCAGGATAAGCCAGTAGCTGACGGGAACCATGATGGCTCCGCCACCAATTCCCAGCAATCCGCTGGCGAAACCAGCACCTGCCCCTACGGCCAGCAGTATGGAGATATGAGTTGCTGTCAGCTTCTTTCCTTCCCCAGCTTGCCTTCCAGCCAGCCAGGTTTGACAACCGACCTTTCGTCTACTCCAGGAATATATGGCTTGATGTCTAAAAGGGGAGTGCCGTCTATGGCGTCCAGTCCTTTCACCTTAAGGATATTCTTTTCTCTGGCTACCAGCTCCACTACAGTCAACCCAAGGGGACAAGGTCTATGCGGTGATCTGGTGGTGAAGAGACCGTGTAAACTATCGTCCCAGGGCGTCTTAACCAACAGATGATATCCCTGGGACTTATGAAACCAATAAATGATGGTGATGTGGGAAAATCCCTCAATGTCTTTTAAGCCTTCTTCGAATTCCTTAAATATCTCTATCTGAGAAATCTCCTCACCTTTATAGCCCTGATAAGGGGCTTTCCCCGTATTCTTGTAAGGAGAATGAATTATGCCGATGGGCTTCAATTCCAAGCTATGCCTTTTCCTCATCCCTTAGGCCTTACTAACTAAGCTAGCAATCCTTTGAATCATATCACTTACTTGGAAGCCAAGTAGTCCTTGATTGCTTCTTTAAGAGTATTAGCTGCCAAGAGAGCATTGTGGAGGCTATCTTCAGGGAGCCCTCTTAAGGCATCCAGTATATCTTGCTGAGTAATTTTCTGAGCCTCCAAAACGCTCTTCCCTTTAGCCAGCTCGGTGACTATGCTGCCTGAAGCAATAGCAGTCCCACAGCCGTCTGTCCAGAAAGAAGCATTCATAACCCTGCCATCTCTCACCTTAAGGTATATTTCCATAGTGTTCCCATGGGGACCAATTATCCTGCCAAATCCATCGGGGGTGGTAATTCTACCCAGATTTCTGGGGTTCAGGAAATGGTCAATCGTTTTCTCCGAGTAGACCATTTTCATATCCTCCATGATGGATTGCTCCAGTTCTTTGAACGGGTCATCAAATTTTTCTGCCATTTTCTCTACTCCAGTAGAAAAAGATTTCATAGGCCAGATCAGTCTGCCTGACCGCGTATAACTACTCTCCGTTCTTCCCATCTAGAGCTGCGACCACATTGGCAAAAAGTTCAGACACAGCATCTGAGCTATACATCTCAATTCTTCCTTCGTCACACAGCCTGGCTAACTCCGGGTCGAGGGGCAACTTCCCCAAAAGGGGAGCTCCGGAGGCCTTGGCCATTTCCTCCCCCTTGCTCCTACCGAAAACTTCCAGCTTCTTACCCGTCTCGGGCAATACGAGATAGCTCATGTTCTCCACTACTCCCAGAACTCGAACATTCATCTTTTGTGCCATCCTCACTGCCTTCTTGACTATCATCTCGGTCAACTCCTGAGGGGTAAAAACATCGATTACCCCTGTGATAGGTATTGTCTGCAGCACCGTCAACGGGGCATCTCCAGTACCCGGGGGTAGGTCTATTATGAGGCAGTCCAGCTTGCCCCAAAGAACTTCCTCCCAGAATTGCGTGATAGCTTTAGACAAGAGGGGACCTCTCCAGATAACCGCTTCATCTTCACTAGGCAAAAACAGGTTCATGGACATAATTTCGATTCCCAACCTCGATAATATGGGCAAAATACCTGTCTCGCTACCGCTGGGGCGAGCATTTAAACCGAACATCTTAGGAATACTGGGGCCAGTGATATCTGCGTCCAATATGCCTATGTCCTTTCCCTCCCGAGCAAAAGAGGTAGCTAATAAACTAGCTACCAGAGATTTGCCAACTCCCCCTTTACCACTCATGACCGCTATTATTTTCTCAATTTGATTAAGTTCTTTGGGTCTGGCTTCGACAAGGTCGACAGTTACCTCTTCCACCCGGGAAAGCTTGCTAACCGCTGCCGTTGCTTGGTCCTTCAGCAACTTATGATATTGGGCAGGGATGGCAGTCGAAGCCAAAGTCACTTTCGCCTTGCCTTCGTTAAGCTCCGCACTTCGGACCAGGTTCATCTGTACCAGGCTCCGCATTATCCCGGGGACCAGCACTTTGTTTAGTGCTTTTTGTAATTTTGCCTCGATTTGACTCACCAAATTACCTCCTGATGATAATTTGTTTAGATTCACCGGCGACTTGTTTTCCGTGAAGGTCTCTCCTTACCTCTTCTTGCCATGTTTCTCTCCCTTCCTCAACAAAGAATATATTTCCTCTACCTGCCTCTTTGTCTCTTCGGGGGGACCATCATTATTAATAACAAAATCGGCAGATTTGATTTTTTCCTTAAGGGGAAGTTGGGACTTTATCCTGTTTTGGGCATCCTTCCGACTCATTCCCTTTTCTTCTAGTCGTCTTAATTGAGTTTGTTCACTGGCAGAAACAACGACTACTTTATCCACAAATATATGACGCGCGACTTCAAGTAGTAATGGAATGTCCTTAATAATTAGAGCATCAGGGTCAAGGCTCTTGATCTTATTTGTAATTCTTTCGTCGTCCTTAAATACATCGGGATGAACTATCTGATTTAGTTTTTCTACCTTCTCCTTGTCGGAAAATACCATATCGGCCAGTTTCTGCCGATTGATGGTAAGGTCATCATTCAAAATACCTTTCCCAAAATACTCTACTATTTCTTTCCAAGCCTTTAAGTGAGGACGAGTTACTTTCCGAGCCAGCTCATCCCAATCAATTATATAAGCCCCCATCTCTTTAAAAAAATTGGTTACCGTGCTTTTGCCCGTGCCTACACTGCCTGTCAGACCAACAATAATCATTTGTTACTTTCCCTCAGTTTCTGCATGAAGAAATGGATTCCTTCATGCCTCTCCTATCTTTCGGGCGTTCCTTTTCCTCGGAGTAAAGCTACAGCCTGGGCAGCCATTCCCTCTCCTCTGCCGATGAAGCCCAAACCGTTGGTAGTGGTGGCTTTGATTGTCACCTGTGTTGAATCTACACCTAAAGCCTGGCCAATGCGTTTTTTCATTTCAGGGACGAAGGGTGAGAGCTTGGGGTTTTGAGCCATGATAGTAACATCAATGTTGACTACTCTGAGTCCTTTAGCTTTGAGCAGTTCGGTGGTCTTGCTTAACAAAACCAAGCTTGAAATATCTTTATATTCCGGTTCTTGTGAAGGGAATAAGGTGCCAATGTCGCCCAGATCAGCAGCACCGCATAAAGCATCTATTATGGCGTGGACTGCCACATCAGCGTCGCTCCACCCGGACAGGCCTTTGTCATAAGGGATATCAACGCCTCCCAAAATTAGCCTGCGCCCGGAAACCAAAGGATGGCTATCCCAACCAATACCAACCCTTAATTTATCTCTTTCCATTCTCTTGAGATGATACGTGCTAACGCCAGATCTTCAAGTGTTGTCACCTTTATATTTTTATAATCGCCCATATAGAGCTGCACCTTATATCCCAGGCGTTCCACAACAGTGGCATCGTCGGTAGCATCTGCCGCGAGGTTCTCATAAGCCCTGGTTATCATATCAAAGCTGAATATCTGCGGGGTTTGCGCTGCCCATAACCTGTCGCGCTGAAGCGTTTCCTCAATCAAATTCTTGCTATCAACAAGCTTGATAGTATCTTTAACTGGCACTGCGGCTACAGCAGCCCTAGTATCCCCGACTATCTTCAGCCCATCCTCAATCAAATCTGAAGTCAAGAATGGGCGAGCTCCATCATGAATCATGACCCAATCACACCCCCTCATATGTCTTAGCCCCTCCCTCACTGAATCCTGCCGCCGTGCGCCACCTTGGCATAGAGTAACTTTAGACCAGCCTCTCTCTTTTTTCAATTTCTGCCCTCGAGCCAAATCCTTATCATTCAATACCAGAACTATCTGCTGAACCAAACCATATTTTTGACAGGTATCCACGGACCAAGCCAGTAAAGGTTTCCCCCTTAGAGGAGCAAAGAGCTTATTTATACCCGCCATCCGCTGGCTAGTCCCGGCAGCGACTATAACCACACCTAACTTACTACTTTTATTCTTGCCCTGTATTTTCGCCCTTTGCACTTTCCTTCTTACCTTCCCTTATAAGTCCCAGCCTCAGAGCTTCAGCCACTGAGCCAACCTGGAGTAACTGAATATCGGCGAAGTTAAAGGATGGTTTGGATTTAAGCCTGGGCATGAGGCAGGATTTAAAGCCCAACCTGACGGCCTCAGCAATTCTTCTCTCTGCGTGTGATACCCCTCTAAGCTCTCCATTCAACCCCACCTCTCCCAGAGCAACCAAGCCTGAAATTGGTTCTGCATCACGAAAACTGGAAGCAATAGCTAAGGCGATTCCTAAATCAACCGCTGGCTCATTGACTCTTAAGCCACCAGTGACATTGACTATAATATCCTGGTTGAAAAGCTTTAATCCGGCACGTTTGGTAAGCACAGCAATTATCAACAGTAGCCGATTAAAATCAACGCCGTTAGCGATGCGCCTTGGTGGAGTAAAGCTGTTGGAGGTAGTCAAAGCCTGAATCTCTACCAACAAAGGGCGATTCCCCTCAAGAGTGGGCACCACCACTGAGCCCATAGTTTCATCCTTATATGCGGATAAGAAAACTTGAGAGGGATTATCTACTTCTATCAGTCCCCTATCGCTCATCTCAAATATTCCCACCTCGTTAGTGGAACCGAAACGATTCTTTGCGCTGCGTAGCACTCGGTAACTACTAAATGGCTCGCCTTCGAAGTAAAGCACCACGTCAACGATATGTTCCAGCGTTCCCGGACCTGCGATGGCGCCTTCTTTGGTCACATGCCCGGTGATTAACAGGGGCACATTATTTTGTTTTGCCCACCTCTCCAACCTCCAGGTGCACTCCCGTACCTGAGAAATACTGCCTGGCATCCCAGCTACATCCTCCAAATACATAGTCTGAATGGAATCGATAATCGCCAAGTCAGGAGAAAGACCTTCCAAGCATTCTAATACGGCAGCTAAATCGGGCTCAGAGAGAAAATATATCCGTGTGCCCCTTATACCGAGGCGCTCACTTCTAAGTTTAACCTGATTAATAGATTCCTCACCGGAGATATAGGCGACAACTTTATTATTATCAGCCATCATCGCCGAAATTTGGAGTAAAAGCGTGGACTTGCCTATTCCTGGCTCGCCGCCAACAAGCACCAGAGAGCCTGGAACTAAACCACCCCCCAGAACTCGATTCACTTCAGCAAAACCAAGGGGAAAGCGAAGAAAGTCCCCCTTTTCTACTTGAGAAAGTTCCTGGGGTCTGTTTCCACTGGAGTAAAGCCGGCTGGGAGCGGGGGATGAAGTGACTCTAGTTTCTACGAAGCTATTCCAGGCCTGGCAATCAGGACAGTGTCCTAACCACTTAAGACTTTCCTTGCCACATTGCTGACAAATGAAAACATTCTTGAATTTGGATTTGCCCTGACTATTAGATTTCAAGTCTGCTGGCCAAGATATTTAATACTCGATAACGGCTAGCTTTTCCCCGGTCTTAACTATTTGCCCTGGTGAAACTGCCACCTCTACAACTGAGGCTTTTACTGGAGATAATATAGGATTTTCCATCTTCATAGCTTCTATGGTGCAAATCACGCCACCTTCCTTGACTGTATTCCCCACGGTTACCTCAACACGTACTATTTTTCCAGGTAGTGGCGCTTCGATTACTTCTCTAGTCATATTTATACAGTCTCCTTAACCAATGGTCTCATTACAATTTTCTCCTCGACACAATCTACAACCACCGTGTCTCCAGGCAAGAATTCACCACGCAGCAAAGCCTCGGAGAGTGGATCCTCAACCAAATTCTGGATAGTGCGACGCAAGTGGCGGGCTCCAAAATCAGGGTTATAACCCTTCTTGCCTATAAAATCCCTAGCTGCATCTGTTACTTCCAAAGTGACATTCTTCTCTCCAAGGGAAGCGATAACCTGTTTAAGCATCAGGTCCACAATCTGGCGGATATGCTCTTCGCTTAGAGCATGGAACACGACCGTGTCATCAATGCGGTTAAGGAACTCGGGCCGGAAAATTTTCTTCATCTCCCCGAGTACTTTCTCCTTCATTTTTTCGTACTCCACTTGTTGTTTTCCCTTGCCATCGATATGGGTAGAAAAACCGAGGCTCATATCACGCTTAATAAGCTCAGCACCGGCATTGCTGGTCATGATTATGATGCTATTACGAAAATCAACCCTGCGCCCTTTGGCATCGGTCAAATGACCATCGTCGAAAATCTGGAGCAGGATATTGAATACATTATAATGCGCCTTTTCAATCTCATCGAAAAGAATAGCACAATAGGACTTCCGCCTTACTGCCTCAGTTAATTGACCACCTTCCTCATAACCAATATAACCCGGTGGTGCTCCAACCAAGCGAGCTACATTGTGAGGCTCCATAAACTCCGACATATCAAGCCTGACCAAAGCATCTTCGCTGCCAAACATGAACTCGGCCAAAGCCCTTACCAATTCAGTTTTACCTACTCCGGTGGGGCCCAAAAAGATGAAGACACCAATGGGACGCCTCGGGTCTTTTAACCCGGCTCGAGATCTCCTTACCGCCTTAGCCACCGTGTTTATGGCTTCATCCTGGCCAATGATACGGCGGTGTAGAGCCTCTTCCATCTGTAAAAGGCGGCTGGTTTCATCGATAGTCAACTTTATCACAGGTATGCCCGTCCACATGCTGGCTACCTCAGCAATGTCCTCTGGGGTAACTACAGGTCGGCCTTGTTCCCGCTTAATCTGCCACTCCTTTTCCATGGTCTCGAGTTTCTCCGTTAGCTGAAGCTCACGGGCACGCAACTCGCTGGAATAGTCATACTGTTGACCTGCCATAGCCGATTCTTTTTCCTTGCGTACACTTTCCAAAGCCCGCCTTGCCTCAGCTAAGCCAATGGGGGCACTACCCCGTTTAATGCGTACTCGAGAGCCAGCTTCATCTACCAAATCAATAGCCTTATCGGGCAAAAAGCGGTCCGCTATATATCTGGTAGCCAGCGTAGCCGCTGTCTGCAAGGCTTCGTCGCTTATATCCAATTGGTGAAAATCTTCATATCTGTGTTTAATACCCCGCAATATTTCCAGGGTTTCTTCCATAGTAGGCTCAGCTACCAAGATAGGTTGAAACCGTCGTTCCAAAGCTGGGTCTTTCTCCACATATTTGCGGTAGTCGTCTAAAGTAGTGGCGCCAATACATTGAATCTCGCCACGCGACAACGAAGGCTTCAGGAGGTTAGAGGCATCAACCGCACCTTCAGCTGCTCCAGCACCCACAATAGTCTGCATTTCATCAATAAATAAGATGCAATTACCAGCGGCTTTCTCTTCCTCGATAACCTTCTTCAATCTCTCCTCAAATTCACCACGATATTTTGTTCCCGCCACTAGAGCACCTATATCTAGGGCTATTATCCTCTTGCCCAGCAGAATCTCAGGAACCTCCCCAGCTACTATGCGCTGGGCCAACCCTTCAACAATAGCTGTTTTGCCTACACCTGCTTCGCCTATAAGCGCGGGATTATTCTTAGTACGACGACTTAGTATTTGGACTATCCGTTCAATCTCCTTGTTACGCCCAATAATAGGGTCAAGTTTATCCGCCCGGGCTAGAGCAGTTAAATCAGTCCCAAGTTGGTCCAAGGTTGGCGTGCGTGTGGCCGCGCGACCTGTGGTACGAGCTCGCGCAGTTTCCTGCTTAACCACTCGATTGACTTCATCACGTGTTCGCTCCAAGGTAATACCAAAACTCTCTAAAACACTAAAAGCTACTCCTTCGCTTTCGCGCAGTAATCCCAGCAAGAGGTGCTCAACACCTATATAGCTGGAATTAAGACGACGCGCCTCATCCACAGCAAACTCAATGGCTCTTTTTGCCCGAGGAGCCAGGTCAACATCTCCCTTGGTAGCTCGACGCTCTCCTTTTCCAATTACAAATTCTACAGCCGCCTGTATCTTACTCGTTGAGATACCAAAATTACTCAAAACTTTGGCCGCAATCCCCAACTCCTCGCCGGCTATCCCCAATAATATGTGCTCAGTATCGATGTAATTGTGGCCCAGGCGTTGTGCCTCTCCTTGAGCCCGAGTCAGCACTCTACGAGCTCCTTCAGAAAACCTTTCAAATCCCGTGCTCATTTTAATACTACTCGCAGTTTTAACAAGTATAGAACATACTACCCTTTCAGTCAACAAGCTCAGCTTACTTGAACTAAGCGATAAAATGGTAATATACTATAATACTATAAAATTATTATTAAAGGTCAATAAAAATGCGGGTCACTGGTGGTAAAGTAAAGGGAACTCATTTAAAAACTCTACCAAGGCACTCCATTAGACCCACGACCAGCGTGGTAAAGCAAGCTATATTCTCTATTTTGGAGAACAGCACTACTAATTGGCGCCAGGTTCTTGATTTATACGCCGGCAGCGGTGCTCTGGGTATCGAAGCTCTAAGCCGTAGGGCAGAATGGGTCGATTTTGTTGACTACAGAAAAAGTTGCTGTGACATTATCAGAACCAACTTGGAAAAAATAGGGGAACTAGAGCGGGCGCACATTTACTGTTGTAGTGTGAGCAAAGCACTTGCCTTCCTTAGCAGTAGCTATGACATTATTTTCATAGACCCACCTTACTCTGACCCTTCTACCAATAATTTACTAATAAATCTAGCTAAGTCGAAATTGTTGGGGGAAAACTCTACAATTGTGCTTTGCCACGCAAACCGCTTTCCCTTAGATTCCGACTATGATGGACTTCATCTTGTTAAGCAACGCCGCTACGGTGACACTTTTATTTTTATATACCAAAAGGAGGTTTAGCTATGGTCGTAGCAGTTTATCCAGGTACCTTTGATCCCCTCACCTACGGGCACATGGACATTATCGAACGAGCAGCAACTTTGTTCGATAAGTTAATTGTTGGCATTTATGAGAATCCTTCTAAACAGCCACTTTTTCCTCTGGAACAAAGGGTAAGGTTAGTGAAAGCAGCAGTAACTGGCTTGTCCAAAGTCCGTGTTAAAGCTTTCAAAGGGCTGACCGTGGATTTTATACGCCAGGTAGGAGGAAGGGTTATGATCCGTGGTTTGAGAGCCAATTCTGACTTCGAACGGGAATTTGAAATGGCGCTGATGAACAGAAAGCTGGCGCCAGACATTGAGCTACTTTGCTTGATGACGAGCTCTCAATATCAATTTCTTAGCTCTTCTTTGATCAAGGAGGTGGCTAAGTTAGGAGGCTGTCTCGAGGGTATGGTTCCTGACCACGTGGCTGTAGCTCTAAGGGAAAAGTTTTCCATACCTAGTGAGCTTGCTACTGGTAAAAGTAAGATGTAAAATTAGTGGCTAAAAATTAAGGAGGTAATAGAAAGATGGCATACAAAATTACTGAGGAGTGCATTAGTTGTGGTGCCTGCGAACCAGAATGCAAAAATGAGGCCATAACTGAGGGGGAAGAAATTTATATCATTGACCCTGATAAATGCACTGAATGTATCGGCTGGTTTGAAGCATCTAAATGTGTTGAAGTTTGCCCCGTGGATGCGTGCGTTTCTGACTCTAATCACAAGGAAACACGGGAGCAATTGTTAAACAAGTGGCGCAAGCTACACCCTGGTAAGACTCCGGCCGCCACTTAAGATAAACTTATCAGATATTTCACTGAAAAGTGTCCGTTTAGTAACCTATTCGCTCCGAGCATGTTGAAGGGTGGGCTGATTTGATCTTGAGTGCTGCTTGCGGTTCGACAAGCTCACCAAGAGCGATTCGTAAATATCTCTCAGTGAAAAATCATTTGCCGTAGATACGTAGGGAGATTTTTCGTGTGACTCAAAAATGACATCTCACTGTAGGATCTTATGGCGACGTAACAATTGTCACATTGGTTAGTTCGGGAAAAATTCTCTATCATCTCTTCGCGAGTAGCATATTTATTGCGGTGCAGTGAACAGGGAACAAGGCTTCCATCAGGCATTACAACAAGGAACCTTACGCCAGCCTTACAATTTGGCATGCATCCTTGTTCAAAGAATTTCAAAGTATCTCGGAGTGTGAGTTCGGGATTAACTAGATGAGTACCTTGCTTTCTTAGTATTATCAGTTCGTTGATGGCCTGGCGTAAAATTTCCAAGTCCTCTCCGGTGCTGAGACAGTAGTCCCCATTTCCTGTTCGCAATGCAGTATATGCACTATATGATATGTCTACACCCCACTCAATGGCCCTTCTTGCCAAAGGCAATATTTCCTTCAGATTGGCTTTAGTTATAGCTGTGTTTAAGATAATATCCCGAAACCCAAGCTTTGCTAGCTGGGGAAGAGTTTGTTCCAAACGTTTATAGAGACCAGGCCGTCGTCGAAACTCATCATGCCGCTCATCCGGGAAGTCAAGTGATACGGAAAATTGATTCACCCCTGCTTCGCGTAATTTCAGATAATTGCTCTCGTTCAGCAGCGCCCCATTGGTAACAAGTATCAAGTATTGTACTCCAGATTGCTTGATAGCCTTGACTATAGCTGTTATATCCTTACGTAGAAGTGGTTCACCACCAGAAATTTGTGCTGCAAGCGGCTTCAAGCGTTGAGTTAAGTCCCTGTATTCCTCTGGCTTAATTTGCTTTTCATTCTCTATTACCCCCCCAAGGTCACAGTGACGGCAATTGCAGTTGCAGGAAAGTGTTACTTCATAAGAAACTACTATGGGTTGCTTAGTTATATAGTTGTGTATTGCCCCTCTGGTAAGTTTAATTCCTTGTAATAGCGAAAGATGTGCCATTGTCTAGTAATAACCTCACTTTGCTATTTGAAGCCGAGTACGACACAGTGATTAAGCCTTGATGGATATATTAACATTATCTTGTTCAGGGTCTTGCCTAAAATAGAGTCAGGATTGAATAAAGCTTTTAATCGCTCATATGCATCCAGGTATTTTAACATCATTGTAAGTAATATAGACAGGCTTACAAATCCTCTATAAGAGACAGAGGATATATTTTTGAACCCGCCATTCTGAAGGATGTCCGTAAGAGTTTTTGTACTAAATTGGTTGATATGAAGCCTCTTTATATCCCACCACCTTTTCCTTAAGATCTTCGCTGGTATCCCTGCAATATCTGGAGTTGATGCTACTAGCAACCCTCCAGGCTTGAGTATCCTATGAACTTCTTTGAGAACCGTGAGTGGGTATGGCACGTGCTCCAGAACTTGCCATAGAGTAACTACATCGAAATGGTTTTCAGGAAACCGCAGTTCTTCAAAAGGCTTTGCTTCTATATCCAAACCAAATTCCATTATCGCATATTCTGCCGCATCTTGTGATATTTCAATTCCTTTAGTAGTATACCCTGCTTTAGAGGCATTATAAAGGAAAAAACCTTGGGCGCAACCTATGTCCAAAAGGTTTGTGCCGATCGCATATTTTTGAATTAGGCGCACCTGGGATTCGGCAGTCTTTAAATAGCTTTCCCGTATAGTAGGAGCATGAGTATTCTTCGCTTTGAAGTAATACTCATTGGTCTGGCTTACTTTCTCCATTGGATTCATATATATGAGATGACAATTCTTGCACTTTACATGCCTTCCCCATTCCTTTCCAGGCACCAGATAACCTTCCACACCTTCTTGAGAATCATGGCCTTCCATTCTATAGTCAAAAAGCACATTGAAATCGTCTGTCTTCATATTAGACTCAAAGAGTACTTCAAAATCATTTTGTCCACAATTGGGACAGTTGCGATATTCCAAAAGTGAATCCATCTTATACAACTCTCAAAGGCGTTTAGCTTTTTTATAAGCAGCAGCCACGGCCTCCAGAAGGAGAGAACGGAATCTCCCCTTTTCTAACTGAAGAAGAGCCTCGGTAGTGGTTCCCCCCGGCGAAGTAACCGTGTTCCTCAAATCAGCAGGGTGCTTGCCCGTCTTCTCAACAGTGCGAGTAGAGCCAAGTATAGTTTGTAATACCAATTCTTGGGCCATATCCCGGGGCAAGCCAATATGTACACCGGCATCGACGAGTGCCTCGATAAAAAGAAAAACATAAGCTGGACCGCTGCCGCTCAAAGCAGTGGCCATACCTAAATATTTCTCATCAGCAACATAAATCTCTTTACCCAAAGCCTCCAGTACAGTCTGAGCTAACTTTTTTTGCTTCTGCTCAGTCTCAGCAGTTGCTGTCCAGATAGTCATTCCCTCGCCAATTTGCGCTGGCATATTAGGCATAGCTCGAACCACAGAGGAATGGCTTAAACCCTGGCGTAAACTGGATAGAGTAGCGCCAGCTACTATAGAGAGCACTAGCTGTTTGCTCGCTAAACCTTTTATCTCTTCTATTACCTGGGGTAGATTCTGGGGCTTCACAGCTAGAACAATCAAGTCGGCCTTTGCCACCGCCTTTTTATTATCAGTTAAAGTGCTAACTCCATATTCTCTGCTCAATAACTTACGCCGCACCGGACTGATATCACTAACTACCATATCTTGTGGTACAACCACCTTCTTTGTCGAAAGACATTTAATCATCGCTTCACCCATAGCCCCACCACCAATAAATGCTATCCTTATTTTTTTCTTTCCCATGATACCGTCATTTCTTCCTTTTCCTGCTTCTATCATGATGTTACCACAATATTCACCACTCGCTTGGGGACATAAATGACTCTGGTAAGTTTCTTACCATCAATATAAGCCTTCACTCGCTCTCGACCCAGCGCCAGCTCCTTTGCCTCGACTTCACTTATGGAAGCGGGTACAAGCACCTTATCGCGAAGTTTGCCATTTACCTGAATGACTAAAGTAATTTCTTCCTCTTTGGTTAACTCTTCGTCATACTCAGGCCATGATTGGTTATGAATGCTGTAGGGATGCCCAGTTCTGCTCCACAACTCCTCGGCAAGATGAGGAGCGGTGGGGGCAAGTAGAAGCAGAAAATAGTTAATAGCTTCCCCCCATAGAGAATCTGACACCACCATGCTCTCTTTAACCTTAGATAGGTAGTTACTAAATTCCATAAGGCTAGACAGCATGGTATTGAAGCGGAATTTTTCCAAATCGGCAGTCACCTCTTTAATTGTCTTATGAGTTAAACGAAGAAATTCCTTCTCAGCCTCAGGATCAACAACACGGCTAACATAGTCCGTTGTTATTAAGCTCCACACCCGGTTCAGCCAGCGGCTGACGCCTACAATGCCTCTGTCATTCCATTCCCCTCCCAGCTCCCAGGGACCAACAAACATGAGATACCCACGAACGGCGTCAGCTCCTAACTTAGTCACATATTCGTCAGGAGCAATTACATTGCCTCGAGATTTACTCATCTTATCACCACGATAAATTATGGTCCCCTGATTGAATAGACGAGTAAAGGGCTCATCGAAGTCGACCAGTCCCATATCCTTCAATGCCTTGATGAAAAAACGAGCGTAGAAGAGATGCATAACTGCATGCTCAGCACCACCGGTATACAAATCCACAGGTAACCAATATTTCACTTTGGCAGCATTGAAAGAGGTCACTCTGGTTTTGGGACTGGTGTATCTCAAGAAATACCAGGAGGAACACATAAAAGTATCCATAGTGTCAGTTTCCCTTCGTGCTGGCCCAGAGCATTTAGGGCAGGTGGTATTGACGAATGACTGGCAATATTTCAGAGGAGATTCGCCGGTAGGTTTAAATTCCGCATCGGGAGGAAGCAGAACAGGCAAATCCTCCTCGGGCACAGGGACTATGCCACATTTATCACAATAAATTATAGGGATGGGTGCCCCCCAATACCTCTGTCTGGAGATAAGCCAATCACGAAGGCGATAAACGACTGTTCGCTTGCCCCATCCTTTTTCCTCTAATAAAGCACAGATTACCTCATATCCTTGCTCGCTGGATAAACCGCTAAACTCTCCAGAATTCACCATTGTACCTGACCCAGCATATGCTTCCATCAATTCTTCACCTGTCCAACCTGGAGGAGCAATAACTGTTCGCACAGGTAGCTTAAACCGCCTGGCAAATTCTAAGTCTCGTTCATCATGAGCAGGCACTGCCATCACTGCTCCGGTGCCATAAGTTGGCAATACATAATCAGCAATCCAGATAGGCATTCTCTCTCCGCTTATCGGATTGACAACGTAGCTTCCCAGAAAAACCCCTGTTTTTTCCCTGCCCAGCGCCACCCGTTCGTATTCAGTTTGCCGCCGACACCAGGCAATATATTCGTCTACTTCAGCTTTATGTTCCGGTGTAGTCAATTGAGAAACTAAAGGATGCTCCGGAGCCAGGAGGAAGAAAGTCACCCCAAAAATAGTATCCGGGCGAGTGGTGAACACTCTTATCTCTTTCTGCTCTACTCCTGCATAGTGTAGACGGAATGAAATTTCCGCGCCCTCGCTCTTGCCCACCCAGTTCCTCTGCATTATCTTTATGCGTTCTGGCCAGTCCAGACGACTATGATCGAGGAGTTCCTCGGCGTATTTAGTAATTCTAAAGAACCACTGCTCCAGCTCTCTTTTAGTCACTGGTGTGCTGCACCGCTCACAAAGACCTTCCCCTACCACTTGTTCATTAGCCAACACTGTCTGACATCTGGGACACCAATTAACCGGTGCCTCAGCTCGATATGCCAGGCTAGCGTGATAGAATTTAAGGAAAAACCACTGTGTCCATTTATAGTAGCCCGGCAGGCAAGTAATTACTTCACGGTTCCAGTCATATATTGCCCCCATACTTTTGAGTTGCCGACGCATATTCTCTATATTTCTCATTGTCCAGTCATAAGGGTGAATCCCACGGCTGATGGCCGCATTTTCCGCCGGTAATCCAAAGGCGTCAAAGCCCATAGGATGAAGCACATTATAGCCCTGCATCCTTTTAAATCTGGCATAAGCATCGGAGGGCGCCATGGCGTACCAATGACCGATGTGAAGGTCTCCTGAGGTATAGGGGAACATGGTCAGGGCATAAAATTTCGGGCGTCTATTATCTTTCTGTACCTTATAAATATGGTCAGCCGCCCACCTCTGTTGCCATCTATTTTCGATTTCCCGAGGGTTATATTTCTGAGCCATATTCGCTAAAGTTTAACCTAAGTCAAGGTGAATTAAAAGCCCCTCTCCACTACTGGAAATCAATAAAGAACATAGGAAGGTGAGAAGAAGCGAAAAAAGATTTGACCGCAGAACTGAAGAACAGAAGAAAGATTTCCTGAGGAAAGTTAGCAATAGAATCGAGGAGGAATTTAAGACCTACAAGCTGGATTACATATTCTTCGGCGGAAATAGATTAATCCGCGCACCCTTAGCAAGAGAATACAAATATCTTAAGCGAGAAGCCCAGAAAAATTTCCCCACGTTTTTGAATCTAAGCTATGTAGACAAGGAAATCTTGCACCGCAGTCTTAGAGAGATAACAAACTCTCTGGCGTTTACTTTTTGAGAATAGTCTCAAAAAGACACCAGAATCCCCCGGGAAATTAAATATCCCGTAAAGGTCTAAGCTCTTTCGCCTGTGGAGTTCACGCAAACATGAGCAGACTCACCGTTAATGCGTGACCCATCTCACCACCCAGTGACCGCCGTAGAAATTTAGCGTTTCTCTATTCTGAATACTTTTGTGCCGCAGATAGGACAGACACCCTGGGTTGCCGGTCTGCGGTTCTTGAGCATAACACGCCTGGGGTTTCTTATCTCCCTCTTTTTCCTGCACTTCATACAATAAGCTGTTGCCATCATGCCCTCCTTTTAATTTTACTATACCTATATTGTTACTACAAGAACAAAGCTTTGTCAATACCCTTTGGGCTTTCCAAGCAAAGATTGTAAATTTTAGCCATTTTAGCAAGCTAGGCAAGAACCGAAAACTATTTAGGGTCTTGCTACGAAGTTACATGTGGCATTCTAGTTAAACTAAGTGGGTAGCAACTGCAATGCCGTAGCGAATCGTTTCAGACATTTCTCTTTTCCCAATACTGCCATGGTCTGAAATAGTGGTGGTGCCGCAGTACGTCCTGTAACAGCTACCCTTAACAAACCGAACAATTCCCCTGTGCCTAAGTTTAGCTCTGTGGCCAAAGGGCGCAGGATACCTTCAAGCGTAGTGGCATCCCAGGTCGTTATTTCTTCTAACTTTTGCGAGGCAATCATAATAGCCTTAGCAGCTGATTTGGCATCCAGTTTCCCTTTTAAAAGCAAGCTCGTCTCATATTGCAGCTCGTCGAGAAAGAAAAAGCTAGCAAGTTGAGGGACTTCAGCCAGAGTTTTGGCTCGTTCTTGAATGAGCGATAAAACCTGGCTGGTGTAATTCTTATCCAATGGGCGTTCTACCGACTCTGGCAAATCTCTATCTAAAAATGGCATGGCTTGCTGGACAAATTCTCCCGGGCTTAGTTTGCGCAAATAAACCCCGTTCATCCATTCCAGCTTATCTTTATTAAAGATAGCCGCTGTTTTGCCTACCCTTTCCAGAGAGAAGTGCTTTATCAATTCTTCCTGAGATAATAACTCAGTCCGATCATCGAGCGACCAGCCCAAAAGCGCCAAAAAATTGATCATGGCATCTGGGAGGTATCCTTGCTTTTGATATTCGCTGATATTGGTAGCACCATGCCTTTTGGACAATTTGGCACGGTCAGGTCCCAGAATCATGGGCAAATGAGCAAATTGCGGAGCTTGCCAGTTTAGAGCTTGGTAAAGCAAAACATGGCGGGGAGTGCTGGAGAGCCACTCTTCGGCTCTGAGGACATGTGAGATAGCCATTAAATGGTCATCTACTACATTAGCCAGGTGATATGTGGGATAACCATCGGATTTGAGCAGGACGAAGTCGTCTAAGGTATCATGCTTAAAAGTTACCGGGCCATAAATTAAGTCATAGAAAGTAGTTTCGCCTTCGAGAGGTGTTTTAAAGCGAATCACGGGAGTAATACCTGTTGCCTCTAACCGAGTTCTTTCATGTTGTGTTAAATCTCGACAACGGCGATCATATTTCGGTGGCTGCTTACGTTTTGCCTGTTCTTGGCGCATCGTCTCTAATCGCTCTGGAGAGCAGTAGCATAAATATGCATGACCCTCATCAATCAATCTGTGGGCAATTTCATGGTAAACGGGCAATCGTTGTGATTGGAGGTAAGGCCCTTCATCCCAGTTTAATCCCAGCCACCGTAAGCTATCTAGGATTACCTCCACTGCGCCCTCCACCTTACGGGCAATGTCAGTATCTTCAATTCGTAAGATAAACTTGCCGCCGTGGTGGCGAGCGAAAAGCCAGTTGAATAGAGCAGTCCTGATGTTGCCTAAATGTGGATACCCTGTAGGACTGGGAGCAAAACGAAGTCTAACCGATGTTTCCGACTCAGACTGCATTGGGCTGTATTCTAATCTCGGCCTAACTCTATTTGGAGAGAGTTTGATATATATTTCTTAACCGGTCCAGATATTTCCTAAGTCTCTGAGCAAGTTGCTCAACATTGGTGAGGGCATTTTTAGTATCCTCCATCTCAGTAGTTATCTTGAACAAAATTTCGTCCCGCCTCTGACCCAAATCAGCCTCAAAACTAGACATTTCCCCCAAGTCGGTCAAGAAATTACTTTCTCTCATCCCCTGCTCTTTAGCGAGTTCCTCATAAGACTTCATGTCATCAGTTTCCTTTCTTTTATCGAGATACCAAATTTTAACATGGCTTGATGTTCCAAACAAGACCTTGATTTGACACGTCACTTGTAGATAATGCTGCTTCTCCACTCGTTTATGCAAAATTTCGTTGTTTCTTATATATTAAGAGTTGGTGTTTTTTATTGTGGTGAGTGAACCCGATGACTCAGTTTAAAATAGTTTCCGATTTTCGCCTTACCGGCGACCAGCCTCAGGCCGTAGACAAACTGGTCGAGGGTTTGAACAAAGGTTACCAAGAACAGACACTGATTGGAGTCACCGGCAGTGGCAAAACTTTCACCATGGCTAACGTCATCGAGAGGATACAGAGGCCAACTCTGGTTATTTGTCACAACAAGACTTTGGCTGCGCAGCTAGCAACCGAGTTCAAGGAATTTCTTCCCGAAAATGCTGTGGAGTATTTTGTCAGCTACTATGATTATTATCAGCCGGAGGCTTATATCCCCAGCACCGACCTCTATATTGAGAAAGAAACCGATATAAATGAGGAGATTGACAAACTACGGCATGCCGCTACCATGTCCCTCTTCACCCGCCGAGATGTAGTTATTGTCGCTTCGGTTTCCTGTATTTATAGTTTAGGCGCACCTGAGGAATATCAGGGCTTTGCCATTACTATTGAAAGGGACAAACACTACAGGCGGGACAAACTGGTCCACCATTTGGTGGATATGCAATATGAAAGAAATGACTATGATTTCACCAGAGGCAAATTCCGCATCCGGGGCGATACCCTGGAAATTCAGCCAGCATATCAGGAAACAGCCCTCAGAATCGAATTCTGGGGGGACAAGATTGAGCGCATTGTGGAGGTTGACCCTCTAACTGGTGAAGTGCTGGCTAATAGTGATCAAGTGGATATTTACCCCGCAAAGCACTTTGTTACCTCTCACGAAAAGTTGCTGGCGGCAATCGAGGATATTAAAGTCGAGCTGGAGGAAAGATTAAAGGAGTTAAAGAGCCGGGGAAAGCTAGTGGAAGCCCAGAGGCTTGAGGCGCGAACCAATTACGATATTGAAATGCTTCAAGAGGTGGGGTACTGCACAGGGGTGGAAAATTACTCCCGACATCTCCAGCGGCGGGCACAGGGAAGCACACCCTGGACTTTGCTGGATTACTTTCCTGATGACTTCCTGTTGTTCATCGATGAATCCCATATGACCCTGCCTCAGATAAGGGGCATGTACCACGGCGATATTTCTCGAAAGCAAACACTGGTTGATTATGGCTTTCGCCTCCCTTCAGCCCTGGATAATCGCCCATTGCATTTTGAGGAGTTTAACAAGCACATCAACCAGGTTATTTACGTCTCTGCTACACCCAAGCCCTATGAATATGAGCGCAGCCAGCAAGTAGTGGAGCAATTAGTCCGCCCCACTGGTTTACTGGAGCCTACCGTGGAGGTCAAGCCAGTTAAGGGGCAAATTGATGACCTTATTTATCAAATAAAAAGCAGAGTTGCTAAAGGGGAGCGTTGTTTGGTGACTACCTTGACCAAGCGAATGGCAGAGGAATTAAGCGACTACTTGAGGGAAATGGAGATTAAGACTCATTACTTACATTCGGAGGTAGAGACTTTGGAGCGAGTGGAGATTCTCCGTGACCTCCGACTTGGCGTCTATGATGTGGTAGTGGGCATTAATCTCCTTCGTGAGGGTTTGGACCTGCCCGAGGTGAGCCTGGTAGCCATACTCGATGCCGATAAGGAAGGCTACCTCAGGTCTGAGGAAGCGCTCATTCAGACCATGGGGCGTGCTGCCAGACACCTAAATGCTCATGTCATAATGTATGCTGATACCATTACTCAATCCATGCGGAAGGCTATAGAGGAAACCGGCCGCCGCCGCGAGGTTCAAGAAGTTTACAACAAGGAGCACGGCATAACTCCCCAGGGAATAAGAAAAGCAATTAAAGATATAACTGAGAGAGTTCGAGCAGTAGCCGAGACAAGGGCTCCTTATGCGGTTACTCCTATTTCCAGGGAAGAAATGGCTCAACTCATCAAGCAACTGGAATCCCAGATGAAATCAGCAGCCAAGAATCTGGAGTTTGAAAAAGCTGCTATGATTCGCGACCGCATTATCGAATTAAGAAAAGACGAGGAACTAATTTCGCCCCGGATGAAACGATAATCGGGCAGTCGTTCACCAGAAGTTGGGTCTTCTTAAAGTTACTCCTTTGGTCCTTCTTGTTGGGGAAATCGACCCATTTCATCTCGCGTCCCACTATAGTCTGAGATGATAAATGTGGCGACCCCACTCCACTGATGGCCAGTCGGAATAGAAGATTGTAGAAACAGCGTCAGCGCTTTGTACCAGGTATCTGCCCAACAGGAGTCACTGAACAGGCTAGGACTAAAGTAATAGAATAATTGGTACAAATGGGTGATTGACGCTTTCCAACACACAAGCCTATATTGATTAGTATAGTTTGGCATAGTTGAGTAATTTCAGGGAAAAAAGATATGCCTGTTGTTATTAACGACCGGACCTATTACAGAACGACCGAGGTTTGCCGGATGGTCGGCATCAGTAGGAATACCCTTTTCAGGTGGTTGAAAGAAGGGATATTTTCCGATGTCGAATACCGGGACTGGCGGGGGTGGAGACTATTTACCGCAGCTCAAGTGGAGACCATTAGAGCAAAGACCAACCACGTTACCGCGATAAGCCGGAGCGGCTAAGGGGGGTGACAGATGAAATCAATGAAATCAACGGTCAAGCGAATGGATGAAGAAGAGATGCTCAAGATTATGGGCGACAAATCGCCAGTCGGAGTTTGCATTATACAGGATGGAAAGTTTTGCTATGTCAACTCCAACTTCCCAATCGCCACCGGCTACACGGCAGATGAATTGATGGGCAAGGATCCTTTGGAGCTTATCGTTCCCGAAGATAGGGAGATGGTCAGGGAAAATGAAATAAAGATGCTCAAGGGAGAGCTCATTCCACCATATCAATTCAGGGTGATTCATAAAGACGGTAGCATTAGGTGGGTTATGGAGGCAGTTAAATCCGTCCGGTACCATGAGAGACGGGCAACCCTGGGAAGTTACATGGAAGTCACCGCGCGCAAGCAGGCAGAGGATGCACTGAAAGAGAGCGGAGAGAAGTACAGGGAGCTTGCCGACAGCATCACTGACATCTTTTTCGCCATGGACAAGCACCTGAGATATATCTATTGGAACAAGGCATCGGAAATTCTGACAGGAATTCGGGCGGAGGATGCGATTGGGAAATTCCTCCGGGAAATTTTCCCGGACACGCCTGGTGTGAGAAAGGCGGAAAAGGTGTACCATAACGTGCTGAAGACGCAGCAGCCTCAGACTTTTGTGAACGATATGGATATTGATGGTAGGCACTACATCTTTGAGATCAGCGCTTATCCCTCCCGAGGTGGCATCTCGGTTTTTGTCAGTGACATCACCGAGCCCAAGCAGGCAGAGGAAAAGCTAAAAGAGTCTGAACAGAAATACCGCCTGCTATTCGAAACTTCTCTGGATTGCATCACTCAGATAGATAGAGAGGGAAGATATCTTGCTGCGAATCCTGCGACGGCAAGAAGCCTGGGAGTTCCCTTGGAAGAACTGATTGGCAAGACATTATTCGAAGTGCAGCCGCAAGAGGTTGCGCAGTACCGATTGGGAATGGTGAGGAAGGCTTTGGATGAGTGGCAACCCCAAATTTTCGAGGATGAAAGAACGGGAAGACACTTCCACCACATATATATCCCCACGAAAATTTCAGACCAAAAAGAAGTTGTCCAGATGATTGCAAGGGATATCACCGAGCGCAGGCAGATGGAGGAGGCACTGCGACAAAGCGAGGAAAAGTATAGAGCTTTGTTCGATAGCTCGGTCATCGGCATGTTTGTTATGGACGCTGAAACTATGAAAGTAATTATGGCTAATCCAGCTGCTGCAAAAATGCTTGGATTTAGTTCTGCAGAGGAAGCCATCGGACTAAACGTATTTGACTTCGTTTTTCCGGAGGACAGGGGAAAGGCTTTTAAGCTTACTATGGAGGATATGTTTGAACAGGATTTGCGGCAGCTTCATGAGATTCGGGCAGTGACCAAGGATGGCAGAACCATATGGATAAGTGCGACGGGTGCGAGGATTATGCATGAGGGCAAATTAGCTGGTTTAATTTCTTTTACAGACATCACCGAGCGTAAGCAGGCAGAGGAAGCGCTGAGGCAGTCTGAGGAGAGATACCGGACTATACTGGAGGAGATGGAAGATAGCTATTTCGAGGTTGACCTCGGCGGACACCTCACCTTTGTCAATAATTCGGTGTGCCGCGACCTGGGATACTCAAGGAAAGAGCTGATTGGAATGAGCTATAAAGGCTTTATAGCTGAGGATGATATCGAATCCGTATTTCGAGTCTTTAATGAAGTGTACCGGACCGGTGTGCCAAACAAGGGCTTCCCTTGGAAAACCAGCCGCAAAGACGGGGGCCACGGGTTTGCCGAAACATCGGTCTCTCTTCTGCGAAATGACAAGGGCGAGATCATCGGGTTCCGTGGCGTTGGGCGTGACGTCACCGAGCGCAAGCAGGTAGAGGAGAAACTGCAACAAAGCCGGGAAAATTATCGAGCTTTGTTCGATAGCTCAGTCATCGGCGCGCTTGTTGTGGACGCTGAAACTATGAAAGTAGTGATGGGTAATCAAGCCGCTGTGAAAATGTTTGGATTTAGTTCCGCAAAGGAAGGCGCTGGAATAAATCCGCTCGACTTCGTTCCTCTGGAGGACAGGGAGAAAAATCTTAAGCTTATTGTGAAGGAGGTGTTTGAAAAGGACTCGCGGAAGTCCGTCGATATTCAGGCGGTGACCAAAGATGGCAGAGAAATATGGCTGAGTGTGACGGGTGCGAGAATTATGCACAAGAGCAGATTAGCGGGTTTATTTTCTTTTACTGACATCACCGAGCGCAAGAAGGCAGAAGAGAAACTGCGACAAAGCGAGGAGAATTACAAAACTTTGTTCAATAGCTCGGTCATCGGCATGTATGTTCTGGACGCTGAAACTATGCAAGTAGTGATAGGAAATCGAGCTGCTGCGGAAATGGCTGGATTTAGTTCTGCAGGGGATGGCATTGGAATAAATCCACTTGACTTTGTTATTCCAGAAGACAGGGCGCAAATTCTTGAGATGGCCACGAAAGAGTTTGAACAAGACTTGCGGCGGACTCACGAGGTTCGGGTAATAGCCAAAGATGGCGGGACAGGATGGATAAGTATTTCGAGTGCGAGGATTATGCATAAGGGCAGATTAGCGGCTTTAGTTTCTATTACTAACATCACCGAGCGCAAGAAGATGGAGGAAGCACTGCGACAAAGCGAGGAAAATTATCGAGCTTTGTTCGATAGCTCGGTCATCGGCACGGTTCTTCTGGATGCTGAAACTATGAAAGTAGTGATGGTTAATCAAGCTGCTCTGAAAATGTTTGGATTTAGTTCTGCAGGAGAAGCCTTTGAAGCAAAGCCCTTTGACTTCATTCTTCCAGAGGATAGAGAGAAATATCTTGAGATTACTAAGACGGCTGTGTTTGAACAGAACTCACACGAGGGCTATCAACTTAGAATGGTGACCAAAGACGGCCGAGAAATATGGATAAATACAACGGCTACGAAGATTATGCATAAAGGCAAATTAGCAGCTTTAATTTCCTTTGCAGACATTACTGAGCAAAAGCGGCAGAATGAGCAGCTTATGTTGGCTGACCGGCTGGCTTCTCTTGGCGAACTGGCATCCGGCACCGCCCACGAACTTAACAACCCGCTCACGAGCATTATCGGTTTCTCCCAGTTGCTTCTGGAAAAGGAAGTCCCCGACGACATTCATGAGGATCTGAAGATTATCTATAGCGAGGCTCAGCGTGCTGCCAATGTGACAAAAAATCTCCTTGCCTTTGCCCGAAAGCACGCACCCGTGAAGCAGCGTAACCAGATAAATAACATTATCGAGGACGTGCTGGAATTACGTACTTATGAACGCAAGGTAAACGGTATCGAGGTCGAGAGACATCTTGCCCCAGACCTTCCCGAAACCATGGTTGACTATTTTCAGATGCAGCAGGTTTTCATGAATATCATTATCAACGCCGAATATTTTATGACTACGGCACATAACAGAGGGACCCTGACCATCACCACCAAAAAACAGAACGATACCGTGCTGATTTCAATTGCTGATGATGGCCCGGGTATTCCACCGGAAAATCTGAAGCGGATATTCGACCCCTTCTTCACCACCAAGGAAGCAGGCAAAGGGACCGGGCTTGGTTTGAGCATCTGCCACGGGATAGTGACCGAGCACGGTGGGCAGATATATGCCAGGAGCCAGCTGGGTAAGGGGGCCACCATTTTTGTCGAATTGCACATTACCGGTCGTGACCATATTGGAGATATGCTTAAAACAGGCTAACGCCAACGAGAAAAGCATTTTAGTGGTTAAAGATGAAAAGGAGCTAAAAACAGTGGCCAAGAATATCTTGGCTGAGAAGGAGTAAAGGTATGCCTAGCCAGCGAGAAACATTGCTTATCGTCGATGATGAAGCTGCAATCAGGAGGCTCCTTTGCCAGAAATTATTAAGAGAAGGCTACCAGTGTAAGGAAGCGGATACTGCTGAGCAAATCTCGAACACACTGGAAACCACCCCGATTGCTCTGGTTATTCTGGATATAAAGATGCCCGGTAAATCAGGAATCGAACTCCTCCCGGAAATAAAGTCAGGCTACCCTGACACAGCGGTTATTATGGCTACGGCTGTTAATGAGGTTAATGTTGCCGTTCAATGCCTGAAGCAGGGGGCTGATGACTACATCTGCAAACCTTTTAACCTGGAAGAGGTTTCCCGGAGCGTCCAAAAAGCTCTCGAGAAAAGGCGCCTACAGCTCGAAATCAGGGAGTACCAGCAATACCTGGAGGAAAAGATTGAAGACCAGACGGGAGAGATTAGAAAACTTTTCCTGGGCGCCATCGAGGCACTGGTATCTGCCCTCGAAGCTAAGGACAAGTACACCGGTGGACATTCTCGCCGGGTGACCGAGATAGCATTAGCTTTAGGCAATGAACTTGGCCTATCCGTACCGGATATGGAAGACTTGCGCTGGGGAAGTTTACTCCACGACATCGGGAAGATAGCGGTTGACCAGGTCATCCAGAATAAGCCCGGCAAGCTGACACGTGAAGAGTACGAGCACATTATGACTCACGTTCATATCGGCGCCGAGATTGTGCGGCCGCTGGTTAGTGAGAAAATAACCGAGATGATTGAACACCACCATGACCATTATGACGGCAGTGGACTTCATCAAGTTATAGCGGGCAGTGACATACCGTTGGGAGCCAGAATCCTGGCTGTAGCCGATGCCTTTGATGCTATGATATCCGACCGACCGTATCGGTCAGCAATGTCCATCACGGACATTGTAAACGAAATTAAGCGTTGTGCTGACACTCAGTTCGATCCAGTTGTCGTCGCTGCATTCCTTAACACAGTCGGATTGACGAAGACATAGGCTCGAAGCCTGCAAAGCGGTGCGCCTGATAGTCATCCCCAAGGTACTGAACGAGGATAGCATCTTGACACATAAGCTGACTCATGGTGATAATTGTGATGTATGGCAGGTAGCTTAGATGAAGACGTAGAAAAATTAAGGCAAAGTCTTAATGGCTTACCCCAACCCCAGGTAGAGCCTCCGCTTATAGTGGTTAGTGGCTTGCCAGGCACAGGTAAGTCTTTTTTCTGCCGCAAGCTAGCTGAGAGGTTGTCTTTTCTCATCTTAGCAAGCGATGCTTTGCGAAAAATCCTGTTCCCTTCCCCCCAGTATAAGGAAAATGAAAATAAGCGGCTTTTCTCTGCTTGCCATGTTCTCATCGAAGAGCTTTTAAGGAAGGGAATACCTGTCATTTTTGATGCCACAAATCTGTTGGAGCACCATCGAGAATATTTCTACCGCGCTGCAGAAAGAGCCGGGGCAAAGCTCATCCTGGTCTGGGTTGAAGCTCCCACCGGAGTGGTGCGGCAACGCCTTCTGGCCCGAGAAAAAACAGCGATGCTTCAATGTGACTCGGAAGCCAGTTGGGAAGTGTATAATAAAATGAAGCCTCGAAGGGAAAAGATTTCTCGCAATCATCTTGTTGTTGATACCTCGCAGGATATTACTGCCGTAATCGATAAGATTGTGCGAGCAACAAAGAGATAAGAGCAAAAATTCCTTTATTAACCTCTTCAATTCTTCATCCAAATAAAGTAAAATAAATGTTCTAAAATTTACACATTTTAGGGAGACGAATTTTGGAGATTAAAGTTATAGTTGGAGACATAGCTCAAATCGAAGCTGATGCCATTGTGGTAAACCTTTTTGAAGGTGTGGAACAACCGGGCGGCGCTACCGCTGCTGTGGATAAAGCTTTGAGTGGAGCTATTAGCTCTCTCATCGGTCGAGGTGAGATTAAGGGTAAGTTTGGGGAAGTTAGCATTATCCATACGTTGGGAAAACTGCCAGCGAGGATAGTCACTATTGCCGGGTTAGGCAAGCGCCAGGATTTCAATGTGGATAAAATTCGTGGGGTGGCTGGAGAATTTTGTCGGGCATTGCGTAAATTGAATTGCCGCAAGATAGCTACAATACTCCATGGTGCTAGCATAGGTGATATTGAGCTTGAAGCTTCAACTGAAGCAATAGCTGAAGGCGCTCTTCTCGGGCTTTATAACTTCACCAAATATAAAAAGCCTGAATATGAAGATATCGAAGAAATGCTGATAGTGGTAAGAGAAAGGGAAAAAGTCCCAATCTTAGAGTCGGCTATTGGCAAGGGGAAAACGGTAGCTTTAGCTACCAACCTGGCTCGGGATATGGTTAATGAACCAGCTAACTACATGACACCTAGCCAGATGGCTGAAATAGCTAAAGAAATAGCTAGCAAATATAATTTAGAGTTCAAAGTTTTTGGCCGAGAGGACATGGAGGCGATGGGCATGGGAGCACTCTTAGGGGTGGCGAAAGGAAGCAACCAGCCCCCCAAGCTAATAACTCTCAGCTATAAAGGAGATAAACATTCTGAAAAAACCTTGGGCTTTCTGGGCAAGGGCATAACTTTTGATTCTGGGGGAATCTCCATTAAGGCGTCGGAGGGGATGGATGAGATGAAGGATGACATGGCTGGTGCTGCTGCAGTTATGACAGCAGTTGGGGCTATTGCTCAGTTGAAACCGAAAATTAATGTCACCGCCGTTATTCCGGCTACTGAGAATTTACCCAGTGGCACAGCCCTGAAACCGGGGGATGTACTGAAGGCGATGAATGGCAAGACCATAGAAGTGATAAGCACCGATGCAGAAGGAAGGCTTATCCTGGCTGATGCCCTGAGTTATGCCGTAAAACAAGGTTTATCTCCCTTGATAGATTTGGCTACTTTGACCGGAGCTTGTCGTGTTGCTTTAGGCACCCTTTATAGCGGGCTCTTTGGCAATGACCAAGACTTGGTAAATAAAGTCCTCGAAGCTACGGAAAGAACCGGCGAGAGAATGTGGCAAATGCCCATGCCCGAGGAGTATAAAGAGCAAAACAAGAGCGAAATTGCCAATGTTAAGAATACCGGCAACAGGCATGGCGGGGCCATCACCGCTGCCCTCTTCTTGGCTGAATTTGTTGCCAATATCCCTTGGGTTCATATTGATATAGCTGGCACTGCTTTCTCGGCGAAGGAGAGTGGCTACATAGTAAAAGGGGCTACTGGAGTCGGCGTCAGAACTTTAGTCGAATTAGCTTTGAGCGAAGCAAAGAGTCAGGAGGCTATATGAAAGTAAAGTGGTTAGGCCATGCTTGTTTTTTGATTACCTCCAGAGATGGTTTAAGAGTAGTTACCGACCCTTATGCTGTGGGTGGAGGTATTAATTATTCTCCTATCAAGGAAACTGCTGATGTCGTTGTAGTGAGCCATGACCATGGCGACCACAGTAACGTTTCTGCAGTACAGGGGAAACCTGAAGTGGTTAAGGGTAGCGGCAAAAAAACTGCCAAAGGCATTCAGTTTAAGGGCATTGCTACTTACCATGATGACTCTCAGGGTAAACGGGGGGGGGCGAACACTGTTTTTCGCTTCGATGTAGATGACACAAGGCTTTGTCACCTGGGTGATTTAGGGCATGTGCTTAGTCCAGAGCAGGTCACTGAAGTTGGTGCTGTAGATATACTGTTTGTGCCTGTGGGTGGCTTCTTCACCATTGATGCCCCTGTAGCTAGCCAGGTATGTGACCAATTAAAGCCGAAAATAGTTATTCCCATGCATTTTAAGACGCCCAAGTGTGCCTATCCTATAGCCGGTGTTGAGGATTTCCTTAAGGGCAAGAAAAATGTGAGAAAGGTAGGAAGTAGCGAAGTGGAGTTTGAGCGCGAAAAGCTTCCGGCTGTTACCGAAATCGTGTTATTGCAACCAGCTTTGTAGTTATTGAAATTTGATTGCTGATATGAAGTCAATGATTGTCAAAGATTCAGATTTTGTGTTTACTCTTCCTCCACAGCTGGCCTGGGCAAGACGCGTTTTAATCAAACCCTCTGCCGGTTACCCCTTGCCATACCCTGTAACGACAAGTCCCAAACTGCTAAATGCTATTATTAGAGGTATTAGAAAAATTAGTAATGCCGATATCCTCATTGCGGACGGGACTCCTAGCGGTGAATCTATTTACCCAATATATCAAGCTTTAGGATATAACTTTCATAACGTTCTCATGCTTGATATCAGGGATTCCATTTTTATAGAGGTGCAGAATCCTTTATCTCAATTTTATGCTGTGGAAAGTTTCTGGGTACCCAATGTAGTGTTGCGCAGCGACTTCTTAATTAGTGTTACCCCATTCAAGGTTTGTGGTCGCTCTGGTCAATTCAGTGTAGCAAACCTTTTGAGTCTGTTGCCGGTGAGCAAGTATAAAAAGGGCAAGTCGGGTGGCTGGGGAGCTCTGTATGAGTTAGGCATTGAGAAAGTCCTTGCTGACCTTTACTTCACCTTGCCCTTCGATTTGGGCATTATCGAAGCCCATCAAAAGTTCTTTTACACTGATGATCCCACGAAAGGGGAAGTGGATGATTACGGAAAAATCTTGATTGGCGAACCCCATGAAATTGACCTTAAGGCTTCTCAAATAGCTGGAGTTGGCTGCGAGCACTTAAGACTGATTAATGAGGGCAGAGTTCAACTTGAAGACTAAGAAATTCAAAAAGCCAAAATAAAAGTGCAAAAATTAAGAAGTTTGGCACTTTAATTTCCTCTCAATATCTTATACTGAAGTCGGTGAACTGACCTGAATAGTCCGACCAATCTACCTCCACTCTCTTGACCCAGGCTCCCGGCGGGCCCGCCTTAAGTTGCTCTAGTAGTTTATCCAATTGTGGCTTCTCTCCTTCAGCTTGAACTTCTACGGCATCGCCGCTGGCAAGGTTGCGCACATAGCCTTTTAAACTTAGCTTCCTGGCTACATTCCGGACGAAGTAGCGAAAGTAAACACCTTGCACCCGCCCATAAACTGTAGCGGAAAGGTGCGCCACAGCTATTTCGTTATCCTGAGTTACCCTTTTCATTCTCAATTATCTTTGTCATTCTGAGCGAATGTGAAGAATCTCTACGGGATGGATTTTATCCAGCCGACTTAGCCCTGCTTCTTGAGCTAAAGATAATGCCTCATGAAATTCTGCAGATGATATTCGCCGCCCTAAACTTGGAGTTTGAAGAGCCTTGTAGCAAGGATGGTATTGGGCCATGATATTGACATAGGTGTTGCGGGAAATTTCTTTGCTGAGAAAATTCACTATCCCTTTTGTTCCTGCCAAACCGTGGGGTAAAACCAGGTGTCGAACCAGGAGTCCTCGTTGAGCCACTCCCTCCTCGTTTATCTCCAAGTCACCTGTTTGCCGATGCATTTCTTTGATTGCTGCTTTATTTACTTCAGGATAGTTTTCAATGCCCGACAATTCTCGAGCAGTTTCCTCATCGTCGTATTTCATGTCAGGCATATAAATATCAACAATGCCGTCGAGTATCCTCAAGGTCTCCACCGAGTCATAGCCACCGCTGTTGTATACTAAGGGGAGATGTAAGCCTGACTCCACTGCTAGCCCCAGTGCTTCCAGAATTTGAGGCACTACGTGGGTTGGGGACACCAAGTTTATATTGTGGCATCCTCTAGCTTGGAGGAAGAGCATTATGTAAGCTAGCTCTTCTTTGCTCACCTTCTGACCTTCGCCTAGCTGGCTAATGGAATAATTCTGGCAGAACAGACATCTAAGGTTGCAGTTAGTGAAAAATATAGTACCCGAACCATGTCTGCTCACCAATGGGGCTTCCTCGCCGAAGTGAGGCCCATAGCTGGATACCATTGCTTCGCGGGGAGTGCGGCACTTGCCTACATTGCCAGCCAGGCGATTCACACCACAACTGAGAGGGCATACGGAGCAACTCTCCAGTAAAGATACAGCCGCATCTACCCGATTCCTTAGCTTGCCACTACGGTAAAGCTCCAGGTAAGTTGCCAACTATCTATTCTTCGTATTCCTCGGCGGGCTTTCTCTTTTTCTTGATTACCTCTACCTCCAGCTGTGGCACGAGTTCCGAAATCGGTTTGCTTTTCTGCTCCCCTTTCTTGGGTTTCTTTGGCTCTCGCTTTCTATAATCTCGTCTACCCATGGCTACACCTCAGTTTTTCCCAAGCTGCTCTTGCTGCTTGGCTCTCAGCAACTTTCTTACTCTTTCCTGTCCCCCTGCCCAGTGCCTCCCCATCGACCAAGATTTCGGCGGTAAATTGCTTGCTGTGGTCAGGACCAATAGCTTCCACCAAACGGTAAACTGGTGTTGGCCTCTTTTGTCCCTGGATGAGCTCTTGCACTAATGCCTTGTAGTTTGAGGTTGTCTTCCCTGCCTTTATTTTTTCCAATTCCGGCTTGAGCTGTCTGAGAATAAATCTCCTGGATTTGGCCAGCCCCTGGTCTAAATATAAAGCACCAATCAGTGCTTCCAGAGCGTTTGCTAAGTTGCTCGTCTTCGCCCTTCCTCTGTTTGCTTCCTCACCTCGTCCTAACAAGAGCCAGTCACCAAGCTTGAGCGAAGAAGCTTGTTCAGCCAAAGTATCGCGGCAAACTAGAGAAGCACGAATTTCAGTTAGCTCTCCCTCAGGTAGTTTGGGAAACTCTTCATACAGCTTTTCCGTTACAATGAAGTTAAGTATGGCATCACCCAGAAATTCTAAGCGCTCGTTGCTAGGCCAGGCGAAGTCGGGATTTTCGTTAGAATAAGATGAATGCACGAAAGCTTGCTCCAGTAAAGACTCCTGGTGGAAAGATATTCCTAAGTTCTTCTGGCAATCATTCCAATCAACCATTTTCGGAATCAAGTATAGCAACAAAGCTTAGCCATCTCAACCTGTCCCTCTCCTACAAATGCTCATGCCTTCAGGCAAACAATTGTCTCCAACTACCCGACGTACTTGACGTTGGGGTTTCCAATGTTACGCGGGAAAGCATTTTGGAGACTGAAAGACTTGTGTGCCCACTAGTTGGTCTTGGCACAGATTGGAGGAATGCGCTCAGACCATGGCTTTGCCTTTTCCAGTTGACTGGCCAAACGGAATAACGTGGCTTCATCACCATATCGTCCGACAAATTGCATGCCAATAGGCAGTCCCTCATCGTTCCAGTAGAGTGGGACTGACATGGCTGGCTGACCTGTAACATTAAACAATGGCGTGTAAGGCATGAACCCGAAGACGTGTTGGGCAAGAAGATCTATTCCGCTCAGCGTGTTAATCAACCCACCGGCATTGAGACGACCCAGGAACTTCATGGCCATAGCTTGTATCCCTTTCGGCTGGAGCGCACCTGTAACCACGGGTGGCATGGCCAGCGTTGGCGTCAGTATGACATCGTATTTTTCGACAAACTCACCAATTTGCCTTGCTGTAAGTTGGACCAAGTTGAGAGACTTGGAGAGCTCGGGTGCCCGGCACTGCCTGCCAAGCAAGCCGAGTGCCCATGTGCTAGGTTCAAAATCCTTAAACGAAGCTTTACGGTTCAATAGCACCTCGGCCTCCTCGATTGTGGCTCTAGTTTCGACACAAACTATCGTCATAAAGGCCTTAGCAAAGGCTCTGCCGTCGATTTGAGGTGCTGCTTTTACCACCTCATGGCCGAGGTCCTGGCATAGTCTAGCCGTGGCCTCTAGCCCTTTCACACAGTCTTTGTCAACAACGCCACCAAGAAAAGGCTCTGAGGTGAAGGCAATACGCAGCTTTCCCGGGTCTGTGCCAACTTCACTCAGGAATGGACGCGCCGGTGGCACGGCATAGTAAAGCGCTCCGACATCTGGTCCGGCAGTGGCATCCAGCATGGCAGCACTATCGCGAACCGAGCGGGTTAAAACGTGGTCACAAGTTAAACCGCGCCAAGCCTCACCAAAATCAGGGCCTATTGGGTTGCGACCCCGGGTTGGCTTAAGACCGAACACACCGCAACAAGAGGCTGGCATTCGAATCGAACCACCACCATCAACCCCGTGAGCTAGGGGAACTATCCGCGCGGCTACAGCGGCAGCCGAGCCACCACTGGAACCACCTGGAGTACGGCTCAGGTCCCAGGGGTTGTTGGTAGGGCCAAACAGCTCAGGTTCAGTCACAGGCACCAGCCCGAACTCTGGCGTGTTAGTCTTGCCAACAACGATGATGCCAGCTGCCTTAAACCGCTTGACCAGCTCACTATCATGGTCTGGTATGTAGTCTTTAAAAAACCGACTGCCGCTCGTTAGGGGAACCCCGGCATAAGCCATCATGATGTCTTTCATCAGGAAGGGAACACCTTTGAAAGGACCATCTGGTAGGTCTCCATCGGCAGCTTTTCGAGCCAGTTCATACATCTTGTAGATTACTGCGTTAAGCTGTGGATTGAGTCTTTCGATGCGACTTATTGCCTCTTCAACCAGCTCGCGCGGCTTGACTTCTTTCTTCCGCACGAGCTCAGCCAGACCGAGGCCATCATATTTGTCATAGTCACTAAAGCCACTCATCATAACCCTCCTTGCCTACTGTCACAGAGGCAGTTCAGCGATTGTGCTCCGATGAAATCGGAGCAACTACAAGAATCTATAGTAACATTATATCCCTTCGAACTGCGTCATGACAATCATCGGTTATCGAAGCTTTACGCACATAACAAAGAGCTAACGTTTGCCTTTGGTCAGGGAAGCTTCTCATCACTTTTGCTTGGCATATTTCCACCAAATTAAAGCCTGTGTTATCCTCCCGAGGCCCAGTCTCCATCGCTCTTTGGGGCTTGCTCCCTTCAATGCTATAATAGTTTCTGAGTCTCCATGGATATCTTAGCCACGCTTAATCCTGCCCAGAGAGAAGCTGTGGAGGCCATCAAGGGGCCTGTACTTATCCTGGCGGGACCCGGCAGCGGCAAGACCAGAGTGATTACCCATCGAGTTGCCTATTTGATTAAAACCTGCGGCGTTAGCCCCCGCAACATTATGGCAGTTACCTTTACCAACAAGGCCGCCCGAGAAATGAAAGAGAGATTGGAACAGCTTCTGGGGCAGGTGGCAGAGGCCTTGAGTTTAGGCACCTTTCACGCCATTTGTGCTCGAATTCTCCGTCGTGAGGGCAAAACTATCGGGCTTGAGTCGAGTTTTGTTATCTACGATGAGGACGACCAGTTAAAGTTGATGAAACAAACCCTGGAAGAACTGAACCTCGATGTCAAGCAGTATGCTCCTCAGGCACTACGGTCGGCCATCAGCGCAGCTAAGAGCCGTCTCATTAGCTCTGAAGACTACGCTGAGTGGGTTAGCAGTTATTTTGAGGAGATAGTCCACAGAGTTTATCAACGCTATCAGCAATTACTTGGCCAGGCTCAAGCGGTAGATTTCGATGACTTACTGATGAAGACGGTGCAGTTGTTCCGTGACCATCCTCAAATCCTCACCAGATACCAGTCAAGGTATGTTCATATTTTGGTTGACGAATTCCAGGATACCAACATCGCCCAGTATGAGCTTATGAAGCACCTAGCAGGAAAATACCGGAATCTGTGCGTGGTTGGCGACCCTGACCAATCTATTTATTCCTGGAGATTTGCTGATTTACGTAATATCCTGAGCTTTGAGAAGGATTACCCCGAAGCCAAAGTGGTGTTTCTGGAGCAGAACTATCGCTCCACTAAGACAATCTTAGAGGTAGCTTCAGACGTTATCTCAGCCAATGTGTTGCGCAAGCCTAAAAAGCTCTGGACGGAAAACGAAGACGGAGCTTCGGTAACCGTTATCGAAAGTTATAATGCCGAGGAAGAAGCCCAATCCGTGGTCAGCGAGATAGAGAAGCTCATCGGCCAGGAGCAAATATCCCTTAAAGATTGCGCTGTCATGTATCGGGTTAATGCTCAATCGCGAGCCTTAGAGGAAACTTTTTTGAGGTATGGTGTGCCTTATAAGCTCGTTGGCGGCACCCGCTTTTATCAAAGGCAAGAAGTTAAAGATATTATTGCTTACCTCAGAGTTATCCATAATCCGCAGGACAATGTCAGTTTGACTCGAATCGTAAATGTGCCTGGCAGAGGCATTGGGCAAAAGACCATTAACACGCTTCAATCCTGGGCAAAAGCTCATAATACCTCCCTTTTCGAGGCTCTAAAACAGGTGAGTCACAATACCATTGCCGGCGAAGCGAAGCAGTCTCTTCCCTCACGCATTGTCCAGGCTCTGGCGGGATTTGATGCTCTTATGGCTGAGCTCATTGCCCAAAGCCATGAGCTAAGTCTTCCTCGTCTACTAGATAAGATACTGGGGCACACCGGATATAGAGAATATATTCTGGACAAGGAAGATGGGGAGGAGAGGTGGGAGAACATAACGGAGCTGCGCAATGTTGCCAGCGAATATGATAAGCTCGACACTGAAGAAGCTTTAACTACATTTTTGGAAAAAGTAAGCCTGGTATCGGATATAGATGAACTGGATGAAAAAGCCGATGCTGTGACTCTGATCACCTTGCATCAAGCTAAAGGATTGGAGTTCCCCGCGGTTTTTATTGTTGGTCTGGAGGAAGGAATTCTCCCACACAGGAAATCGTTCGACGACCCGGAGCAAATGGAAGAAGAGCGTCGTCTTTGCTATGTGGGAATAACCAGAGCTAAGAAGCGGCTCTACCTTTTGCGCAGTTACCGTCGGAGCTTATTCGGCGGCAGCACGGCAAATCCCCCCTCCCGCTTCCTCCAGGACATCTCACCCCACTTAATAAGCCCGAGAGGACTATGGGAAGAGAGCCCGACTCCTGTCGCCAGTCCCGATTTTAATCGGGACTCCCAGCCTTCACCTCGGCCTTCTAGCACTCTAACGCTAAAGGTCGGTGACCATGTCCGCCATAGCAAGTTTGGCCCCGGCATAGTGATGAATTGCAATCCTACAAGGGATGACCAGGAGCTGACCGTAGTCTTTGAAGAAGCGGGGGTTAAGAAACTCCTGGCCGGCCTGGCACCCCTGGAAAAAATCGAGAAAGACTTTGATTTTTCCGCATAAACTATTGACAAAATACACGAAACCGTGTAAAATAGAATGCAGATGCCTATTAAGATTTTAGCGACTGAGGTGGTCTCCAAGATTGCTGCTGGGGAGGTGATTGAGAGGCCGGCCTCGGTGGTCAAGGAGCTGATAGAGAATTCCCTCGATGCGGGAGCCACTCAGATTGCCGTAGAAGCCCAAGGCGGCGGAGTAGAGCTAATCAAAGTGAGCGATAATGGGACAGGTATCCCGGCCTCGGAGCTAGAGCTTGCCTTTCACAGATATGCCACGAGCAAGATCGGCAACTTAGACGATTTGGAGAAAATCTCCAGCCTTGGCTTTCGAGGCGAAGCCCTGCCCAGCATCGCCGCTGTCGCCGAAGTAGAAATTTCCACCCAAACATCATCAGATCCAATTGGCAGCTATATGTATTTGAAAAAGGGGGAGGTAGTCCGCAAGGAGAGCCGAGCCAGGTCACAAGGCACTACCGTAACCGTGCGCCGATTATTTCGCTATTTCCCGGCGCGACTTAAGTTTCTCAAATCGGCAAATACCGAAAATAGCCACATCGCCCATTTGGTAAGTCAGTACGCCCTGGCTTTCCCCGAGGTTAAGTTCAGCCTGGTTCTTGACAAACGCCAGAGCCTGCGCACTACGGGCAATGGCGACCTGCGCGAGGTGGTAAGCGAGATATATGGTTCCGAGCTAGCTCAAAGGATGCTAAAGGTGGAACAAAGGGATGGCCTGGCTAAAGTCAGTGGCCTAACAAGTCCACCTTCCTTGGCCCGTTCTAATCGCAACTATCTCAGCTTCTTCATTAATCGAAGGTGGGTGCACAGTCCCTTACTAACTCGGGCAACTGAGGAAGCCTATCGTGGCTTACTCATGGATGGACAGCATCCCATTACGGTAATCAATGTCTCCCTGCCGGCTCAAGAGCTTGATGTCAATATCCATCCCGCCAAAGCCCAGATAAAGTTTTGCCATGAACAAACTGTCTTTAGCAGCGTACAGAAAGCCATAGAGGAGGGATTAGCCAGGACGCCTATAGCCAGCTCGAAAGCTGTGCCCTTCTCGGTCAGTTCAGGGCAGTGGCAGAGCCCCCGCATGATAATGGATAACGAGCCAGCCTTTGTTGTTGCCCAGCTGCCGACCCTGGAATTACCAGTTTTGAGGGTACTGGGGCAGCTAGCCAACACCTATATTATCGCCGAGGGACCCGATGGACTCTATCTCATCGACCAGCATGCTGCTCATGAGCGCATACTTTATGACCGAATTTTAGCACAGTGGTCACACAAGGAAGTTGAAGTCCAGGGCTTACTCCAGCCCATAACCATAGAGTTTAGCCCCAGAGAGGAAGAGACCCTGAAAGCTGGTAAAGAGTTTCTGGCCGAATTTGGCTTCGCCATTGAGCCTTTCGGAAATAGAAGCTATCTGATACGTGCCATACCGGCACTAGTGGCCAGGGCGAATATTATTGAGATAATAAGTGCGCTGCTTGATAGCCTTGCTAGCAAGGAAAGTCCTAATCCCTGGGAGGAAAAGATAGCCCAATCTTTAGCCTGCCATGGTGCTATCAGAGCAGGACAGCAGCTAAGCAACGAAGAAATGCGGGAGCTAATAAAGCAGCTAGAGCAAACCAAGCAACCGCGCACCTGTCCCCACGGCCGGCCAACTATGATTCATTTAAATTCTCATCAACTAGAGAAGGAGTTTGGCAGGATAAGCTAGCCCCTTGGCCCCGGCTGGAGTGGTAAATTTGAGCTTTGCCTCGGTTTAACCTTCTTCAGAATAATAATAACCTTCCGTGTCATTGAGAGCCGAAGGCGTGGCAATCTCATTGTGAAGCTGGAGTCTGCTATAGTTGGATTGAGAAACCTCGCCTAGAGATTGCTTCGTCGCTATCGCTCCTCGCAATGACAAAAAAAAGTGTCACTACGGTACTGAACGAGGACAAAAAGTTACTTTGCAACCCAAGTGTATGTTAGAATAAGCGAGATTCGCTACTTTCTTTGAATTACCTGGATAAGATTTTCACTCGGAGGTACATATGATCTACTGGGCTCAGCTACTGCATTTCTACCAGCCGCCAACCCAGGTACCGTCGATGCTAAAAAGGATATGCGACGAATCTTACCGCCCTCTGCTCCACGTTTTTGAAGAGTATCCCAACGCTCGAGTAACCATAAACTTCAATGGTGTCCTGACTGATATGCTGATGGACTGCGGCCATAAAGATGTAGTCGATGGCTTGAGAAGCCTTGCTGAGAATGGTCAACTTGAATTCACCGGAACCGGCAAGTATCACCCTATTCTCCCCTTGATACCCACGGAGGAAGTAAAGAGGCAGATAGACCTGAACATGCAGACAAATCGTCGCTTCTTTGGAAAGGCATATGCCCCCCAAGGATTTTTTCCCCCAGAGATGTGCTACAGCCAGGGCATTTTGCAGCCTATTATCAAGTCAGGGTATCGCTGGATTATCCTGAGCGGTATTGCCTGCCCTGCGGAATGGCCTCTAGATATTATTTACAGAGCGGGGTGTGATGGACAGGAAATAGCGGTTTTCTTCCGAGACGATGTGCTCAGCAATAGGATAAGTTTTCGAAATGTAGAAGCAAAAGAATTTATTGCCCACCTGGAGCAGTGGCAGGGTAAAAGAGAGAATATTTATGTAGTCACGGCTATGGATGCCGAAACTTATGGCCATCACATCCAGGGTTGGGAAAGGATATTCCTGGCCAAGGTTTACGAAGAACTAGAGCCTTGGTCAGAACATACTCCAGATATTCAACAGGCTACGGTATTAGCTGGGCAACATATCTCTTTGTTGACCAATGGCGAAGCTGCCACCAAAATCCAGATGGTTACCTTGAGCGAACTCCTCGACCTCTTTCCTCAGAGTCAAATGATAGACCCCAAGCCATCCTCCTGGAGCACCACTGCCGATGATATGAAAGTTGGTAACTATTACCCTCTTTGGCAGGATAAGAACAATGAAGTGCACCATCTTCAGTGGGAACACTTGGGTATATGCATTGAGTTGGTGAATAAGGCGCTGGAGTGTGCGGATAATGAGGAAAGTCGGCGCTCTGCTACCATTGCCCGGGGACTTCTGGATCGAGCTGAGCATAGTTGCCAGATGTGGTGGGCCAGTAATTGCCCTATGTGGGACATCAATCTCATCCACATGGGCTTGCTCGACCAATGGCGAACTGTGGTTAACGCTTACCGGGCTATAAATAAGAGCGGGGCCAGTGAGGAGACAAAACGAGAATATTATCGGCGTGCTGTTGCTGCCAGGGATATTAGAAGCAGACTGGAAGATAAGCTATTTGCACAATAGCAGTCGCAGAGCAACTTTTCCTGCCTTAGGCGACGATGTCTGACATTAAAAGAAGAAAGCGCGAGACCCTATTAGTTGCTTTAAGTCCCCGATAAGACGCGCCTTTAATGAAGTCTCAAAACTCTCTTATATTTTATGCTCAAGAAAAGAAATTCTCTGTGCTACTGCCTGGCTGGCTTGCATACGAGACTTGGTTTTACTAAGGTCCTCTGCCAGCTTATCATCCCCCACCACCTCTCTGATCCACTTGCTGAAATCGTTTCTCCCCCCACCTAAATGATAATGAAAAGTCTCATCACTCATGTCATTCAAAGCTTTTCTAAGCTCCTTGAGGTTCTTAATAGTTTTACCATCATGACACCAGAAGCGTTTATCATCCGGCACATCCCCTAAGCGTCTCTTTGCTTCTTCCTTGCTAATTTTGGCAATCTTAACCATGCTCACACACCTCCTAACTTGATACTACTAATACATTATATCACAACAAATGCCGAACAGAATCAGGACGAATTGCAGACAGTCGGGTATATGCAATGACGTGCCCGTGAACTGACTGCGATGAAGCGTTTTCTCGCCCGCATGATAACACAAGCAGTGTTCTGCTATAATAACCGACCAACTAGAAAAAATTGCCGGCACTCTTTTACAGTAGATGAAGAAAGAGCCCTGAGCGGGCGTCTGAGCAACATATTTTGGGAGAACATGTTATCAGAATTGAGGATACCTGAACGAATAGGCCGACTGGAGGAGCTAGCTAATAATCTGTGGTGGAGCTGGCACCTTCAGGCGCGTGACTTGTTCCGGGCTCTGGACTATCCACTATGGCGGTTGAGTGGGCACAACCCGGTCAAGCAACTGCATGAGATCAACACCGATAAGTTAGCAGCGGCTGCTACTGATCCTACTTTTCTTAATCTATATGACTCTGTGATGTCAGCTTTCGATGCTGACATGTCAGACAAGGATAGCTGGTTTGCTACCAAATATCCCAATGTCTTAGACGGTCCTGTTGCCTACTTCTCAATGGAATTTGCCATACATAACTCTCTTCCCATATATGCTGGGGGGCTAGGAGTTTTAGCTGGCGATATGTGCAAGGAAGCAAGCGATCTAGGGCTACCTTTAGTTGGGATTGGCTTCACGTACCCCCAAGGGTATTTCCACCAGCGTATTTCCGCTGAGGGCTGGCAAGAGGAAGTTTATAGGCAATTGGATTTTGATGATGCGCCTATCAACCCAATCAATCCAGTCCCTCGTTCTAAGTGGTGCGGCCCGTTGATTCAGCTTAAGCTGGGTGATAGACCATTCTATATCGGAGTGTGGCAGGTGCGGTTGGGTCGGGGCAGCCTTTATCTACTATGTTGTGATGTTGAAGGAAATATGCCTCAGGACCAACAGCTATGTGCTCGTCTCTACACTGCTGACCAAGAGCAGCGCATCCAGCAAGAAATTGTGCTGGGAATTGGTGGGGTGCGTGCCTTACGAGCCCTGGGCATCAGACCCTCTGTATGGCATGCTAACGAAGGACATTGTGCCTTTATGATGTTGGAGCGTGTCAGAGAAGAGGTAGAAAAAGGTGCCACCTTCGCCGAAGCCCTCCAAAAGGTACAGGCGGCTACCGTTTTCACCACTCATACTCAAGTCGCCGCAGGGCATGACGTCTTTCCTGCCTCGCTTGTGGAGAAATACCTTCATAATTATTGGGAGTCCCTGGGAGTTAACCGAGAAACATTCCTGGAGCTGGGACGACAGGATGGCACAAGTGACCAAACCTTCAATATGACCGTGCTTGCCTTAAAAATGGCCGACCATCGCAATGCCGTCAGCCAGATTCACGAAAAAATTACCCGAAGGATGTGGCATGGACTCTGGCCCAAAGTTAAAGAAGATGAAGTGCCTATCTCCCATATTACTAATGGGATTCACGTGCCTACCTGGGTTGCTCGAGAGATGAGCCGCCTCTACGAGAAACACTTAGGGCAGGATGTGTCAAAAAGATACGATGATATCAACCTTCGGGAGCTTGTGCTAAATATCCCTGACGAAGAGCTCTGGGCAGTGCATCAAATTCTTAAACGTAAACTTATCGGCGCCATGGTAGAGCGAGCACGGCAATGTTCCACTGAACGTGAATGCAAGGCCCGACAGGTGCTGGCCATGGGCTCTTTGCTTGACCAGGATACTCTGACCATCGGCTTTGTCCGCCGTTTTACCGCATATAAGCGGCCGGAGCTAATCTTCCATGACGTAGAACGTCTCAAGCGGATTGTCACTGATAGATGGCACCCAGTCCAGATAATCTTCGCTGGCAAGTCTCACCCCGCTGACTTGCCTTCAAAACAACTCCTTCACGATGTATATACTCTGGCTACGGACCGCGAATTCCAAGGACGAATAGCTTTTGTTGAAGATTACGATATACATATGGCGCACTATCTGGTCCAGGGGGTAGATGTGTGGTTGAATACACCGCGCCGCCTTCAGGAAGCTTCCGGCACTAGCGGCATGAAAGCAGCAGTCAATGGTGTCTTGCATCTCAGCGTTCGAGATGGCTGGTGGTACGAAGGCTATAATGGCATTAATGGCTGGGCCATCGGGGATGACGTCGAAGCATATGACCCCAGGGAGGAAGATAAGTCAGATGCCGCGGCGCTCTACCACCTTCTGGAAGAGGAAATTATACCTCTCTACTACCAACGAGACAGGAATGGGGTACCCCATGGCTGGGTACATATGGTCAAAGAGGCAATTGACTCGATTGTACCTCGCTTTTGTACACGGCGGATGTTGAAGGAATATGTCGAGCAAATGTATATACCGGCAGCTCGCAAGTAAAATTGACCTCGAAAAGAAACTCAATTGAATGGAATTAGACATAGCGCTCCTGGGCGGTTAAAATAACTATAAGGCTGTTTAGAAAATGTAATTGCCTAATTTATTTTACCCCACAAAATCGAGGATTTGGTTGGGTGAGGTAACGCGTAAATGAAAAAGGTATTGGCTCTAATTCTTGCGGGAGGAGAGGGGAGAAGATTAAGTGTGTTAGGAGAAAAGCGTGCCAAGCCAGCAGTCCCCTTCGGTGGTAAATACCGTATAATCGACTTTGCCTTAAGCAATTGTGTTAACTCCGGGATCGACACGGTAGCTGTTATACCACAATATAATCCTCGCTCGTTAGCACGCCACATTGGTGTGGGCAAACCCTGGGACCTCGATCGTGTAGTCGGGGGGATTGCTTTACTCTCCCCCTTTGTAAGCACCAATGGAGAGATGCACTGGTATAAAGGCACTGCCGAGGCTGTTTATCACAACCTCGATTTTATACAGGACAGCCGTGTTGAGCAGGTTCTCATCCTCTCGGGAGACCACGTTTATATCATGCATTACGAGCAGATGATTGAGTTTCATCGCCGCCAGGGAGCTGATATTACTATTGGAGTCACTGAGGTGCCCTGGAACGAAACCAATCGCTTTGGCATTGTGCTCCTCGACGATAATAACAGGGTGGTTGCCTTTGAGGAAAAACCATCACAACCAAAAAGCAACTTGGCTTCCATGGGCATTTACGTCTTTAACAAGAATATCCTCTTCAAGGTCTTAGAAGATGCTCATCGCCGCGGATTGCAAGATTTTGGCAGCCAGATCATACCGGATGTAATAGACAAATATCAGGTTTATGGTTATAAGTATCAAGGCTACTGGCGTGATGTCGGCACAATCGAAGCCTACTGGCAGGCCAATATGGACCTCATTATTGATTTGCCCCCATTTAATCTCTACGAACCTGGGAGTCAAGTAAGAACACCCTCGGTAGACATGCCCCCGGTAAAACTAGGACCAAGGGCTCAAATAAGCAGAAGCCTTGTCAGCAATGGCTGTATTATAAACGGCAGCGTATTTAATTCGGTGCTTTCTCCCCATGTTTATGTGGAGGCAGGAGCTCAAGTGATAGACTCCATTGTTTTTGATGATACCATTATTGCCAAAGATGCTGTTGTCCACCGCTCCATCATTGACAAGAAATGCTATATCGCCCAAGGATGCTGCATTGGCTATGGCGATGACTATACTCCCAATAAGGACGAACCCGTATACCTAAATTGTGGCATCACTGTAGTGGGCAAAGGAGCAAGGTTGCCCCCAGGGTTAAAAGTCGGACGAAACTGCAAGATCGATTCCGAGGTCCAGGAGAACAACTTCTCTACTCTCTTTATTCCCAGTGGTAGTTCCGTCGCAGGCGGAGAAAACATTCTCCAAGCCCGATTTCAATAATGAGAATTTTGTTTATCGCCTCTGAGGCTTTCCCTTTAGCTAAAGTAGGAGGGTTGGCAGATGTCACAAGTTCCCTAGCTATAGCCCTCCGAGACTTGGGACATGAGCCATGTTTGATATTGCCCAAATACGGTAGCATAAAGGCCCCCATCCAAGACATTCAAGGAAAGAACGTTGTTGTCAGCTTTATGGGGCATTATGAGCAAGTAGCCCTGAAAATGACCAGGCTAAAAAAGCGGATACCGGTATACCTGGTGGAAAACGACGATTACTTTGGGACCGAGGAAATTTATACGCAGGGCGAATTGGAGCGTTTTCTCTTTTTTTCGCTAAGCATCCCCAGCATAATTTCCCAGCTTGATTTTCGCCCCGATATTATTCATTGCCATGACTGGCATACCGCCTTAACCCCTTTATGGCTTAAGAAAGCAAAGATGAAGCTGCCTTGTATATTTACCATCCACAGTCTGGCTTATCAAGGGTTCTTTGACCAGCAGTTTTTCCTACGCTCCGGGCTTTCTCGCGTATGGCAGGAATATATCCCAGTTAGTGCTCCCAGGCCATCGCTAAACTTCATGAGCCAGGGAATTCTTCTGGCTGACATTGTGACCACGGTCAGCCCTACCTATGCCTCAGAGATACTGACACCACAATACGGTGAGGACTTGGAGCAATTACTAAGCTATCGGGGCAATGAGCTTTATGGCATAGTGAATGGCATAGATTATGATGAGTATAACCCAGCTACCGATCCCTATCTGGAAAGGAACTATGATTCCACCACGATAGAAAAAAGGGTTGATAATAAACTTGCCTTGCAAAGAAAGAGCGGGCTGCCGCAAAGCCCTGACATCCCTTTGCTTGGCATGGTGTCTCGTCTTGAGGAGCAAAAGGGGATTGATTTGCTGCTCCAGGCTATAGGCCCGTTTATTACAGAAACAAAAGCACAACTGGTTATCCTTGGTCAGGGAAGGGAGCATTACCATAAATTGCTTGCCGAGGCAGCGCTAAAGTACCCCGATCGCCTCTCGGTATTTATTGCCTATGATGAACGATTAGCCCGTCTTATTTACAGCGGCTCCGACATATTCCTCATGCCTTCGCGTTTTGAGCCCTGTGGATTGGGGCAGCTAATAGCCATGCGATACGGTGCCATCCCTGTGGTGCGACATACCGGGGGGCTGGCTGATACAGTGAAGGACGTGGCTGAAGGAAACGGGAATGGCTTTGTGTTCCAAAATTATACCGTCTTGGAAATGCTGGAGGCGATAAAAAGAGCCGAGGAGAGCTTCTATCACCGGGCTGAATGGCAAAACCTGATGAGACACAATATGAAGCTAGATTTCTCATGGAAAGCCTCGGCCAGAAAATACGAAGAGCTTTATCTGCGAGCGCGGAATATATGTCAGACAGGAGACATTATCCAGAAATGACAGAGGGAAAGGACAAAAGGAAAGAGGTGTCCTCAAAGGATAAGATAAATACTCAATCAGTGCGCTATGACATAAGCATGCTGAGCAATGACGACCTTTTTCTCTTCAATGAAGGGTCTCATTATCGGCTTTATGAAAAGCTTGGAGCTCATCCCCTGACGGTGGACGGAGTGGAAGGAACCTATTTTGCCGTGTGGGCACCTAATGCCAAGCAGGTCTCTGTCATGGGTGACTTTAACAGTTGGGATAAGTCAAGCCACCCACTGCGCCCAAAAGGGCAATCCGGTGTCTGGGAAGGATTTATACCTGGTGTGGCTAAGGGCACAATCTACAAGTATTATGTTGTCTCTCATCACCGTGGCTATTGTGTGGAAAAAGCCGACCCGTTTGCTTTCTATAGCGAAACGCCTCCCAAAACAGCCTCCATCGCTTGGGACTTAGATTATAGCTGGGGAGACCAGGCGTGGATGGAGAAGCGACGCACTCACAATGCACTTGATGCCCCCATCTCCATCTACGAAGTGCATCTGGGCTCCTGGCAGCGGGTGCCCGAGGAAGGGAATCGCTACCTCAGCTATCGGGAACTGGCTCCCAGGTTGGCTGAGTACCTGAAGCAGCTGGGATTTACCCATGTTGAGTTTCTTCCGGTAATGGAGCACCCGTTCTATGGCTCCTGGGGCTATCAGAGCACAGGATACTTTGCCCCCACGAGCCGCTACGGTATCCCCCAGGATTTCATGTACCTCGTTGACTATTTGCACCAGCATGACATAGGTGTCATCCTCGACTGGGTACCTTCTCATTTCCCTAATGATGAACACGGACTGGGATATTTCGATGGAACACATCTCTACGAGCACGGTGACCCGAGACAGGGCATTCATCCCGACTGGAACAGTTTTATTTTCAATTATGGTCGACAAGAAGTGAGGAGCTTTCTTCTTAGCAGCGCATTGTTCTGGCTCGATAAATATCATGTCGATGGTTTGCGTGTAGATGCGGTGGCCTCTATGCTCTATCTGGATTACGGCCGTAAAGAAGGTGACTGGATACCCAATCAATATGGAGGACGTGAAAACCTGGAGGCTATCGCTTTCTTGCGACGCTTAAACGAAGCGATCTACCAGGAGAAACCTGATGTGCAAATCATCGCTGAGGAGTCGACTGCCTGGCCCATGGTATCCCGGCCGACTTATGTCGGAGGTCTAGGCTTCGGCCTGAAGTGGGACATGGGCTGGATGCATGATACTCTGGAGTACATGACCAAGGATCCCGTATATCGAAAATACCACCACAATAACCTGACTTTCCGCTTGATTTATGCTTTCTTTGAAAACTTCGTCCTGCCGCTTTCTCACGATGAAGTTGTACATGGCAAGGGTTCACTCTTAGGGAAGATGCCGGGAGACGACTGGCAAAAGTTCGCCAACTTGAGGCTCCTTCTGGGATCTATGTATGCCCAGCCTGGGAAAAAGCTCCTATTTATGGGAGGGGAGTTTGGCCAGTGGCGGGAGTGGGTACACGACGAGAGCCTGGAGTGGCATCTGCTTCAATACTTACCCCATTCCGGTCTTCAGCGGTGGGTCAGCGACTTAAACCGTGTATATCGGAGTCAGCCTGCCCTTTACCAGGTGGATTTTGACTCAGCAGGCTTCGAGTGGGTTGACTGTAACGATGTGGAACACAGCGTGATTAGTCTCATTCGCAAGGGACGGTCTCGCGACGACATTATTGCCGTCGTGTGTAATTTTACCCCCATGACCCATTTCAACTATAGAATCGGAGTACCGCAACCAGGATTCTGGAGAGAGCTGTTAAACAGCGATGCCAGGGAATATGGAGGCAGCGGTCAAGGCAATCTAGGCAGAGTGGAAGCAGCGCCGATTCCCTTGCATGGCCGCCCCTATTCATTGACCATTACCCTGCCGCCCCTGGCCGCTGTGTTTTTTAAATCCTCACAGTGAGACGAGGTAGCTATTTCCGCAACACGCTGCAAAACTCTTACACCACATAGAATATGACAAGATTACCCTAGCACGACTAGTGGACTTTTTCCACTTTGAGCAGATTTGTGGATCCAGCCACCCCAACCGGAATGCCACCGGTAATCACTACCAAATCACCCGGTTTTGCCAGACCTAGTTCTTTAGAAAGCTTAGCCCCCATCGCGAATAACTCTTCCACCGACGAGGGCCCGGCTATTTGGAAGGGATAAACACCCCAGCACAGCATTAATCTCCCCACAACCACAGCACCAGTGGTTATCGCCAGAATGGGCATCTTCGGTCGGTATTTTGATACCCGCCCTGCCGTGCTGCCAGACCGGGTAAAAGCCACAAGAGCCGCTGCTCCCAGACTTTGCGCCGTGTGGCAGGCACTATAGCTTATCAATTCATCCGTCTTTTGCTCCAGCCATCTGCCTCGTTCTGACAGCATTTGCTCGTAGGGCAGTTTGCCTTCTACCTCACGGGCAATCTTCACCATCATCTTTACTGCCTGTATTGGATATTTCCCCGTGGAGGTCTCCTCTGAGAGCATGATGGCATCGGTACCATCAAATATGGCATTAGCCACATCAGTGACCTCGGCCCGCGTTGGCCTAGGGGCGTTCACCATGGACTCCAGCATTTGCGTAGCGGTAATCACTGGCTTGCCTGCCTGGTTACATTTCTTGATAATCTCCTTCTGCACCAGCGGCACTTTTTCCAGGGGGATGTCCACACCGAGGTCTCCTCGCGCTACCATTATGCCTTCGCTAGTTGCTAGTATGCTGTCAAATTTGTCAACTGCCACGCCCCTTTCAATCTTGGCAATAATTGCTATATCTGCATCGTTCTCACATAATATAGCTCTGACACTGGCTACATCCTCAGCATTGCTGACAAAGGAGAGAGCCAGGTAATCAGGTTGCTGCCTGACAGCAAAGAGAATGCATTCTCGTAAAGTATCGCTAATGAAAGGGGCAGAGGTACGCATACCAGGCACCACTAGCCCCCGTCCCTCTGTGAGTATTCCCCCAACCATGACCTTACATCTAACCTCTGTGTCTTGCCTCTCCAGTACCTTGAGTTGCATGGCACCGTCATCAAGCAATACGGTATCCCCCACTTTTATATCTTGAGGAAGGGTAGGAAGATTAATTGGTATCACTCCATCGTCTCCCTTTACTTGCCTTGTGGTGAGGATAATCTGCGCACCCTTTTTCAGTCTGGCTTGACCATCTTTCAGCTTGCCCGTGCGATACTTTGGCCCTGGCAAATCTATAAGTATAGCAACAGGGATTGCCAGACGATGGGACAGCTTCCTTACAGTCTGGATATGACGGGTTTGTTCTCTGTAGGTACCGTGAGATAGATTAAATCTGGCGACGTTCATGCCAGCCTTTATCAGTTGCTCAATCACTGCAGCCGAGCCAGTAGCCGGACCAATAGTGCACACTATTTTGGTTCGCTTTCCAAAAAAGCTGGAGCGTTTCATATCACCGCCTCTCTCTGCCAAAGTATTACCTATCAATAACTCCGATACCAGCCCTCTGTCACCGGGGCGAATTTGCCGTTTCCAGCCCCTAGCCTGGAATACCACGGCTTACCATAGCTATCAGCTATCTCTGCCAATTCCTTCAACCTTGGAGCAGCCGTATTCTGGAAAAAATTCATTCTTTCTTCCCGAGACCGAATTTGGGCGCCCTCCTGCCACAGGGCACGCCCTGCCAAGAAACCAGAAGCTCCCGCCTTACAGGCTATCTCTACTTGTTTCTGGAATGAGTTGAAATCAACGCCAGCACTGAGCAGCACCCAAGGTAGCCGGGATGCCTGGTTTAACTCTTGGCATAACCCCAGCAGCTTTCCTTCATCTTGCTCAAATTTAATATCTGCCGGGAATTCTGCTTTCAACACATCAATGGGCAAGGTAGTAATCTGCCGGGCAGTTTCGATTACCAGACCAGGCTTTATCTCAGCAAACTTCTTCGAGGATGTCCCGCCTTGAATTATGCGTTCTTTTTCCTCAATAGGATAGCTTACCGGCTCAACCAGAAAGGCTATATCCTCTATAATGCATTGGGCAGCTAGCCTTGCCACCAAATCGAGCTGTTTTGAGGCGACATCCTTTATGTCAGGCCTGAAGTAGATTAAAAGCTTGACAGCTGAAGCCCCCATTCTCTTCGCCTTTTTCACGCTCCAGCCGGGCAGAAGCTCAGTGATTCTGGCGGTACTGTCGCCACTATAACCGGTCTTTTCCATGCTGACAAGAAGCCCCTTAGGCCCAGGCAAGAGGCCCGCAGCTATAGCCTGACCAGCTCCATATTCCGGGTCAAGCAATATGGCACTGGCAAAAGGTGCTACCGCTTGACAGAGGTCAAGCTTAAAATCAACTATATCCTGGTAACTCACCGCAGCAGAGTTTTTCTCGTTCAGGGCTCGCTTAAGCGCTTCCCTGTGGTCAATGGCACACATTGTCATCATGCCCCTGGAATCAGCCAATTGCTGGAGCCCTCTTAGCTTGCCGATAGATATGTTCATTACATCACCTCATGATAGACCCTGTCTTTTCTTTCACTCACAAAGGAGCTTTCTCATCTCCTGGAGAGCAAAGACAGCAGCGCCGAGCACGCCGGAATTTCGACCCAGCTCGGCGGAAGCGAAACGCACAGCTTGGAAAGTCTCCTTATATGCTCTTTTTTCAACCACCTTGAAAGCTGGCCCGAGTAACATATCACCGATGTTTGATAAACCACCACCAATAACTATCAACTCGGGGTTGAATATGTTTATTAAATTGGCTAGCCCTACACCTACATAGTAACCAGTCCGAGCAATAAGTTCTTTGGCCAGGCTATCACCTTGTTGTGCCGCGCTATGAATGACCTGCGCCGTCACCTTTTCTATGTCCCCTTCAGCATACTCCAGAATAGAAGTTCTGACTCCTTCTTTAATCCTATTCTTAGTCTCTCTGGCCAGAGCTGTCCCTGAGGCCAGCGTTTCCCAACAACCTCTGTTGCCACAGTTGCAAATGGGGCCGTTGTCATCAATGGTCATATGTCCCACTTCTCCAGCCGCACCAATGGCTCCAGTATAAATTTTGCCGTCGATGACAATGCCTCCGCCGATGCCAGTGCTAAGAGTAATATAGATGAAGTTATGAGCACCCCGGGCGGCGCCAAAATAAAATTCCCCTAGTGCAGCGGCATTGGCATCATTGAGGAGAAAGGTCTTCTTACCCAGCCTTTCTTGCATTATGTCTCTTAGGGGAACATCTCTTAACTCGGGCAAATTCGGCGAGGTAAACAGTATGCCTGCTTCAGGATTGGAGATGCCGGCAGCCCCAACTCCTATGGCACAAATCTCTGAAATGACAACACTAGCCTGCTTCAAGACACGATGTGCCGAATCCAAAATGGATTGGATTACTGCCTCGCGACTCTTTGTGGCAGGCGTTATACACTCATCACTCGAAAGCATTTCACCTTGAGAATTAACTACCGCCGTCAGTATCTTGGTGCCTCCAAGGTCAATGCCCAGAGTCAAAGTTGTTATATCCTCAGACATTTTTGCTCCCCGTTAGTACAGGAAACCCTATTCCCACTCGCAGCCCCTCCTACCAACAAGCATTGTTTACTGCTATGTCCTATTGTATACTGATGTAAACAAAGATTCCAAGATAGCAAATCTGTCGTGGACAATCGAAAGCACGGCGAAATTGTCAGCTATTTCATCATAGACCCGGGTGACCCTCATAAGGGATAAGTTAGCATGAGCTTTCCTAGAGCAAGTGGCATATTATTGCACCCAACCTCACTCCCGAGCCAATTCGGAATAGGAGACTTGGGAAAGGAGGCCTATCAGTTCGCAGATTTCTTGGCTAGCACCAGGCAGCGCCTTTGGCAGGTTTTACCTCTAGGCCCCACAGGCTATGGCAACTCTCCATACCAGTGCCTTTCGGTCTTCGCTGGAAACCCGCTGCTTATAAGTCTGGAAAGACTGGTCGAAGACAAGTCCCTGGAACCCGCTGACTTGGATGATATACCTTCCTTCCCCAAAGACAGAGTTGACTATGACTCAGTCATCAAGTTTAAGACGCCCTTGTTGAAAAAGTCCTTTGAGACCTTCCAGAGAAAAGCTGCTCCTGGTAAGCAAAAGCAATTCGAGGTTTTCTGTCAACAGAATGCCTCCTGGCTTGAAACTTACTCCTTGTTTATGGCTTTGAAAGAGGCTCATGGCCTCGCTGCCTGGAACACCTGGGAGGAAGATATCCGGAGGCGCCACCCGAAATCTCTGGAACGCTGGAGCAAGAAGTTGACTCATGAGATTTACTGCCACAAATATCAGCAATACCAGTTTTTCAAGCAGTGGTCTAAGCTAAAGAAGTATTGCAACGAGCGCGGGATCAGGTTCATCGGTGATATGCCTATATTTATTGCTCTGAATAGCGCCGAGGTCTGGTCGCATCCTGAAATGTTCTATCTGGACGACAGCGACAACCCAACCGTGGTTGCTGGAGTGCCACCGGATTATTTTAGCAAGACAGGACAGTTATGGGGAAATCCTCTCTATCACTGGGATGTAATAGCCAGGGATGGCTATGCTTGGTGGATTGAGCGCTTCCGGGCAACACGTGACATGGTGGACATCATCAGGCTGGATCATTTTCGCGGTTTTGAGAAATACTGGGAGATTCCGGCAACAGATACCACCGCCCTAAATGGCAGGTGGGTCCTCGGATCAGGAGCTGAACTATTCCAAGCAGTGCAGAACGCGTTAGGCGCTCTACCCATCATTGCTGAAGACCTAGGAGTGATTACACCGGAGGTAGATGCCCTGAGGGAGCAATTCGGCTTTCCCTGCATGAAAGTTCTCCAGTTTACCTTTGGCAGTGACCCCAAAGCTGATGATTACAGGCCGCATAACTATTCACGAAACTGTGTCGTATACACCGGCACGCATGACAACAATACCACTATTGGCTGGTTCAGAGAGGAAGATGTTAATGACAGCACTCAGAGCAGGAAAGAAAGGGAAAGAGAGAAGCAGGTCGCCCTGAAGTATCTGGGCACAGATGGTCACGAGATAAATTGGGATTTCATCCGCCTAGCCTTGATGTCCCCTGCCGATACCGCCATCATCCCTATGCAAGACATTTTGGGATTGGGTAGCGAAGCCAGGATGAATCTTCCAGGTACCACAGAGGGGAATTGGTGTTGGCGTTTTGTGCCTGATATGCTGACCAAAGAAATCAAAGCCAGGCTAAAGAAATTAACTGCACTCTCTAGACGGTAATTACAGCGTGGTGGTCTTGTAGCAGAGGGTTTATTAGATTGAAAATACCAGCCTACAGCTAAGAAAGTAAGCTCGCTTAACCATAATAACCAGTGGTAATGTGCCTTTAACGAATCCAGTATTATGTCAAATAGAATCATTGATTATTACACTTGTTGATAGTATACTGTCATTATTCACAGAGGGGGAGGTATTCCATGAAATTATCTTGTCTTCAAGAAAACTTAAATAGGGGGCTAAGCATTGTAGGGAGAGCTGTAGCCACGAGGTCCACTTTACCTATCACCCAAAATATCCTTTTATCCGCTGAGCAATCACGTCTCAAATTGTCAGCCACCAACCTGGAAATGGCTATCACGTGCTGGGTTGGTGCTAAAGTGAAACAGAAGGGAGACATAACTGTACCTGCTCGCTTGCTCAGCGACTTTGTTAATTCCTTACCCAACGACCTAATTGAAGTCAATCTTCCCGCTAACAGTCGCATCCTGGAGCTTAAGAGCGGCCATTTTCAAGCTCATATTCATGGCATTGATGCCGCGGATTTCCCACCTATCCCTCAGATAAACGATGGCATAACTACCACCATTGAGGCAGCTAGCCTCAGGGAAGGGATTGCGCAGGTCGCCTTTGCTGCTGCCACTGAAGAATCCCGCCCGGTATTAACCGGAATTAACACTGAATTCGATGGCGAGCAGCTCAACCTGGCGGCTGCCGATGGCTTCAGGCTAGCTGTTCATAAGACAACTCTTAGCTCACCAGTCAAAGAAAAGACTACGGTTATCATCCCAGCGAGAACCCTTAATGAACTGAATCGCCTTATTGGTGAACAGGAGGAACCCGTAGAAATCACCGTAAACGAAAAAAAGAGCCAGGTTCTCTTCCGCCTCAAGGATGCTGAGCTGGTTTCTCAGCTTATTCAAGGTTCATTCCCCAATTATTCCCAGGTTATTCCTCAAAGCTATACCACGCGAGCTGTAGTGGACATTAATGAATTTTTGCGGGTTACTAAAATGTCCTCCATATTTGCTCGCGATGCCAGTGGTATAGTTCGCCTGGTCATTACCCCTGGTAGTGAACTTGCTCCAGGAAAGATAACTGTTTCAGCTCAGGCTGAAGAGGTTGGCGACAATGTTGGTGAAGTGGACGCTCTCACTGACGGAGAAGAGGCGAAAATCGCTTTTAATGTAAGATATCTTTCCGATGTTTTATCTGTCCTTTCCCAAGCCCAAGTCGCTCTAGAACTCACCACCCCCTCAAGCCCGGGAACTATTCGCCCTATAGGCGTGGACAATTATGTTCACGTGGTCATGCCCATGTTTGTTCAGTGGTAATAGATTTTAGTTTCGCATAAATTGAAACAGGCGTCTGGTGCAAATCAGACGCCTATTCGTTTCTGGTGGACCATGCTTCGTTCAACTCGTGCCCGACTTCATACCGCCTAGCCTGGCAATATTTACGGCAAGATTCCAGTTGAGTTTACAGGCTTGTGCCATCTTGCTCTTGCCCTTCAGTGCTTACACGGCAGTAGATTGCAGCTTTCACTTTTTATTCCTAATATTATTTAACCCACTTCACTTCTGGCGCGTCATCCATATTCTCAACTAGTTTAAGCACCATTTGTTTTACCGTTTTGCAAGCCCAATCTGCTGTATTAGCATTCAAAATGTTTATTGTCCCCTCGGTGTTTCCATATTTTGTTTTAACAACTTCGCTAAATTCCGCTTTTCTATGGACTAAATAATCTTCTCTGATTTTCTCTAAATATAGAAATGACTTGAAGGGATCCTCGCTATTTTTGAAAACCGAGTGTGGTTTTCTGTGTTTCTTGTTTGATAGAAGATTGGACACTCCCATCCATTTACCCTCAGTTTGAGGTCTCCTATATTTCCCCCATTTTTCCTCCCATATCTCACCTAGCTTGTCTTTTCCGACAGTATTGATGAATGCTTCCAAACATGTATAGCAGAATAAAATACATATCATTGAATGCTGAATTTCTTCAGTCTGATTTTTGCCATCAACTTTTTTTGCTTCATCCCTATGTTTTTGGGCTACGTCATACATCAATATATACAGTTCTTTCCGCATTGCTATTGTCGGTGGATGAGTAGCGGCTGCTGCTTTTGCGGGTGCAGGGGTTACCTTAATATTCATTACTTAGTTATTCCCTTCCGTTTCGGCTTATTCCAATAAGGAGAACGGCATTTTGGACACTGTTCTTGACCTTCAGTGCTTACACGGCAATAGATAGCTACTTTCATCATTTTCTATTTACTTCCTTCTTGTTCTTAGTTAATACCAATTCTCTTTAGCCCTTCCTCATTTAAGTACTCGGTAACATTTATCCATTTGCCGCCGATTCCTGCAGGCTGGAGCTCAACTTGCCCGCTTTTCTCCCTTACCACGAATTTCTTGCCAGTTATCGTATTCTTTGAACGCTCCAGCATCTCCTGTAGTTTAGTAAACGGCAAGCAAATGTACTTCTTGTGAGTACCGAGCAGCAAGATAACCCCGCCATTCCTATTTTCAAGATGGTCTGGATTCACACCAAACCAATATCGTTCGCTTACCTCGTGAAATTTACTGAATATTATCCACAGTTCAACACTTTGACCGCCTCGGTTCGCGTCATAGCTCCTAATTTTCCCTGCATGCTTCCGAACAGACCAACCATTCACTTTCAAATCTGCTATGAACGCACCTACAAGGTCTCTCACTTCATAATTCTCAATTGCGGTTATTTCTTCCGTTGGAGAAAGTAGTGTCCTAACCGCTCCCAGTTGCGCCTTAAGTGCGGCTCGCTCCTTTTCTATCACTGTTAGTTGTTTCTCAACCTCAGCTAATTCCATTTCTATTTCTTCCTTCCACTTAGCTAATTGTGTCTTATCCATGAAAATTCACCCCCTTTATAGTATTACTACTGTTGTATATAAACAATAGCGCTACTATATAGTAATACTATTCTGATTTTTTGTCAATACCCTTTTTACGCGATACCCGAGTTTTCCAATACCAACCGAAACAATTTTTGCACCCATCTTGATAGCCTCGTCAACCAGGTGAGTAGCTGGCTTTTCTTGACATTTCACAAGCAACTTCAACACACGCCACCGCATATGCTAAAGGTAATGATGCGGATGCCCAGTAATAAGGAGTGCCTCTAAACCATGAATGGTTTTCCGCTACAGTCTTAATTTTATTCACTCCTTAAGTCGATCGCTTCATTTTTCCATATTGAAGTATTTTACCATTCAGTACATAATATTCCACATGACAACTAACCCTATCGTATAAAAATGAAATTAATTAACTAGTACAATGGAATATTTTTTGAGACTTAATGCGCTCGGGGATTCTCCACCACTAACTATTGATAGTCAGAGATTCTCACTTCTCAAAGCATCAAGAGATATTCTCGCCGAGGCGTTACAGTTGGAGGAAGAATACGAAATGATGATTTCCAACTATATTGATTTGGAAAAGGAGTCGACAAACGCCTCAATATCATATATGGTTCGAAACTATCGTGGGTATATTGATTCTTTTGATGCTCGGCTTGCCGTGAACAGACAGCTCATGAATTTGCTAACGTCAGTAAGGCTTTATACCGACAGATTGACTGACCATTGTTGTGCGTGTTTACCAAGAGAGACCGGAATTAAGGACCGATTAAAATTGTTACGTTCAACTGAGTATGATAGAAATTTCGACTATAGGTTTATGGAAGCTTTAAGAAACTACACCCAACATAGTGGCACTCCCGTTCACCAGGTAGCATTTGGAAGCAGGTGGACTGCTCTTGATATCAGCGGTCTACTGGAGTTTTCATCAAGTTTTTCCGCTGATAGAAAATTTATATCTTCAGACGGCAGTTTTAAGAAACAGGTATTAGACGAAATGCCAGACAAGGTCGATTTGATTTCTGCTTCAAGAGGTTATATAGAAGCATTAAGTTCAATTCATAATAAAGTGCGACAAATGACCTCCAAAAGTGTCAACGAAGCAAGGTCGACCATACAAACAGCTATAGATGACTACAGAGAAGTTTATAAAAAAGACCCCTTGGGACTCACTGCCTACGTATTCGATGGCAAAACTAAAATAGAAGAGATACCAATCTTTTTGAATTGGGATGATATCCGCATCCAGTTGCAGAAGCGTAACAATCAACTTGTAAACCTGAAGAAAAGATATGTTACAGGACAAAGTAAAAAGTAATAATATTAGACCTTACACAAAACCTCTACTAACGCATTCATGTAAGGGCAGACATCCCCATGTTGGTGCAATAAGAGGTAGAATCAATTCAATATGGAGCATTAAACCATCTACATAGCACAAAAAGACATAAAGTTACTTTGGGGAAGGGCAGCTGAAAGATGTTCGTTCCCTGATTGTGAAATCAAGCTGACCCAGGACAAAAGCTCGGCTTCTCAGAGCTTCCCTTTGGGGGAACAGGCACATATTGTCGGACTTGGCAAAAACGACGCCAGAGGAAAGAGCAATCTGACCAAGAGAGAAAGAAACTCCTATTTCAATCTCATTCTACTCTGTCCCACTCATCATACATTGGTCGACAAGAATCCTCAGGACTATACGGTTGAGAAGCTACACCTCTTTAAAGACCAACACGAATACTGGGTAGAACGCACCCTCTCACAATCAAAAGACTCTACCACGACTGCTCAATCCGTCATCTATGCAGATTTGATAGATGCCGCCGTAGAAGCCTGTCAGCTTAGTACCTGGGATAAGTGGGCGACTCGAGCACTATCTGTTAATATGAACTGGGATGAATCCGCATCTGTCAGACTATTCGCTTTCTATAATAAGATACTTGGTGCAATATGGCCAAAGACTCTACCTGAGCTAGAATGTGCTTTGAAAAAACTGACACATGAGATTTACGAAGCTAACCAGACATTTCTTCAACACTCTCAACCTAGCAAGACTACAGACGGCGTACTGGTTGAAGAAAAATTCTACAAATCTAAAGGCTGGCTACAACAAGAAGAATATCGGCAGCTTTTCAAAGAATATGAGGATTGGCAAAGTAAATGCCAAAACCACGTTAAAGAGGCCACGAAAGCAGCTAATTGGCTAGCCGATGTCGTTCGCCGCGATATTAATCCTCTGTTTTTTGCTACCAAAGGCAAGTTCTTTGTTATTATGGGCCCTTACGATATGTTCGAATTCAGGAGTTATTTCTTTGAATATACCGAACAAGAAAAGGCAAAAATACTCCGAACTTGTCAAAAAGGATGGGGTCTAGGCCAAAAACCAAAGCGCCGCTAGACCATTGCGACATACGCATGGAATGGCTAACATCCCAATGTTTGTCCAGTGGTAACTTGTTTGGTATTTGGCCAGGAACCTTGAAGCGCTAAAAGACTAATAAATTGCAAGAGCGATTAAGCTAAGGCAAGCCCACAAACACTATCACCAACCCTACCACTATCATTGCCACACCCAAAGCTAGTAAACCAATCAATAGCTTTCTATTCATATGTAAAATCCTTGCCAAGTAGGTAGCTTGTATAATACTCTAACGTCAAACAAAAGGAAAGGGTTTGCGCCATACTCAATAACTAAGCATCACGTATGTAGAAATGGTGAATGCTATTTCGCAATAGGGAGGGTGAATGAAAAACGACTTCCCTTTCCCAGCTTGCTTTGGACTGTGATTGTTCCGCCATGGGCTTCCACCAGCCGCTTGGCAATAGTAAGACCCAGACCACTACCTCCGGTGACTCTGGCACGAGATTTATCCACTCTATAGAAGCGCTCGAAAATGTGAGGCAAATCCTCAGCAGGAATGCCTTCGCCAGTATCCGATACGCTAACCTCTACCCAGTCACTTTGTGTTATAGCAGCCACATTAATGGTGCCTCCCTTATGAGTATAAGCCACCGCATTTTCCAGAAGGTTATGCAGCACTTGGTTGACCCGTTGCCAGTCAATGTTAACCGGTGACAGATTATCAGGCAGGTCGAGAGACAGCGATATCTCCTTTGCTGCCAGCTGGGGCTGCCAGGGAGTTACTGCCTGCTTAACTAACTTGGCGATGTCTTCCTCTTGATAAACCAGCTTCAGTTCGCCGGCTTCAGCAAGACTTAGCTCCTGGAGCTCATTAACCAGTCGTGAAAGCAGAGCTGCCTCCTCATTGAGGGAGCGGATAGTAGCGGCATCTGGCTTTATCACCCGATCGCGAATTGCCTCCAGATAGCCTTGAATGTTAGAAAGAGGAGTCCTCAATTCGTGAGCAACGTCAGCAACCATATTCCGTCGTAATTGCTCGGCGTGCTCCAGGTCAGCTGCCATGGAGTTAAAGGCTTGAGCCAATGCCGCAACTTCGCCTTCGCCCTGTAATTGAACCCTCTGGGACAAGTCTCCCCGTCCCAGTCGTCTGGCAGCCTTGGCAAGGACACCGATGGGTGACGTCATTCTCCGCGACAGGACAAAAGTCAATATCAAAGCGATGGCGATTGCCAGTGAGCCTCCTAGGAGAAGAGAGCGATTTATTGACGTGGAGAGTCTTAGAAATGGAGCAACATATGGTTCTGCCGCCGGGTCAGAGCTGATGTAGACTTTTCCCAGAAACTCTTTGTGCAAGGTCAGATTCAGACCGAGAGGACTGTCTGATGAGTCAGTGTAGTTCGTCCCTACCAAAAGCTCTCCTTTTGAATCAACTATGACTGTCCCGTTGGCACCGACCAATATAATGTGTGTCCCGGAGACACTCAATGCTGCAACTACGGGCTGGACGTCCTCCCAGCTTCCTTTGTCATAATAGTGGAGATATAGCTTGGATCGTATTTGATCGGAACGATATTGCGCACTTATTGTCTTATAATATTCCATTTCGATAGCGATGCGCTGACTGACGAAGAAATATATGGTGCCGACGGCCACCAGTATTATCACAGCGAAAGCTATCGAGAGACGAAACCACAACCGATGTGTCACTGTTCCCCTCCGACAAACTTATAGCCGACTCCATATACCGTCTTTATATACCTGGGGTGGCTGGAGTCTGGCTCCAGCTTTCGGCGCAGGTTGAGGATGTGAACATCAATGGTGCGGTCGAAACCTTCAAAATCGTAGCCTAAAGCTTCTTCAATAAGGCTTGCCCGGCTGAAGACTCTGCCCGGTTCCTTGGCGAGAACTCCCAGTAATTTAAATTCAACACTGGTCAAATTCAATGGTCTGTCGGCAAACCACGCCTCGTGTTTCGTAAAATTCATACTAAGTTCAGCACTCTTAATCTCCTCAGGGCCGCGCTCTCCGGGAAGACGTCTTAGCACTGCCCGCACTCGAGCCGCTAGTTCCTTAGGGCTAAAAGGCTTGGTCACATAGTCATCGGCGCCCAGGTCCAGGCCCGTTAGCTTATCCTGGTCAGTAGTCCGGGCAGTAAGCATAATAATTGGTACATCAGATTCGTGTCTCAGGGTACGACAGACCTCAAGGCCATCGATGTCTGGCAGCATAAGGTCAAGAACAATGAGGTCGGGGTGGCTTTCACGAGCCAGATGCAGAGCTTCAACACCATCATAAGCAGTTAGAACTTGATAGCCGTCCCGGTCTAAGTAGAGCCTGACCAACTCCACAGTCTTTACGTCGTCATCAACTACCAAAACCTTTTTGCCTGCCATCCCTGGCCTCCTGGTGATTCTTCAAGCCCCTAATGTTATATCAGAAATGTTAAGAAATTAATATGAAAGACTTCTTTCATAATGCTGTTGCCGCTCAAGCCTTTTTAGATTGACATGATTGTATGGGCGGGCTATAATCCCTTCTGGAACGGGATATAAGACAAGGGAATGGAATCATCCCCAGATCCCGACCATAAAGAGCGATAGATTGCTATTTTCGTTCAATGGTGGTGGGACTTGTTTTGGTGGAGGTTTGTGATTGAGGCGTGTGTGCCTCACGTCCCAACGGACGTGGGGTTTTTGTTTATCTGTAACATGAGGGAAGATCTTCCTGGGGGTTGGCGCTGGAAGCATTGTAATCAGCTTACGGGGGTAAAATAGAGAATTTATGGATAAAGGGAAACCCGAAATGACGAATAGAATTGTGGAAGGCGAGAAGAGAAATTCGAAAATAAAGCGATTACGGAAGCTGCGAACGTCGATCGCCGAAAAGGGACTAGATGCTCTCCTGCTTTCTCAGCCGGAGAACCTCCGCTACCTCTCGGGATTTACCGGCTCCGGATGGCTACTCATTTCAGGACGGAATGCTATTTTAGCTACTGACTTTCTCTATGTGGAACAAGCTAAGGGAGAGTCACCAGATTTTGAAATTATCCGAATTAAAGGAGAGTTACATGACTGGCTTCCTGGTTTGGTCTCTGATTTGGGGTGGCACAAATTAGGCTTCGAGGCAAATTTTATTTCTTACGATGGTTATCATAAGCTCGGCGAGGCAGTAAAGACCAAGCAAGTTAATCTTGAGCTTATTCCCACCACTGGCATAGTAGAACAGCTTCGCTCCATAAAAGAACCCGAAGAACTGGGATTTATCACAAAAGCAGTAGAGCTAGCTGATGCTGCTTTTGAACAGGCAAAGGCCATAATTCGTCCTGGTATAACGGAAAAGGAGATAGCCTGGGAGATAGAAAAAATCCTTCGCCAAAAAGGCAGTGAAGGAATACCTTTTGAAATCATTGTGGCTTCAGGCCCAAATTCAGCTTTGCCTCATGCTCGACCCACAGAGAAAACAATTCGCTCTGGTGAACCAGTGCTGATTGATATGGGAGCCAGAATCAGTGGTTATTGCAGCGACCTTAGTCGCACTTTATTCTTAGGCAAAGCAAACAAAACCTTCAAGGAAATTTATAATATAGTTCTCAAAGCACAGACTACTGCTATGGAAGGAATTGAATCAGCTATGGATGCTTCTCAGGCAGACCGATTGGCTCGAAGTGTTGTTGAACAAGCTGGCTATGGAGATGCCTTTGGACACGGTCTAGGACATGGTGTTGGGCTAGCTGTACACGAATTTCCCAGGCTTGGTCTCAGCTCCTTTGATTCACTTGCAGATGGCATGATTTTTACCATAGAACCAGGAATTTACTTTGCGGGACAGGGTGGTGTTAGAATTGAGGATATGGTAGTTTTGGAAAATGGCAAGGCCAGAGTGCTCACCAAGGCAAGTAAGGATACCTAGCACCTATCGGTTTTTCAGCAACCAGAAACAAAACTAGCACTGAGGCAGAATGTTTAACCAGGAGGATACTAAATGATTGATGCTGGAGAATTGAGAAAGGGAGCCGTCATAGAGCTAGATGGCGAAATATACCAGATTCTGGAATATCAACATGTTAAGATGCAGCAAAGGCAGCCTGTAATTAAGTTGAAACTTCGTGGTGTTCGTAACGGGAATTTCGTCGAGCGGAATTTCCAATCCGGGGATAAAGTTGCAACGGTATTTCTGGAGCATCGCCCCGTCCAGTACCTTTATAACGATGGCGACCTCTATTACTTCATGGATAACGAAAGTTACGAGCAGCTTATGTTAACTTCGACTCAGATAGGAGATGGCACAAATTATCTAAAAGAGGGCCTGGTACTAGAGATTCAGACCTGCAAGGGGAATACAGTAGCCATAGAGCTACCCGCTTCGGTAGAGCTTCGGGTTACGGAGACAGAGCCTGGCTTCAAGGGAGATAGAGCCACAGCGGGCACTAAAGCAGCTAAACTAGAAACGGGAGTAACCATCCAGGTTCCTCTTTTCATTAATACAGGCGACATCATCAAAGTCCATACACGCACTGGGGGATACCTGGAGAAGGTTAGCTAAGATTTAGGTAAGCTATTTGATAAAAGCTGATTTACATATCCATACTTGCTATTCTATAGATTGTCTCACACCTTTGGAGCAAATAGTCGAGCGTTGCCTCAAGCTGGGCATAAATTGTATTGCTGTAGCGGACCACAACACCATTGCTGGCGCCTTAAAGTTAAGGGAAATTGCTCCGTTTAAAGTAATTGTTGCTGAGGAGATATTAACGCCTGTGGGTGAAATAATGGGTCTCTTTCTTGGCGAAGAAGTTTCCCAGAGATTGTCTCCCCAGGAAACAATATCTAAAATCCGAAGCCAGGGCGGTCTAGTGGCTATTCCCCATCCATTTGGCAGGTCTTTGCCTTGGAATGCTAACATATTAACCTCAACGGAAGTTTTATCCCAGGTGGATATTATCGAAACTTTTAATTCTCGTACGCCATTTTCTAGTAGTATCGCCAAAGCACGGAAACTAGCCGAAGAGCAGGGAAAGGCTGCCAGCGCTGGCAGCGATGCCCATACTTTAGGCGAAATCGGCCAAGCATATGTGGAAATGCCCGAATTCGATGGACCTGACGACTTCCTAAAGTCTTTAGCTCAGGGCAAAATATTCGGGCAAAAATCTAGCTATTTAGCTCATTTTGCTAGCACGTGGGCCAGGATAAGGAAACATATATTTGGATATTCTTTGCAGAGTTTATCCTGAGCACTAGGAGATTGCTTCGCTTCGCTCGCAATGACAAAAAGCGAAGGGCTCAAAATGACATGAGTGAGGAAGGTAAAACGGGTTCTTGTTGAACATTGGCTGGTTTTCCACAGGTAGAGATGAAGCTGCTCGACAGCTTTTGCAAGCTGTGTGGGATAAGAGCCACAGCAGCGACATTAACGGGGAAATCAGCTTCGTGTTTAGCAACCGAGAACCTGGCGAGGCGAAGGAAAGCGACCGGTTCTTCGAGCTTGTTCGGAGCTACAACATTCCTCTTGTCTGTTTATCTTACAGAAAGTTTAAGACTGTCGGAGAAGAAAAAGAGTGGCGTATCAAATACGATAGAGAGGTAAACAAGAAGATTAAACCATTTGCTCCCGACCTTTGTGTTCTTGCTGGCTATATGCTCATCGTGAGTGCAGAGCTATGCCAAAAATACGATATGATTAATCTTCATCCTGCGCCTCCCGGTGGACCTACGGGTAGCTGGCAGAAGGTAATATGGGCATTAATACAAAATAAAGCCGAGACTGCCGGGGCAATGATGCACTTGGTTACTCCTGAGCTAGATAGGGGTCCAGTAGTTAGCTACTGCCTCTTCTCTATTAAAGGTGAGCCCTTCGCTGAATATTGGAGGAAGGACGACAAAAACATGCTGTTTCGGCTTATTCGCCAGCACGAACTTGCTAGGGAATTCCCTCTTATCACCTTGACATTAAAATCTCTGAGTCGGGGTGAGGTCAGCATAAAGAACAGGAGAGTAATCAATGCCCAAGGAAAGTTAATCAGTGGCTATAATCTCAGCGGTAAGGTAGATGAGGAGGTGAAGAAAAATCTTAAATGAACTTGATTTGCTTTGACCTCGAGGGCCCTTTAGCTCCCCAAGATAATGCCTATGAACTGATGAAGCTATTCCCCCGTGGCGACAAGATTTTTGAGGTCATCAGCCGTTATGATGATTTGCTGACTTTAGAAGGTCGGCCTGACTATGAGCCGGGAGATACACTTGCTCTCATCATTCCTTTCCTTGCTTATCATGGAATAGAAGAGGAACAAAGCACAGCTATGGGGCAGAAAGCCGGGTTAACCCCAGGTGCAACTGAATTAATCTCCAAACTTAAATCTCGAGGGTGGTACATATTTTGTATTAGTACCAGTTATGAACAATATGCCTTCCCCATCACACAGAGACTGGGCATACCCAGTGAGAATGTAGCTTGCACCTCCTTTCCCCTGGCGCAGGTTCGCCAATTATTAAGCCAAAATGAATTTGCCTTACTGGAGCAAACAGAACATGAAATTGTGAATCTTAATCCTTTTACTGACGATACTAGAATAAGGGAATATCTGGACTATTTTTATTGGCAGAAATTGCCTCAAACAAGTTGGGGAAGAATTATAAGCCAAGTGAAACCCGTGGGAGGGAGGCGCAAGGTAGAGGCATTGGAGAACTTTAGCACAAGAATGGGAAAACCGCTTTCTCATTGGACGGTTGTAGGTGATAGCATCACCGATTTCAAAATGCTTCGGGCTGTGGATAAAGCAAGTGGCTTAGCCATTGCTTTCAACGCTAATGAATATGCCTTGCCTTATTCCACTCTGGGTCTGGCATCGGTAAGTCTATATGATTTATTGGTAGTTCTGGAAGCCTGGGAGAAAGGTGGCCGCGAGGATGTTGAAAGAGTGGTCAAAAAGAGGGAGAAAACGGGGGGGGCAAAGGATAGAGGATGGTTACATTGGTTAGACGGAACTAAGGATATAACGCCTGCTTTGGAAATCCATAAAAGGATCCGCCGCCTGGTTAGAGAGGAAGCCGCCAAACTGGGCTAATATAGATTACTTACTCTCGCTTTCCAGTCTCAAGGAAAATCCACACGAAGGCAACAATAGCGATTATGGAAACGACGATGATAGTAATTAAGCCCCCTTTGCCCAGCCCACCGAATGCCTCACCTACAGCATAAACTGTAGCACTTGCCTCCATCCAGTCTGGCATCCCAACTACCATCCTACCAGTTAAAACTAAAAGACGCCTTAGCCTTTACAGACAGCACCATTCGGACAGGCTAATCTGATCCAAATTCTCGCTACTGCTAACCGCGGTGCTTCTATTTCACTTCTTGGCCGGCTTGCTAAGTATTTCGTCTACAATGCCGTATTCCACTGCTTGTTCAGCGCTAAGATAAAAGTCTCTGTCGGTGTCGTGGGCAATCTTCTCTACCGGCTGACCGGTGTGCTTAGCTATGATGTTACGTAGCATTTCCTGCATCCTCATGATTTCTCTGGCGGCAATTTCAATATCTGCCGCCTGCCCCTGAGCACCACCAACTGCCTGGTGCAGATGTATAGTCGAATTAGGTAAAGCATACCTTTTACCCTTAGTCCCGGCACAAAGAAGCACGGTGCCCATGCTAGCTGCTAGACCAATACAAATGGTGGATATAGAGCAGCGGAGAATCTGCATAGTATCGTAAATGGCTAAGCCAGCGCTGATAATGCCACCGGGGCAATGAACATAAAGGTTTATATCCTTTTCCGGATCCTCTCTCTCCAAGTAGAGGAGCTGGGCAATAATAAGATTGGCTATCTGGTCATTGATCGGCGTGCCCAAAAAAACGATTCTCTCCCTGAGTAAGAGAGAATATATGTCTAAAATACGTTCACCCCGAGCACTGGTCTCCGTCACCGTAGGAATTATCACTTGAGATATTGTTTCCATCATTCCCCCTTTGTTATATTTTCAGCATTGCCACTAGCTATTTGTAATAATTGGTCCATTGTCTTCTGAGTACGCAGAGATTGTTCAATTGATTGCTTAATCTGGGGCAGTGAGAAGAACTGCTTTGCTTTTTCCTTATCCTCAGCATCACTGGTAATCTCATCTACCTTATTATCTACCTCTGTGGAACTAATTTCAATCTTTTCCTCTTCAGCTAATTTCCCCAGGACAAGACTTTCAGTAAGCCGCTTTTTCGCTATAGGACGCAGCTCTTGTTTAATTTCCTCCTCCGTTTTATTAGCTTTCTTCAGGTAATCGGTTATCTCTCTAAAGCCCAAGCGCTGTGCCTCGTTTCTAAGAAGTTCGGTAATTTCCTCGTCCTCCAAAATAGGGGGATAGTTTACCTCGCTGATTTCCACCAGAGCGTCAAGCGCCTTTTGCTTCAACTCTAAGCGATTCCTAGCCTCAGCTTTGACTCTTAAATCAGCAGCCACTTTCGTCCTCATATCCTCCAGGTTACCATAGCCGGCATTCTTAGCCAATTCATCGTTAAGCTCTGGTAACTGTTTCGCCTTTATTTCGGTAACAGTGACTTTGAAAGTGCCCTCTTTGCCACGCATTTCCTTAATGGGGTAGTCATCTGGAATAATCAAGCTGAAAGTCCTTTCCTTGTTTTTCTCAGTGCCCTGCAATTGAGAGGCAAATCCCGGCACAGGTGAACGTGAATCCTTATCCATCTCATATAATATGTCTTTGTGATTTAACCAGGGTTTCCCGTCCACATTGGCTTGGATGTCCATAGTAACTAAGTCACCCAGTTCAACAGGGCGGTCTACAGGCACCCACGCTCCTTGTCTTTTCCGGAACTCTTCCATAGCAGCATTAACCTTTTCCTCGGAAACTTCTATTGCGGGGGTAGGCTCTAGCCTTATGCTATGGTAATCGCCAAGCTTAACCTCAGGTTTGAGAGACACTATGGCTTTGAAAATCACAGGCTCTCTTTGAGTAATCTCTATTTGTGGTCCGGCAATGGGCTTAAGTTCCTGAGACTCGATCGCCTGTTTATAAAGTTGCGGTATAAGATGCTCCAATGCCTCATCCAACAAATTCTTCTTTCCTATGTGCTGCACCAGAATGGCCCGCGGTGCCTTTCCTTTACGGAAACCAGGTATGGATACCTCATTAACCAGGTGATGATAAGCCTCGTCCAGCGATTTATCTAACTCACTGGCTTCAGCCTCTATATTGAGGGCTATCTGACAATTTTCCAAATTTTCTGTGCTTACTTTCATGTCTCATACCTTGTCATTGTGGTGAAGAACCTCGTGCTTTAGCTTAAGGTTCAGCTCGTCAAGCTGATGTTTGTCAACATAAGAGGGGCTATCGAACATAACATCAACGGCATTCTGATTTTTCGGGAAAGCAATAACCTCCCTGATGCTCCGCTCCCCGGCAAAAAGCATTGCCAAACGGTCCAGTCCTATAGCAATACCGCCATGGGGTGGTGCTCCATATTCCAGTGCTTCTAAGAGACATCCAAATCGGCTTTCCATTTCCTCTTGGCTATAACCAAGGAGGCTAAACATCCTCTCTTGAAATTGTCGTTTATGAATCCTGATGCTGCCGCTGCCAAGTTCACAACCATTGCACACTACATCATAATGTTGACCACGGACCTTAACTGGTTCTTTATCGAGAAGTACCACGTCTTCCCATCGAGGAGCAGTAAACGGATGGTGCATGGGTTCCCATCGATTCGTGGCTTCATTCCACTCCAGCAGAGGAAAATCAACTACAAAAGCAAAAGCCAATAACTTAGCATCAGCTAGATTAAGCCGCTCTGCCATCTGGCGGCGTAATTCATCCAGTGTTTTGTTAACAACCCCCAGTTTATCAGCGACGATGAGTACAAGGTCGCCAGGCTTTGCTTCGAATCTATTGGCTATTTCTTCTAATTGGCGAGATGTTAAATATTTAGCAGCCGCCGACTTGACTTCATCCAAAGCTATTGCCTCTCCTGTAAAAGCCATGGTCATCAACCCCTGAGCACCACAACTTTTTGCTAAGTCAATTAATTCATCAAGCTGATGGCGAGTATAATGGCCACAACCGGGGACACATATCCCTTTTATCTTGCCATTGTTGTCGAGGGCCGAGCGGAAAACTTGAAAATCTGTGTTAGCGGCAATGTCAGATATATCCTTGATCTCCAGGCCAAACCTGATATCCGGTTTATCTGTGCCGTACCTCTCCATCGCTTCTTTATAGGAAAGGTGAGGAAAGGGCTCTAGTAATCGCATATCAGGCTTAATAGTCTTTACAAGCGAGGTAAAAAGTTTTTCCATTAGCTGCAATATGTCCGGTGCCTCAACAAAGCTCATTTCCAGGTCAAGCTGGGTGAACTCGGGCTGGCGATCTGCCCGGAGGTCTTCGTCTCTGAAGCAACGAGCTATCTGGAAGTACTTATCAAACCCGGCTACCATGAGGAGTTGTTTGAGCTGCTGTGGAGATTGTGGGAGGGCATAAAACTTGCCAGGATTGACACGGCTGGGCACAAGATAGTCCCGGGCTCCCTCCGGCGTGCTCTTAATCAAAATAGGTGTCTCAATTTCAACAAATCCTTTAGCGTCAAGGAAATCTCGCATAAACTTTATCATCCTGTGGCGTAACAAAAGATTGTCCCTCAGCCTAGGTCTTCTCAGGTACAGGTAGCGGTTTTTGAGGCAAAGTGATTCCTCAACTTCTTCATCTTCACTTATGTAAAATGGCGGCGTTTTCGATGGATTAAGGATAACAGCATCTTGTGCTATGACTTCAATATCTCCGGTAGCCAATTTGGGATTTTCCGTCCCTTCAGGGCGGGTGGCAACTTCTCCAGTAACTTGAATTACATACTCGCTACGGAGCGAACCAGCTACCTCGTATGCCTCTTGTGATACCTGGGGATTGAACACTACCTGAACTATGCCTTCCCGGTCACGCAGGTCAATGAATACCTTCCCGCCATGGTCACGGCGCCGGTGCACCCAGCCAGCTAAACTTACCTTCTGTCCGGCATGCTTTTCCCTTAGTTCCCCGCAGTTATGGCTTTTGAGCAAGAATAGTCTCCTTTTCTGGATTGGTTATTATAGCCTATAAAAGGGGGGCTTTCAATTGAACCAAGAGGTCACTGCTCCGCTAGCTCCTGAAGAACGGCTAACACTTCCTTCTGAGGCACATCACTGCGAATTACTACCTTGCCAATATCTTGTAACAGCACCCAGCGAATTGCCTTTCCTCTCACTTTTTTATCGAGTTCCATGGCCCTGGTTACCCCGGCCAGGCTCAACTTGAGATTGCTTCGCTGCCTGCCACGCCTTTGGCTCGCAGCTTCGGCTCGCAATGACGTGGGCAGGCCAAATTTTTGCAATAGGGCTTGTTGGCGCTCCACTGCCACTGAAGGCAGAAGCCCCAATCGCTGACTGAGCTTAGCAGCTCCCACCATGCCAATGGCTACCGCTTCGCCATGAAGAAAGCGCTTATACTGAGTAGCCGCCTCCAATCCATGAGCAATAGTATGTCCGTAATTTAAAATGGTGCGTTTCCCTTCCCTTTCTTTTTCATCCTGGCTGACGACCTGAGCCTTGATAGTAGCGCTACGGGCAATAGCTCGGGTGAACAGTTCCGGCTCTAGCTTTGTCAGCTTATTAACATTGCTCTCTAGGAATTGAAAAAATTCCTCATCTAAAATCAAGCCATGCTTAATAACTTCAGCCCAGCCTGAGGTCAGTTCACGCTGAGGCAGAGTGGTAAGAGTCTGACAGTCAGCCAAAACCAGGTCAGGCTGATAGAAGGCACCAATAAGGTTCTTTCCCTCAGGATGATTAACGCCGACCTTACCCCCGATGCTGGCATCAACCATGGCTACCAAACTGGTTGGCACTTGTATCCAGAACATACCTCGTAAGAAGGTGGCAGCGACAAAACCCGCTAAGTCACCTACCATGCCCCCACCCAAGGCGATGATAATATCGTCTCGCTCCGCTCGATGCTCAACAAGGAAATCGTAAATCTTGATGACATAGTCCATGCTTTTCGTTTCTTCACCCGGCGGCACCACAAAGGAATTAATGGCAAAACCAGCTCCCTTGAGGACTCCCTCAACTTTGCTGCCATAAAGAGAGAAGACGTTCTCATCGCTAATTACGGTGGCTGTGCCAGATAGAGCAGTTTGTTTCATCTTCTCACCGAGTTTGTCCAATAAACCATAGCCAACAAAGAGAGGATAACTTTGAGTAGCAGTCTTCACCATGCAAGCAACATCTTTGTCACTGAAAGCTGAAAGCTGAAAGCTATCAGTGCGATGAAGCAATCTCGAAGCCCTTATTACCTCCTCTGCTACTTCACTGACGCTTAAGCCGTCAGTATGGATAGTCCAATCCGCTTTAGCGTAGTAAGGTTGCCGGGAGGCTTTAAGCTGCCTGATACGTTCCAAGGGATTATCAACAGCTAAAAGGGGACGAACTTCGGTCTCAGGACTACGAGCAGCCTCACGGAATAAGCGCTCATAAATTGTCTCGGGTTTAGCCTCCAGGCAAACAATTAACCCAGTTTTGGCAAGCGACTTATAGTTTTGAGGGTCAACTATGGCTCCACCGCCAATAGCTATGACTGTTTGCCTTTGCTGGCAAGCTTTTCTAATCGTCTCGCGTTCCAGTTCCCGAAACTTGCCCTCCCCATCCTGACGAAAAATCTCGGCGATAGGCTTGCCAGTTTGTCTAACTATCTCATCATCGGTATCCAGGAAATCCCAATTTAATCTCCGGGCTACATCCATAGCTACCAGAGATTTACCGGTGCCTGAGAAACCTGTGATAATGAGATTAGTTATTCGCTTGTCTAATTTCATCCAGTTATCTTTTCAGTATATTGAAAAATCTAGATTAGAGCAAGAATTAGCTTTGCACGAGAATGATTTCATTTACCAGTGATTTTTCCCAGAGTGTAAACTCATGCTATACTTCACGAATTCGACTGTAAAATTACTAGAGAAAAGAGCAATGGTTATAAAGATGTTAGTGGTCGGTCCTTTTGCCGCCAACTGCTATATCGTTGGTTCATCCACAACGAAGCAAGGAATGATTATTGACCCCGGTGCTGAAGCTGAGACTATTTTGAGAACGGTGCAGCAAACAGGGTTATCCATATCCTTAATCGTGATAACCCATGCCCATATGGACCATGTTGGTGCCCTTCATGCAGTTCAAGAAAAGACTCATGCCCAGTTTGCCATTCACGAAGCAGAGAAGGGATTATTACTTACCGCGCCCATGCGTATGCTAACATCACTAGGCCTTACCCCTGTTAAATCACCCCCTCGGCCGGACAGGTTACTCAAGGACGGTGACCGCATAGATATAGGCGACTTACACTTTGAAGTACTCCATACCCCCGGGCATAGTTCTGGTGGGATCTGTCTTTCCGGGCATGGAGTAGTCTTTAGCGGTGATACTCTATTTAATCTCGGCGTTGGCAGGACCGACTTTCCCGGTTGCAGCCACGAACGGCTGATGAAAAGCATTCATGAAAAACTCATGGTTCTGCCTGATGAAACCATTGTCTACCCTGGCCACGGACCATCCACCACTATCGGTGATGAACGCCGAGGAAATCCTTTCCTCCAGAATTATCCCCTCTAGAAACTCCTTTTGACAGGCTTTCGCTGATGCTGCCTCATTTGCCTTGGGATAATAGTTGCTCAATCAAGATATATTGCTCAAATAATTGTGATAATTTGCCAGGGTCTCTTTTAAGTTATCGCCGCCGAATTTCTCTAGGCAAGCGTCAGCCAGAACAATGGCTAACATGGCTTCGGCAATCACTCCGGCGGCCGGGACAACACAAATATCGCTGCGTTCATAGTGAGCCTTCGCTACTTCTCCACTGCGAAGGTCTATAGAAGGTAAAGGACTAGCTAGGGTGGCAATAGGTTTGACTGCTGCCTTGACTATTATGTCCTCGCCATTGGTTATGCCACCTTCAATGCCACCGGCACGGTTAGTGCCATGTCGCCAGGGGAACCCCTTCGCTTTGCTACGTGGGCTGGGTTCGATAATATCGTGGGCTTGCGAACCTTTAAGTTCGGCTAGAGCAAATCCTGCTCCGATTTCCACCCCTTTCACAGCATTGATGCTCATTATCGCTTGAGCAATTCGGCCATCGAGACGGCGATCCCAGCTAACGTGGCTGCCCAAGCCAATGGGGACACCAATAGCAATCACCTCAAAAATGCCTCCTAATGTGTCGCCATTAGCTTTGGCCTCATTGATAGCTGCCATCATCGCTTTTTCTAGCTTGGCATGGGCACAATGGACTGGAGAGGTTTCTACTTGCTGCCAATCTATAGAGTTTGCTTCTCCTCGCTCCCAGCTATGTTGCCCAATTGCCACAGTGTGGCTGTGGATAGCAATGCCCAACTCCTCCAGAAATCTTCGGGCTATAGCCCCGACAGCTACTCTGGCGGCTGTTTCCCGGGCACTGGCTCTTTCCATAATCGGCCTGATGTCTTTGAGACCATATTTAGTCACTCCGGCCAGGTCGGCATGTCCCGGGCGGGGACAGGTTACAGGCTCGATTTCTTTCTCTATCGGGGAAACGCTTAACTGTTCCTGCCAGTTTTGCCAATCTCGGTTGATGATAAAGAGGACGATGGGGCTACCTGTAGTGAACCCATAGCGAACACCGGCCATAATTTCCGCCTTATCTTCTTCAATCTTCATGCGAGGACCACGCCCGTAGCCCTGCTGGCGGCGTTTGAGTTCCTTATGGATATATCCCTCTTCCAGGGTGAGGTCAGCCACCATCCCTTCTACGATGGCTACCAAACCCTTCCCATGGGATTCTCCACCAGTAAGAAAACGAAATTGTCCCATCAACTTTGATATAGAAATAGAGGTTGGGGATAGTTATGGCTTAAGACTTCCAATAAAATCATATCCTGCGCGCTCAAACCCGATATCCTCGTCTGTATGGCGTTGACAAGTCCGGATAGCAACCTCCCTATTAATCCAGGTTGTTTATAATACTCCACTACTGGAGCTTTGATGCCAGCCAGTTCTGCTGCCGAATTTATAGCTGTATCCAGATCACCTAGCTCATCAACTAGACCCAAATCTTTGGCTTTGACGCCACTGTAAAGTTGCCCCGTAGCTAAATTTTTGACTACTTCCTGGCTTAGCCCTCTCCCCTCAGCCACCACATCAATAAATTGCTCGTAATATTCATCAACCATTTGCTGCATGATCGTCTCTTCTTCCGGCGTCAGCTCTCTCAATCCCCAATACATGTCCTTATACTTGCCGCCTTTGAAGATTTCTATCTGGATACCGAGCTTTTCCAAGAGCCCCTTGACGTTTATTGCTGCAGAAATAACTCCGATGGCCCCCGTCTGTGTGGTGGGAAGGGCAACAATCTTATCCGCTTGAGTTGAGATATAGTAGCCGCCTGAGGCAGCCATGCCCCCCATGCTCACCACAATGGTTTTTGTTGCCTTAGCTCCTTCTATCTCCAACAGGATTTCCTGGCAGGGCTCTATCTCACCGCCAGGGCTCTCTATGCGAAAAACAATTGCTTTGACTGCTTTATCTGCCTCCGCTTTCGATAAATAATACCTCACCAACCCCGGGGTAATGGTCGAGCTAGAGGACAATGAAGGATCCCCGGTGGTAATAGTCCCACTGAGCGAGATTACAACAATTTTACCTGCTGCCGGTCTGGAAAGTAAGATAATCGGAATTAGTACCGCCGCAAGCAATGCTAATATGCACAAACTGATAATGATGGCCCTTTTTTTCACCCCTGTCCTCCTGTCAATATTTCCTTGGCCTTATTAAACATTATGTCAACTGGGGCTTTCCTTCCTGTCCATAGTTTGAAGGAAGCCGCTCCCTGATATACTAACATAGGTAGGCCGCCAAGTATATTGGCCCCGGCTTTTTGTGCTAACCTTAACAAGGGTGTTAGCCAGGGGTTATATACCACATCATATACTAAGACGTTTTTAGGAAGCACTTCAAGGCTCAAAGGTGATTGTCCTTCTTGAGAACTGTGCTTCATTCCTATGGTAGTGCAATGGACTATTAAATCGCAGTTATCAAGAGTTTTGGCTGAGCTTAGATCCTGCCACTGAAAAGCAGTGATAGCTGGCTCTAAATTCCTCGAGCTTGGTGAAGCTCCTTTGATATACATCACCAAGTTTTCGGCCAATGCGCTTGCGCGCTCAAAGATACCATCAGTAATGGCCAGTGAGGCTACCTTCCTTTGCACCAGGACAAAGCCCACTGCCCTGGCCACTCCACCAGCACCCAAGATGACCGCCTGCTTTCCTTCAGGGGCAAAGTGCCCTTCCTTGTCTAGCGCCTCGATAAAACCATAGGCGTCAGTATTAAAACCCACAAGCTTATCATCTTTTTTGACTATGGTATTGACAGCACCAATCGAACTTGCCAGATCGTCAACTTCGTCTAATAAAGGTAAAACTGCTTCTTTATAGGGTACGGTTACGTTAGCTCCAACATTGTGAGGTTTTCTTAGATTATTCACTATGTCTTGAAGTCGGGCTGGACCAGTCTCCCAGGTTTCATACCGAATATCAAGTCGATAATAATCCAGAGCTGCCTGCTGGAAATAAGGAGAGATAGAATGCTTAAGGGGATAACCTATGAGGCCTATGTATCTCGACATCGCTTAAGATTCTTCGCTATTGCTCAGGCGGTGGCTATCCAGAAAACCTTGGAGGATAAAGGCCGCCGCTATGGCATCTACTCCGGCTTTAGCCGAAAAGCTGTGATTTTTGCCTCCTCGTTTCGCCCCGTGGCGCAGTTTATTTCCTTTGCCTCCAGCTTCCATCTTCAAGCGCTTGGCAGCTTTGGTAGAGAGTCGTTCATCCCATAATTGTATATCAAGCTGGTTGAGATTGTTTTGCTTCGCCTGCCATGACAATTTGTCGGTGAAAACTGTTACCTTACCAGCTTGTTTTCCCAACTCGCCGTTTAGGCGGCGAGGCAAGCCAACCACAACGCACTCTGCCTTATACCGTTCCACAAGCTTGAGAATCTCATTTATAAGGGCATCTTCGTCTTTACTGGCAAGCACAGTTAAAGGAGTAGCTAAAATCCCCTGAGGATCGCTTACAGCCACCCCGGTTCTCTCACCTCCGACATCTAGTCCTAAGCTGCGCATTTCACCCCCACCTTAATTCTCTCCCCCCAAGGGAGAGTAAAGTATGGTTTATTAATCTTTACCCTCTGAGGAAATAGAGATTTGGCTTGCAATGACACTTTTGACTAATTTCAAAGCTTCGTCAACCTTGGCTGCATCTTTTCCGCCGGCTTGAGCCATAGCAGCCTTGCCACCCCCACCCCCACCAGTAACCTTAGCTACCTGATTAATAATATCGCCGGCGTAAAATCCCCTGGCTATCAGGTCAGGAGTCACCATGGCTAAAAAGTTCGGCTTGCCATTATAAACTGTAGCCAAAACCACTATGGCGCTCTTTAGCCTGTCTCGCAATATATCGCCCATTTCCCTGAGGATAGGCAGGGTCAATGTTGGTACCTTGGCAGCCAGAACTGTCACACCGCTCACCTGCTCGGCTTGCTCAGGCAAATCCTCCGCTATTCTGCGTGATAGCTCCCTTTCCAGTGAAAGCACTCTCTTACGCTCTGCCCCTAGCTCGCTAATGAGAGCTCTCACCTTGCTAGGAACCTCTTCGAGCGAGCCTTCTACTTCCTTGGCTACGCTCTGCAAGGCTGCTACACGGGATTCAATTAGAGATTCAGCTTTTCTTCCCGTTACCGCTTCAATACGATGCAGTCCTGTGCCAATGCTGCTTTCACTGGTTATCAAGAATATGCCAATTTCTCCCGTTGAACTCACGTGAGTGCCACCACAGAGTTCTTTACTTATTGCCGGCTCCCCGATTTCCAGCATCCGAACTTCTTCTCCGTATTTTTCTTCAAATAAGGCAATAGCACCCTCAGCGATGGCCTGTGTATAAGAGAGTTTTTTTGCTTTCACTTTCAAGTTCTGGCGTATCCATTCATTCACCTGCCTCTGAATTTCCTTGAACTTTTCCTCAGTTATGGGAGCTAAGTGAGAGAAGTCAAATCTAAACCTTTCAGGCTCTACTAGCGAACCCTTCTGGTAAATATGGCTTCCCAAAGTCTGCCTTAAAGCAGCCTGAATGAGATGAGTGGCAGTATGGTTGCGAGCGATATCCAGGCGGCGGGCGACATCAACCTTGGCTTCCACTTCGTCACCGATAGATATACTCCCTTTAACCACCTTTCCCCTATGTATTATCATGTTCGAAGGAGTTCTGATAGTATTTATGACGACTACCTTTCCCTTCTGGCTATCGATTTCGCCACTATCGCCTACCTGCCCGCCCATCTCACCATAGAAAGGAGTTCTGTCAAGAATCACGTCAACCTCAATACCTTCAGCCACACCTCGCATAGAGTTTTCTTTAATTATCAAATCGCGGATCTTTGACCTAGATCTGTATTTTTGATAGCCAACAAAATGTGTTTGCTTACGTACGACCCTACGCATGGTCTTAGCCTTGTACTCGGCTTTCAATTGAACACCCCCCGTGCCGATCTTTTGGCTGACCCTAGCCCTTTCTCGCTGTCTCTCCATCTCAGTCTGGAAACCTTCCCAGTCTATAGATAGGCCTTTTTCTCTGGTTATCTCAGCAGTCAATTCAGGGGGAAAACCATAGGTATCGTAAAGCTGGAATACTTCGACGCCTGTCAGCCCTTCTCTCCCTTGAGCTGAAGCTTCGCCAATGAGCTTTTCCACCAAGTTGAGGCCGGTATCCAGGGTAGCAATGAACTTTCCCTCCTCGACCTTAATTACTTCGGTAATCAGGCTCTGATTAGCTATAAGCTCGGGATATATATGGCTCATTGTGCTAACGACGACTTCAGCCATTTCATTAAGGAAAGGGTCACTTAATCCCAGTTTCCTGCCGAAGAGCGAAGCCCGCCTGAGTATTCGTCGCAGGACATATCCCCTGCCTTCGTTGGAAGGCATTACGCCATCGGCGACAAGAAAGGCAATGCCGCGTGAATGCTCAGCCACAATTCTAATGGCTCGGTCGGTATTCTCACCCCGACTGTATTCTTTCCCAGACAAGCGACAAATTCGGTCTACCAAAGGAGAAAACAGGGCTGTTTCATAAGGGGAGGGCTTGTCCTGAATAGCGGCTAAAGTTCTCTCCAGTCCCATACCAGTATCAATGTTGGGGTTGGGTAGAGGAGTGCGTTGTCCACTTTGGTCTTGATTGTATTGGGTGAATACCAGATTCCATATCTCGGAGAAGCGACCGCAGTCGCAATTAGGCTTACATTCAGCTTTACCACAGCCAAACTCTTCACCAAGGTCATAGTGAATCTCGCTGCATGGTCCACAGGGACCAGAATCACCAACGGGACCCCAGAAGTTGTCTTCTTCACCGAATCGCAATATCTTCCCAGCGGGGACGCCAATTTGTCGCCAATAGGCGAAAGCTTCGTCATCGTCACGGTAAATAGTTATCCAGAGCCGCTCCTCAGGCAGTTTCAAATACTTGGTAACAAAGTCCCACGCCCACAAAATAGCTTCTTTTTTAAAATAGTCGCCAACGCTGAAATTGCCCAGCATCTCGAAAAAGGTAAGGTGTTTGCTATCACCCACCGAATCTATATCAGTGGTGCGAAAGCACTTCTGGCAGGAAGCTAATCGCCGGCTAGGTGGGGCCTCCAATCCCAGGAAATATGGTTTAATTTGCACCATGCCAGCGCTAGTCAACAGCAAAGTGGGGTCTTTATGAGGCACCAAGGAGGAGCTGGGGATAATCTTATGTCCTCTATCCTGAAAAAAACTCAGAAAGGCTTGCCTTAGTTCGTCACCAGTCACTTACCAGTCACCCTCTTGATTTTAGAAGGTGTCAGCTTTAATGTCAATCGGGCTGTAAGAGAGCGTTTAGTAATGTTATTCTGAGGAGTCTAAATGAATTTGGGCGACAAAGAATCTCAGAGATTCTTTGCTTCGCTCGGGTGACATATCAGACATGACGCTTACGCCAACTGGGAATTTAGTTATTTTCCCTTCTTCGCGTAATCAGGGCACCAGGTGGCGTTGGGGCGCTCAGGGCGATGACAAGCACTCCTCCAATCCCATTGACAACTGCCACACAGGAAAATATGCATGCCCAAAGCTTTTTTGACCCTCAGTTTAAATTTGTCTAGCCAGATGGGATTGCTTCGCTTCTTCACTTCGTTCGGAGTGACAGGCGGGGCCATAATATCCCCTACATATCCTTGGATAGAGTGGCTAAGAATTCAGCGTTATTCTTTGTCTTGGCTAGCCGTTCGAGGATCCTTTGTGTAGCCTCGCCGTGATTAGGTGAGTCGCTATCTATCATATTAACCACACGCCTGAGCAGCCATACTTGTTTCAAGGTATTTTCATCCAGCAAAAGCTCTTCTCTCCTTGTGCCGCTAGGCATAATATCTATAGCCGGGAAGATCCTTCGCTCAGATAATTTTCTATCTAAGTGGAGTTCCATGTTACCTGTTCCCTTAAACTCCTCATATATGAGTTCATCCATGCGGCTGCCGGTATCCACGAGGCAAGTAGCAATGATGGTTAGACTCCCACCCTCCTCAATGTTACGAGCAGTACCGAAGAATCGCTTGGGAGGATGCAAGGCTGTTGAATCAATACCACCAGATAAAGTACGCCCGCTAGGGGGCAGGGCTAAGTTGTAAGCTCTTGTAAGTCTGGTAATGCCGTCAAGGAGTATGACCACATCTTTGCCCATTTCTACTAGCCTTTTGGCTCTCTCTAATGCTAATTCCGCTACCCGAGTCTGGCTTTCTACCGGTTCATCGAAGGTGGCAGCAATAACCTCGGCCTTAACTGACCTCTTCATATCGGTGACCTCTTCGGGCCTCTCTCCAATAAGGCAAACCATGAGGTGGATATCATTGTAGTTTGTAGTTATGGCGTTGACAATCTTTTGAAGAAGCACAGTCTTGCCTGCCTTAGGTGGTGATACAATAAGCCCTCTTTGCCCCCGGCCTATAGGTGTCACCAGGTTGATTAGACGAGTGGATAACTCATCTGACGTTGTTTCCAGATTGATGAGCTTGTTAGCGAAGGTGGGCGTCAACGAACCAAAATTGCGGCGTGTTCTCGCTAGTTCAGGGTCAAGTCCATTGATACTGTCTACTCGAAGTAAGCTGTAGTATTTTTCGCCTTCTTTAGGAGGTCTAGCCTGGCCACAAACAGCATCGCCGTCTCTTAAGTTGAAACGGCGAATCTGGGAATTTGATACATAGACATCATTAGCACCACGCCGGAAAGTATCCTGTCGTAAGAAACCATAGCCCTCGCTGATGGTTTCCAGTACGCCTGTTATAAACATATTTCCCTGTTGCTGTGCTTCCGCTTGCAAGATGCGGTAGACAAGTTCGGGCTTCTTCAAAGTAGTGTAGCCGATGATGCCACACTCCTTAGCCATCGCCTCCAGCTCATCCCGATTTTTGCTTTCTAGTTCCGCCATAGTTGACATAGTAACCTCTCTTTAAATACCTTTCCTTTTTATATTTATGGTTTTGCAGGAGCTTTTATAGTAATTTCTCCCTCGCCATCACCTTCTTCCAGTCATCCCTAAAACGCTCAATGCCGATATCTGTTAGAGGGTGTCGTATCATTTGTAGTAACACCTCGTAGGGCATTGTGGCGATATGAGCACCAACCTTAGCTGCCATTAAACAATGTTGAGGATGTCTGATGCTGGCAGCGATAACCTGAGTGGGTAGTTGATAATAATCGAGGTATTCCACAATGTCAGCCACCACCTTCATACCATCCTCACCGATGTCATCCAATCTGCCCACAAAGGGGCTTATAAAAGTTGCTCCTGCTGCTGCCCCCAGCAAAGCCTGGTTCAAGGTGAAGCATAAAGTGAAATTCACCTTTATGTTTTCACTGGCCAGCACCGAGGTAGCTTCCACTCCTTCAAGGCTAGCGGGTATCTTAACCACGATGTTCTCCGCCCACTTAGCTATTTCTCTGGCCTCAGCCACCATTGTTTGGACATCCTGGCCTAACACCTCAGTAGATACTGGGCCAGAGACAATGGAACAGATTTTCTGGACTAACTTTCGATAATTAACCTTGCCTTCTCTCGATACAAGGCTAGGGTTGGTAGTTACCCCTGTAACCACCCCTAGTCGCACCCCATGACGAATATGCTCTATATTGGCAGTATCTAAAAATATCTTCATCTTCTTAATTTAAAGGTAGGCTTGTTTGAGCACCTTCAACAAGTGTTTCCTTGGCTGCCCCAATAAATCCTAAGAATAGCGGGTGAGGAGAATCGGGGCGAGATTTAAACTCAGGGTGAAATTGGCAGGCAAGCATCCAGGGATGATCTCGTAATTCAGTAATTTCCACTAATCTCCCATCGGGGGATAACCCAGAGGGTACAAGACCGGCTTCCTCCAATGGCTGGCGGAAATGATTGTTAAATTCATAACGGTGGCGATGCCTTTCATAGACCACTTCGGTGTCATAGGCACGAGCTGCTATCGTTCCTGCTACCAGATGACAAGGATAAGTCCCAAGCCTCATAGTCCCTCCCTTTTGCTCCACGCTACGCTGTTCAGGGAGGAGGTCGATAACAGGATAGGCACTACTAGCATCAAACTCAGTGGAATTTACTTTGTCAGAATGAAAAACGTGACGACCAAGTTCGATGACCATAATTTGCATCCCCAGGCATAGACCCAAGTAAGGGATTCCCCTTTCTCGGGCAAATTTGGCAGCTTTTATCATGCCTTCAATTCCTCGATAACCAAAGCCACCAGGAACAATTATACCCTGAACTTGCCTCAGTTTATCATTGGCCATGCCATCCAATTGCTCTGAATCCAACCACTCTATTTTCACTCCGCGATTGTGAGCTAGTGCTGCATGACACAACGCTTCGCGCACAGAGTAATATGCATCTCGGAGCTCCACATATTTGCCTACTACTCCAATGATTACAGGCTCCTTAGGAGCTTTCAGTCTGGCTACCATGCCTCGCCATTCTTCTAGATTGCTTTTCCCGGCCCTTAATCCCAATCGGCGAACTATGAATTCCCCTAACCCAGCATCCTCAAGCAGTAGAGGCACCTCATAAATGGTTTCGCTGGTAACCAAAGGAATAACCGCTTCTTTATCTACATCGCAAAATAGCGATATTTTGTCCTTTATCCCTCCAGATATTTCCTTATCGCTGCGACACAATATAACATCAGGTTGAATACCAATTCTCCTCAGCTCGTTGACGCTATGTTGAGTGGGCTTGGTCTTTAGTTCATCGGTGGCAGCAATGTGTGGCAAAAAGGTGACATGGATATATAGCACGTTATCCCTGCCTTCCTCCTTTCTCATTTGCCTTATAGCTTCGAGGAAAGGTTGTCCTTCAATATCCCCCACAGTGCCGCCAACTTCAACAATAATTACCTCAGCCTGAGATATTTCGGCTACTTTTCTTATCTTGCTCTTTATTTCATTGGTTACGTGAGGAACCACCTGAATTGTGCCTCCCAGAAAATCCCCTCTCCTTTCCTGAGCAATGACCGAAGAATATACTTGACCGGAAGTGACGTTAGAAGCTTGGGTCAGCTCCACTCCAATAAACCTCTCATAATGTCCTAAATCCAAATCAGTCTCAGCACCATCTTGAGTAACAAACACTTCACCGTGTTGGTAAGGGGACATTGTCCCTGGGTCAACATTTAAGTAAGGATCAAGCTTTTGCACAGAGACAGATATGCCACGGCTTTTCAATATTTTGCCGATAGACGCTACCGAAATTCCCTTGCCTACAGAACTAACTACGCCGCCAGTAATGAAAATATACTTACTCACTGCTTATTACAAGAGTATAGAGAAAACCAAATCTTGTAGGTCGATCCTAAAAGGCGAAGCAAGCCTGGGTTTCTTTTATTATAAAAAGTAAGAGTCTAAATTGTCAAGCCTGCCTTGTTCAAATTAGGCACAGATTTTTTGTAAAAAAGGTAGCAATGCTATAATAATGACGAAAAATGTCTAAAAAATACATTCTGGCTTTAGTAATACTAATAGCGGTAGGGTTAAGTATCGGTGTTTGGGCCCTATCTCGTTCCCCAACATCTAGCCCAACCCAGTCTGATAACTCAACTCAGCACACTGATTCCGATTGGACATTCCCATTAGAGAGTGAGCCAGTTACTCCTTTGCCTGATTTCCCCCCGGTAGTTGCCGAGGTGATGCCGTCGGTGGTTTCCGTAACCACAGAGATTGTTGTCTCTGATTTCTTCGGTCGTCAATCTACTGAATATGTTGCTGGGTCCGGGATACTTATCGATGATAATGGACATATTGTCACCAACAACCATGTAGTTGAAGATGCCCAGAGCATCTATGTAGAGTTGGCCGATGGCAGAATTTTCCCCGCGAATACAGTGGGCACGGACTCCTTGTCTGACCTTGCTGTGATAAAGATAGATGCTGCGAATTTGACTTATATCTATTGGGGCGACTCGAGCTTATTATCCGTCGGCAGGTGGGTGCTAGCTATTGGCAATGCACTGGGAGAAGGAATAACGGCGACTGAGGGCATAGTTAGCCGCTTAAATGTATCTGTGAACGTTGAGGGAAATACCCTTTACGGCTTAATTCAAACGACAGCACCTGTCAATCCCGGCAACAGCGGTGGCCCGCTCGTGAACATGGCCGGTGAAGTGATAGGCATTACCAGTATTAAGATAGTTGCATCCGCGGTAGAAGGTATAGGTTATGCCATAAGCAGCAATGAGGCTAAACCTATCATCGAGAATCTAATTCGTTATGGTCACGTGACCTATCCTTGGCTAGGAGTAAGCGTATCTACCGTGACTCCTTTGCTAGCTGCATCAGAGAATCTTTCTGTGGACAGGGGAGCGCTTATTGCAGAAATAGTTGCTGACAGCCCGGCAGAGGCTGCGGGATTAAGAGTGGGCGATGTCATCATCCGCTTCGGGGGCAAGGAAATAAGCAATGTTGCCGACCTCGTCCAAGCTATTCGAATTAGCGAAATTGGCGAAGATGTAGAAATAGTTTTTGTCAGAGGCGAAGATACTAAAACAACCTCGGCGCGACTCGTAGAGCGCTCTACTTCCTAGGATAAGCTTCATTTATTCAAATATCAAGCTCAGCAACCAAGACTTGCCTATTTAGGATTTGTCTTTTTGATTGCCAAAGAGACCTCACTATTCGAGATGCTGTGTTTCTCACCATAAGTCCCATCAGGAGGCAAACTATCAATGAGTTCCTGAGATAAGGTCTCCTGTTTAATATAGTCGGCAAAAGCATTTATTACTTGCTTGATAAGTCGTTCTTTTGTCTGATAATAGGTAATGATGTGGTCTGTGATATCAAATTTGGCATTGCGACGCATATTTTGAAGGTGACGCACAAGTTCTCTACTTACTCCCTCAGCAATTAGCTCAGGGGGCAATTCAGTACTTATGGCCACCCAATATCTGGCGTCGTTGGCCACGCTGTAATCTGGCATGTTGGAAAGAAATTCCTCTTGTTCTTTTGCTTCACACAATATGACGAGTTGCTTAACATTTATCTCTTCCATTACCTCAGTAGCTAAGCTCTCCAAGGCTTTTTTCTCCCCTTCGGCTCCCACATTGACCACGGCTTTACCCAATGGCTGGCGCACTTTAATCCCCGCCTTAGCTCGTGCTGCCCTGCCCAAGCTGGATATTTTCATAGCTAGCTCAACACCACTGTTTAGCTTGTCATTGATTTTAGCCTCATCCGCTATGGGGAAATCAGTTAGATGAACGCTTTCTCTCGCCTGAGGATTAACAGAGCGAAACAAATTCTGATAAAGCTCTTCAGCAATAAATGGCACAAAAGGAGCCAACAATTGAGACAAAGTCACCAGACATTGATATAGCGTAGTATATGCGGCCAATTTATCGGTATCGTTCTCGCTTTTCCAGAACCGGCGGCGGTTTCTTCTCACATACCAGTTAGAGAGATTATCTATAAATCCCTCAATTTTGCGTGCCGCAGAAGTAGGATTATAGCCGTCCATCAATTTGGAAACCTCGCTTACAAGCCGGTTGAGTTCGGAAATAATCCACTTATCTAGCTCTGTGAAAGCTTTTGGCTGACCGCTGTCAACCGTCAAGGGCTGAGGAATAAAGCAATCGATATTGGCATAAAGGGTAAAAAAGGAATACGTATTCCACAAAGTAAGGAAAAGTTTACGTATCGTCTCTTCAAGCATCTTAGTGGAGAAACGATGGTTATCTTCTCCCGGAGTAGAAACCAGTATATACCATCTTAGAGCATCGGCACCATAATTATTAATCACCGCCCAGGGATCAATTACGTTGCCCTTGGACTTGCTCATTTTCTCACCCTGAGCATCGACAACGTGCCCTAGGCAGATGACATTCTTGAAGCAAGGACGATTGAAAAGCAGAGTAGATATGGCATGTAAGCTGTAAAACCAGCCTCGAGTCTGGTCCACAGCCTCGCAAATAAAATCGGCGGGAAAATTCTGCCTAAATTTATCTTCATTCTCGAAGGGATAATGCCACTGAGCTACGGGCATAGCTCCGGAGTCAAACCAACAATCAATTACCTCGGGAACACGCTGCATTTTGCCATCACATTTAGGGCAGGCAAATGTTATTTCATCTACATATGGGCGATGTAAATCCAGGGGCGTGGTTAAGCCACTGAGACTTGACTGTGCCCTCAATCCGTCCACACTGCCAACACATTCATAATTATCACAGGAAGAACAGTGCCAAACATTGAGCGGAGTTCCCCAATACCTCTCCCTAGAAAAAGCCCAATCAACGTTGTTCTCCAGCCAATCGCCAAAACGACCATGCTTAATATAATCAGGGTACCAGTTTATCTTGGTATTGCCTGAGATAAGTTCCCTTTTCATCGCTGTTGTCCTGATGTACCAGGTCTGCTTGGCATAGTAGAGAAGAGGTGTCTCACACCTCCAGCAAAAAGGGTAGGTATGAATAACCTTCTCACTACGATAAAGCAAACCACGCGATTTAAGGTCATCAAGAATAAAAGGGTCAGCATCTTTAACAAACTTGCCAGCAAAGGGATAGGTGCCGATAACCCTGCCCTCCAAATTCACGGGTTGAACGAAATCAAGCCCACTACTCATCCCAATATCAAAGTCAATCTCTCCAAAGGCCGGAGCAATATGAACTACACCAGTGCCTTCATCCAAGGAGACAAAATCAGCGCCGATCACAGAATAAGTTAAGTTTTCTCTTGTCTTTTCCACGCGCAGTGTTGGCAAGTCCAGACGCTGCACAGCAAAATTATGAGGATTAAACAATGGCTCATATTCAAGATGCACAAGATCCTCGCCCAAAACAACTCCTAACTCGGTGTACCCCTCCAACCCAACCCTATCCACAAGCATTGTGGCTAGAATGAGATAATCTTGGTCACCTTCCATCACACTATACTCGGCACGAGGAGCAACTGCCAAAGCTGTATTGCCTGGCAGTGTCCACGGTGTCGTAGTCCAAGCCAGGAGAAATGCCGGTTTACCTGACACACAAGAAGGCGAAAAAAAAGAACGAAGACGCATTCCTTCCTCAATTGAACCGAGCACGAGTTTAAACTTTATATAAACCGACGGATCTTCAGCGTCATCCCGGTAACCCAAAGCCACCTCGTGAGAGCTAAGAGACGTGCCACATCTAGGACAATGCGGCGTTACTTTATAGCCCTGATAAATTAAGCCCTTGTCCCATAGCTGCTTCGTTATCCACCAGCAGGATTCAATATAGCTATTGTCTAATGTTATATAAGGATGCTCCATGTCCAACCAGCAGCCGAGGCGCTCGGTCATGGTTTCCCATTCTTTAATATATCTGAAAACGCTCTGGCGACAATGGTCATTGAATCGAGCCACTCCATATTCCTCAATTTGAGCCTTACTGGTAAGGGCAAGAGAGCTCTCCACCTCCAACTCAACGGGCAAACCATGGGTATCCCACCCCGCCTTTCGCGGCACATGGTAACCTTTCATTGTCTTATACCGGCAAACAATGTCCTTGTATAGACGAGATAGCACATGATGAACTCCAGGGCTGCCATTAGCTGTAGGTGGGCCTTCATAAAAGGCGTAATGTGGCCCCTTTTTTCTTATCTCGATGCTCTTGTCAAAAATTCCCTGCTCCTTCCAGAAGCGAAGGATATCTTCTTCCAATTGAATAAAGTTAATCTTAGTGTTTACTTCCCGGAACATGGCTAACCCTGTCTTAATAAAATAACCACCTTCCTATTCTCACCCTCACCTATGCTCTGAGTTGTTATGTCAGGATCATCAGCCAAAGTTAAATGAACAATACGGCGTTCGTCAGCAGGCATTGGCTCCATAGTTATAGCACAGCGTCTTGATTTCACCTGCTCAGCTAGATATAAAGCCAATCTTTGCAAAGAATCACGCCGGCGTTTTTTGTATCCTGCAACGTCAACTGCTAACGGCAGCCAAGCCTTTAACCGTCCAACTACTACGAGCTTAGTAATATATTCCAAGGAAGCTAGAGTCTGACCTCGCCGACCAATCAAGATACCCAAATCGTCACCCTTGATATCCAAAGCTAGAGGTATCTCATTCGATAGTACTTCAACCTTGCCTGGTACACCCAGTAATCCAAGCAACGTATCTAAAATTTCTGTGACCCCTTTGACCGCATCCTTTTCCGGTAGAGTTACTGGGTTCACTCTAATCACAGCCTCTCTGCCCCCCACTCCTAAAATTCCCGACTTTCCCTCCTTAATAACCTCCACTTCAAATTGGTCTCGGCTTAGCCCTAGCTGTACCTCCGCCTTTTCTATTGCCTGTTCTACTGTCGCAGCTGTTATCTCAATCCTTTCCATAGTCCGAGTCCCCTTCAATAATTTGCTTTATTACTAACACAATTTGCGATCGCCTCTGTAATACTAGTTCATTTTCCCTTCACTGGTGTTGACTGAAATGGAGAACGGAATTTAAGGTAACCCCAGCCACCAGTGACGAAATATTGAGTTATAATACCAATTATATTAGAAACAGCCCAGTAGAGAGCCAGACCACTGGGGAACATCAGGGTGAGAAAACCAAACATGAGAGGCATCATCAACAACATCATCCTGCTTGTGGACTCTTGCCTCGGGTCAACGGCCGGTGCTTGGGTCATCTTCTGCTGTACCCACATTGTGCCACCAACTATGATGGCTAAAATAAGATTACCCTGGCTTCCTAAATCAAGCCCCAAGAAATGGCTATTTAACGGAATCGCTTGACTCACTATGTCCCAGGAGTAAAGACGCTGAGCTAAATCAAGTAAGTTCTCCGGCGTGGTAGCCAGAGCTCTCATAATGGCTTGATAGAGGGCAATCCAGATAGGAAACTGAATCAACATAGGCCATAAGCAGCCCAGAGGATTTACCCCGGCCTCCTTATAAAGCTTCATCATTTCTTGCTGAAGCTTTTGCTGATTTTTACCATATTTTTTTTGCAATTCTTGAATCTTCGGCTGCATATCCTGCAAAGCCTTAGTGGAATTAAGCTGGCGCTTGGTAAGAGGCCAGGAGATTAAACGTATGATAACGGTAAGGACAATGATTGCTAAGCCAAAACTACCACCTAAAATGTGGCTTAAGGCAACCAGTACATTAAGTACAGGGTTACCTATAATTAAATACCAAACATCTCCGGGACTCATCAGATGCAACCCTCATTATTTAGTAGTCAGAGAAACCTTCCAAATCACTGCCCGCATATCAATATCCACAACATATAACTGGTTATCTTCAGCTCGAATATAAATCAAACCCTCGTAAGCACAAAAAGGCGCTCTTATTTGGGCATTAATGCTTGGTGCATTGCTATTGCTACTTAGGGGATCCTGGATTTGCTCACTGCTACCAGTCTCGGGATTAATGACATACACATTGCCTGACTCAGCAGCCACTATCAGTAGATTATCCATCAAAACAGGCGAAGAGACTATAGGGTTTCCAGCATCAAATTCCCATAATTTTTCTCCTGTTTTTGCCTCAATAGCATAAAGTTTGCTATCGAGACAGCCAGCATAAACAATGCCTTCATTGACTATAGGAGACGCCCAGAACCAATTACCGGCTGGTTTCTCTTGGGGAAATTTCCACATTGACACATTGCTACCTATTGTTACGGCATAAAGATGGCGGTCAAAAGAACCCAAAAATATAGTATCTCCGTAAATCACTGGTGAAGAAGCAAAGCCTGCCTCTGATTCGAAAGACCAGCCCAATAATTCTCCTGTTTCCATCGATAAAGCATAGATATGACCATCGAAAGTGCTGACATAGAGCGTATCACCCTGAATTACCGGGGAGGTCCATAGTTTTTCAGCTAAGGGCTCAGATTTCCACTTAAGGTCACCATAAATTGTATCCAGAGCATAAACTCTGCCATCTGAGCTGCTAACATAGATAGTTTCATTAGCTACGACTGGCGTGCCCACAATAGCTCCGATCGAACCAGTTCTGGGATAAACCCATCTTTCGATGCCTCGGGCTATGGTCAGGGCATATACCTGGCCACTGTATGTGCCAACATAAACTAAATCGCCATCCACTATCGGCGTGGTATATATAGCAGTAGAGGTGAAAGCGTAATCCCATTGTTGACTTTGAGTCGATGAGTTTATCGCCACCACCCTGCCATCTCTAGTGCCGGCATAAATGATGCCGTCATGAACTACAGTTCCGGCCCATCCTCTTGGTACCGAAGCTCCACTTGAAATACAGGAAACCAGGACCAAGGGCAAAAGAGCAATTGCAACGAGGAACAATGTCTTTGGTTGTTTCATTCTATAACTAAGGTACGGGGTCGTAGCCACCTTCGGAGAAGGGATTACATCGAGCTATCCTCTTGGCTGCCAGCCAGCTACCGCGGGCAAACCCATATTTTTTAATTGCCTCAAAAGCATAATGAGAGCATGTAGGCTGGAAACGACAAACAGGAGGGAGAACCTTCGACACTGTGTTCTGGTACAATTTAATTAACCCCAGAGCTAATTGAGACATTCGTTACTTTCCAACAATTGCGCCCGAGCTAAAAGCTTGGTTACTGCACTCTCTAGCTGGTGATAGTCAGTATTGGCTGCTACAGACCGAGCCATGAAGACGATGTCCCATCCGGGTCTTAGCGATTGCAGCCTCATTATTTCCTTGAGTAACCTCTTCAAGCGATTACGCTGCACCGCCTTACCTACTTTTTTGGTCACGGAAAAACCATATCGGCTTAGACTTAAGCCATTGGGCATCGCCTTCATCACTAGCAAGCTATTTGCCCATACTTTACCTTGTCGATAAACCAAAGTATATTGCGCTCTATTAGTTAAAAAACGAGGCTCCTTCACAGGATAGAGTTAAACTGGAGTTAGCCTATACCTCCCCTTAAGGCGCCTTGCTTGAAGCACTCGTCTTCCACCCCGAGTGGCCATTCTAGCACGAAAACCTAAGCTGCGCCTTCGGGGAATTTTCTTCGGTTGATAAGTCCGCTTTGGCATTCTTTAAACTGTCGAACGGGATAGGCCGACGCCTCCTGTTTTCCAAATATGTCTTGGTGCGTAAGGTAACATAGCGAGATAACGAGCCCTCTTTATAGCTCGTGCCAAGCTTCTTTGATGTTTAGCACAGGTTCTGCTCCTCCGCCGCGATACAATCTTACCCTGACCGGAAATATAGCGAGACAACATAGAAACATCCTTATAATCGATTTTCATACTCCCTTTCCCTTTGCAAAAGGGACAAATTGCTGGCCTGGTGACGAAGTTCCTCGTACCTCTTACTCTTCCGGTATTAGCTACTCTTCCAGTATTAGCCAATTTTTCTTCTCCTTTATTTTAGATCAAAAGGTAAATCTTCAGGCTCAAGCTCCCCTTCCTCAGGAAGTGACGCCGGAGCTTGCCTACCAAGGAAAAGGACACGGTCCGCAGTCACTTCAAGGCTGGTGCGCATCTGCCCATCCTGTCCTTCCCAATTGCGAGCGTGCAATCTTCCCTCAACGTAAGCTTGCTTTCCCTTGCTTAAAAATTGATTACACTGCTCAGCTTGCTTGCCCCAAACGCTAACTCTAAACCAGTCCGTTTCTTCCCTGCTCTCTCCGGCAGAAGTAGTGTAACGACGATTAGTAGCCATACGAAAAGAGGTAACTGCTTTCCCATTAGGCGTATACCTCATCTCCGGATCAGAACCTAGATTGCCAACGAGTATTACTTTGCTTAAGCTTGCCATATCAATCACCCACCTTTACCACAAGATATCGTAGAATGTCCCCCGAAGCGCTAATTTCTCTTTCAAGTTCCTTAACCGATTTTGGCATTAACTTAAAGCGAGCTAGCATATAATCAGCTTCCATAAATTTCCTTACAGGGTAAGCTAGCTTTCTTTTTCCCCAATTTTTTATCTCTTCCACCGCCCCCCCACGGCTATTAATGGACTGAGTCACCTTGTCTACGATTTTAGACATTCCCTCTTCATCAACTTCGGGACTAATTATAGCCACCAGTTCATAATCATGCATGTCTAGATTTTATACCACAGGAAATAAAATGACAACAAGGCCTATGTTTTAGCCACCTGCTATATCTACCAGCTAGAATGTTAAACAAAGCCAATGCTATAATTCCACCGATGAAACTGTCTGAGTTGGGAGAGTTTGGCCTAATTAACCTCATACGCAGCAGCAGCGCTAGATACGAAAATTTTGGACGCACTCCGTGGCAAGAAGTTTTAGTGGGTATTGGTGATGACGCTGCTGCTTGGCAAAGTGATAAGCGCATCCAATTAGCTACTACAGATACCTTGGTTCAGGATGTACACTTCGACCTAGACGTCATTAACTGGGAAGAATTGGGCTGGAAAGCACTGGCAGTAAATCTAAGCGATATAGCTGCCATGGGCGGTATTCCCAAGTACGCTTTACTTTCTCTGGCACTGCCTGGCGAACTGGAGGTGGAAGACATCTCCAAGTTTATCAACAGCATAATGCATATGGCCAGAGAATTTGGAGTGGCTATAGTTGGAGGTAATGTCGCTACCGCTCCCAATGTAGTTATCACTGTAACAATCATTGGTTGCTCCAAAGGCAAAAACTTGCTTAAGAGATCAACAGCTTCTTCTGGTGAGCAAATAGCTGTCACAGGATACCTGGGATCATCGGCAGCCGGCCTGGAAATGCTCAAGGGAAAAGTCATCTCAGATCCTGAAGTAAGCAACTTCTTGCGACGAGCTCACTTTAAGCCCATGCCAAAAATAAAAGAGGGACAAATCTTAATCGAACAAGGAGTTAAAACTGCTATAGACATAAGCGATGGGCTTGTTGCTGACCTTGACCATATATGTGAATCCAGCAAAGTCAACGCTAAGATAAAGATAGAACAAGTGCCAATACACCCTGTAGTCACGGCAAATTTCCCTAACCATCAGGAGCTGGCTTTATGTGGTGGAGAGGATTATGAGCTTCTTTTTACCGCTGATGAGGCCACTGTCGCCCGGGCTAAGCAAGCCCTAAATTGCCCGGTTACTGTAATCGGTGATATAACAAAAGAAAAGTTACCAACACGAGTGACGGTTGTGGATAGCAAGGGAAATATCATCCCTTACAAAAAAGGGGGCTGGGAACACTTTAAGAATGGAGTCTCTGAAGTTAAATTCGCATAGCCCTGAACAAACTCAGCTTTTGGGAAGCTACCTTGGGGAACTAGCTCAAAAAGCTGATGTTTTCCTTCTCGTAGGTGAGTTGGGAACGGGCAAGACTTGTCTGGTCCAAGGCATCGCTCGTGGGCTGGATGTAAGAGAATATGCCTTCAGTCCCTCTTTTGTCATCCTTAGAGAGTATCATGGCCGACTTCCTTTATACCACATTGATTTTTATCGCCTAGATCACATTGAGGAAATTGCTGACCTGGGGCTGGAGGAGTATTTTTATGACGACGGAGTCTGTGTGGTTGAATGGGCAGAGAAGGGGCTGCAGGTAGTACCCCAGGATAATTTACTCATCACCATACACTATATTCCTGCCTCTCAGACAGGACGGTCTATTTGCCTGAAACCTCAAGGCGAGCGCTACTATGAATTAATAGAACAACTCAAAAAAGAGAAGGAATTGTGGCCCTGAATACGAAATGCTAAACTTTTTAACCTTTGCTCTATCACCTTTGTTTTTACCTTTTGCACTTCGGAGGGATTTGTCTGGAGTTTAGAAATTAGATTTCTGATATGGAATTAGCTATAGATACTTCATCCAATATCGTTAGCATTGCCTTATCTCATAAAGGTGAGATACTGGCTTCGCTAACCTGGCAAACAACACAAAACCATACAATAGAACTGTTGCCGAATTTAGTTTGCTTGTTGCAACAAGCCCAGGTGGAGCTAGACTCTATAGAAGCAATCATTGTAGCTAAGGGTCCGGGAAGCTTTAATGGACTCCGGGTAGGCATAAGCACTGCTAAGGGGCTGACTTCTGCCTTAAATATTCCTTTGCTTGGTGTAAACACATTAGAAGCCGAAGCCTATTCCGTGGCCTTTACTGGACTGCCCTTGCGTCCCATTCAAAAGGCTGGTCGCGAGGAAATAGCCACTGCCCTTTACCGGCAAAAAGATAATGAATGGCAATGCCTAGAGGCAGAAAATCTAACCACAGTTAAAACTTTGTGCCACCGGACTAAGCAAAAAACGCTTTTTTGTGGTGAAATCCCTGCTGACATAATAAAGGAAATACAGCAAAACTTGGGCAGGCGAGCTATAATTTCCCAAAGTAATAGCCCATTTCGAGCTAGCTCTTTGGCTACATTAGGTTGGCGAAAATTGAACAAAGGAGAACATGATGACCCGGTCACCCTTCAGCCATTATACCTTCGCCCTCCTCATATAACCAAGCCCAGAGAGAGAACGCCCTTTTTGTCACCCCGAGTGGAGCAACGGATACAAAGAAATGGAAATTCCCAAATTAGATGTTGAATATATCGCAAGGTTCTGTTTTGCCTGTAGCCAGGAGAACCCTATAGGGCTAAAGCTGAAACCTGTTCACAATGGAGAAAAGGTCACCGCGGAGTTCACCGCCGGGAAGTTTCATCAAGGCTGGAATGATGTGGTCCATGGCGGTATTCTCTATACCCTCCTCGATGAAGTAACTGCTTACGCTATGCTTTGCCACGGGATTGAGCTTGGCGTTACTGCCAAGAGCGAGATAAGGTTCAAACAAGTAGCACCCATCAATGAGCCCATCCAAGCCTCTGCCTGGGTTACTAAACTGACAAAACGGCTCGTAGAAACTAAAGGAGTGCTCACCCTCAAGGATAATACAGTCATAGTCGATGGTAACTTCCTCTTCTACGTCTTGAGACAGTCAAAGAAGACAATTCTCTGGGACATGGACGGAGTGATTTCCGATTCCTATTCCTTTCACTTTGCTGCCTGGCAAGAGGTCTTCACTAAAAGAGGTATAAAATTCACCAAAGAAGATTTTACCAAGCTCTTCGGTACCAGAAATGACTTCATAATCGGCACCATTATGGGCCGGGAATTCCCTGAAAGAGATGTCAAAATCATGGTACAGGAGAAAGAAGAAAATTTTAGACGGAAGGCAATAGGAAGCATCAAGCCATTTCCGGGAGCAGTAAAGTTGCTGAATATCCTAAAGAAGGGAAATTTTAAACTAGGCTTGGTTTCTTCAGCGCCCAAGGAAAATATCGACTTGGTCCTTAATGAGCTTAATTTGGCAGGAATTTTTAATTGTATTGTTTTTGGTCAAGAAGTATCCGAAAGCAAACCTAGCCCCCAGATATATCTTTTAGCCGCCAGGAAGCTGGAAGTGACACCTAACGATTGCGTGGTAATTGAAGATTCCCCACTGGGAGTCAAAGCAGCCAAAACTGCGGGGATGAAATGCCTGGCCATAACTAATACACACCCCCGACAAAAGCTCGAGGATGCTGACAGAGTAGTTGACTCCCTAGAAAACGTGGATTTGATCACCCTGCTCATGAGAGTTTAGAAAGGAGCCAATTATGGAAGGAGGTTTAGTCTCATGGAGAGAAGTTTAGTTCTTATCAAGCCTGATGCCATACAACGGGGATTGGCCGGGGAAATCATTTCTCGTCTGGAAAGGAAGGGGCTTAAAATCGTAGCTCTGAAGATGTTGCATATGGACAAAAATTTGGCCCAACGCCACTACGCCATCCATAAAGGAAAAGCTTTCTTTGACGATTTGGTAAGTTTCATTACTTCCAGCCCACTCATCGCCATCGTCTTCCAGGGTAAAAATGCCGTGGAAATAATACGACAAATGATGGGAGAAACTGACCCTGCTAAAGCATCTAGTGGCACTATCAGAGGCGATTTTGGCTTTGATATCGGACACAACTTAATACATGGCTCTGATTCACTGGAAAATGCTTCGAAAGAAATAGACTTATTCTTCTCAGCAAAGGAAATTTTCAACTATGACCGGGAGCTGGATACGTGGATCTATTGAATTCTAACTACGGGGGTTGCTTTGTCCCATAATTTATCCAGTTGATAATAATCCCGCTCAAGCGGGGCAAATATATGGACAATAACCGAACCAAAATCAGCAAGCATCCAACCTGAGTCAGGAGTCCCTTCATTATGACGAGGTATGACGTCTTTAGCTCTCAACACTTCATCAATACCCTGCCAGATAGCTTCAATATGCCGCTTAGTATCTCCAGTACAAATAACAAAGTAATCCGCGAAAGAGCACAAAGCTCTAACATCTAGCATAGCGATATCCCCTGCTTGCTTCTCAGAAGCAAGTTCGGTAGCCAAGCGTGCTATTTCCTCCGCTTCCAGAAAGGCACTAACCTCCTTCTATAATTATATCACTTATGGCAACATTTGACCAAGGACTATCTTGCCATGTATATTTTGAAGGTACTGTACCCAGTATTAGAACTGTACTTCAAGACTACTCCACTTGCAAATTTGAGAGTGAAATTTTTCAGTTTGCAATATATCTGCTATAATTGAAACGAGGATAAAGATATGCAAGCAAAATGGTGGCGTAGCGGGTTTTTTTACCTACTGCTTCTAGTAGCGGTATTGGCTTTAGTATTTACCTTTATGCCACGCGAAAGTCCCACGAATGTAGAGCTGTCTGATTTTGTCCAGAGCGCTAAAGAAGGGCAAATTGATACCATCAGGCAAAGTGGCGATACGGTCGAGGGCTTGAAAGATGACCAAGTCACAATTACAACGCATTTTGACGGTACTACCTATGAGCTGGTCAATTTTCTCAAAGATGAAGGGATAGTCCTGGGAGTAGAAGGGGAAGGAATAAAGTTCGTCGTTGAACCTAGTGGCGTTGATTGGGGAGCAATAGGACTAACAGTCATTCTACCCATTGTGCTGCTTGGGGCGTTATTTTACTTCTTATTCTTCCGTGCCGCCCGTGGCGCTGGCACACAAGCCTTCAATTTCAGCAAAAGCCGTGCCCGATTAACTCTTGACAAGAGGCCTGATGTAACTTTCGCCGATGTCGCTGGAACAGACGAGGCTAAAGAAGAGGTCCAAGAAATAGTGGAATTCCTAAAATCCCCCCAGAAATTCCAGGCACTGGGGGGACGCATACCCCGAGGAGTGCTCCTTGTAGGGCCACCCGGAACAGGTAAGACTTTACTAGCTAAAGCTATAGCCGGAGAGGCTAGGGTACCTTTTTACTCTATTAGTGGCAGCGAATTTGTGGAGATGTTTGTGGGCGTGGGTGCCGCCAGGGTCAGAGACCTGTTTGAACAAGCCAAGCGTAATGCACCATGCCTTATATTTATTGATGAAATCGATGCTGTGGGGCGACACCGTGGTGCTGGCTTAGGTGGAGGACACGACGAAAGGGAGCAGACCCTCAACCAGATTCTGGCTGAGATGGATGGCTTTGATACCAATGCCAACGTCATCGTCATGGCCGCCACCAATCGCCCCGATATCCTCGACCCAGCCCTCATCCGCCCTGGTCGCTTTGACCGTCACGTTGTCATTGATCTACCCGATATAAAAGGTCGCAAGGCTATTCTTGAGGTACATGCCAAGGGCAAACCACTGGCCAAAGAAGTTGACCTCGAAACATTAGCCAAGGAAACGCCGTGGTTCAGCGGCGCTGACCTTGCTAACTTAATCAATGAAGCAGCCATCCTGGCTGCGCGACGCAACCGTAAAGATATCACATTGAAGGAGCTTGAGGATGCCAGTGAGCGAGTTATGCTTGGCCCAGAAAGGAAAAGCCGTGTAATAAGCCTCAAGGAGAAGGAAATAACTGCTTACCACGAAAGTGGGCATGCCTTGACTGCCAGGATGTTGCCTAATGCTGACCCAGTGCACAAAGTCTCCATTATTGCTCGCGGTATTGGGATTGGAGGCTGGACACGCTTCCTACCATCCGAAGACCGTCATTTATGGACTAAGTCTCAGTTTGATGATAGATTGGCAGTGAGCTTGGGCGGACGCGTTGCCGAGGAAATTACATTTGGGGAAATGACTACCGGTGCCCAACATGACTTAGCGGAAACAACTAAGCTAGCGAGAAAAATGGTCACTGAATACGGCATGAGTGAGAAATTGGGCCCGCGGACCTTTGGTCAAAGGCAAGAACTCGTCTTTCTGGGTCGTGAAATCAGCGAACAGAGGGATTACAGTGATAAGATAGCCCAAGAAATCGATGAAGAAGTGCATAATATTATCCAGGGGGCCTACAATACCGCCAAGAAAATTTTGACCGCGAATAAAGAAAAACTAAACCAGCTAGCTGAAGAGCTTATAGCTCATGAAACTCTGGATGAACCTGAGCTCGATAAAATATTTGAAGGCTTAGCACCACAGCCAACCTCCAGCTAAATCAAAAGGCACAGGTCAAGTCAAGATTCAATTTTTTGATTTCCTTTCAGGGAGTCAAGCCGGCTACTTTCTTTAGCGACAATATTTTCATCTAGCTTGACAAATAACGGTTGGGGTTGGCGAAGTTTCTGCCCCGGGGGTAGAAACTGAACTTTCCAACCTGCTTCTTTCACACTGCCATCAAATCCAAGAAAGGAATGGAGCTTTTCGGAACTGAAGGGAAGGAAAGGATAGAAAATAGTTTTCAATACTGCCAGCACAGAGAGGACTGTATAGACGGATTTAGCCGAAGTCTCTCGTTCAGTTTTGATTGTCTTCCACGGAGCTTGTTCATCAAGATAACGATTAGCTTCCTGGGCTAGAGACATAGCCTCTTTAATCGCTCCTTTAAATTCACAACGATAAAGCAACTTATCCACAGTATCTAACGTAACTTCAGCCCCATGAAGCAAGCCCTGGCTGCGTTCATCCAGTTCACCCGGTGCAGGCACAGCTCCATCGAAATTGCGATAAGCAAAGGTGAGAACACGATGAGCTAAATTGCCATAGGTGGCTACCAACTCATTATTATTACGACGAAGGAATTCATGCCAGGAAAAATCGCTGTCCCCGGTCTCGGGCATATTCGCTGCCAAAGTATACCGCAGGGGATCTGGTTCATATCGTTCCAGATATTCATGAAGCCAGATCGCCCAACCACGGCTAGTAGAAAGCTTTTTGCCTTCGATAGTCAAAAATTCATTAGCTGGGACATCATAAGGAAGATTCAGACTATCATAACCCATCAACATCGCCGGCCAAACAAGGGTATGGAAAAAGATATTATCTTTGCCGATGAAATAAAAACTCTTGGCATCGTCTTGCCAGAAAGTTTGCCAGGCGGTATCATCTCCCTGCAAGTTTGCCCATTCCTTGCTTGCCGATAAATAACCAATGACTGCCTCAAACCATACATAAATACGTTTACGCTCAAAGCCTGATTGCGGCACAATTACTCCCCAATCCAAATCCCGAGTAATAGCCCTGTCCTTTAATACTTCACCCAGAAATTTCCACGTGGTGCTAAGCACATTATGCCGCCAATGAGTCTGCTCTTTTATCCAGGCAGTCAACTTATCCTGAAAAGAAGAAAGGCGCAAAAAGAAATGCTCCGAAGACTCAAAACGAGGCGGAGTAGAACAAAGGTAACAGCGAAGATCCTTAAGCTCCCATGGATTCAAAGGCTTACCACACCCATCACATTCATCACCTCTCGCTTTCGTGAAGCCACAGTAAGGACAAGTACCTTCCAAATAGCGGTCGGGAAGGGACCTCTGGCACTTAGGACAATAAGCTTGGAGCATCTTGTCTTTGTAAATATAGCCCCTATTGAGCAAAGCGAGGAATATATCATGAGTAACTTGAGTGTGATTTGGAGTGCCAGTGGTGGTAAATAAGTCGAAAGAGATGCCCAGTTTTTTCCAGCAGTCAATAAATTGTTGATGGTATTTAGCTACCACCTCTTGTGGCGTGGTAGATTCTTGTTCAGCACGAATTGTAATCGGTGCTCCGTGCTGGTCGCTACCGGAAACCATCAGCACTTTATTGCCCTTAAGACGATGATACCGGGCAAAAATATCGGCTGGCAGATAAGCACCAGCAACATGTCCTAAATGTAGAGGACCATTGGCATAAGGCCAAGCCACACCGATAAAAATGCGCTCGCTCAAATTATCCCCCAAAAAGTTATCCTATTGTAAATCATTAATTGCCCCATGTCATTGCCATGAACTGGAGCTCTCAGATAATGATTGCCAAGGTTTATTCCTTGGGGAGAAAAGTGATTATTTGCTTTCCTTTTTCTGTTCCGTATGAGATATAACCACGACTCAGGCAACAATCAATACAAAGACGTTGCTTTTCATCTCCCTCCCCGTTGATTAAAAGATAGCGTTCTCCATATTTAATAGGACGCTGACAACCACCACACTCCAACTTTGCTATAGCAATACAACCACGGCGCATTTTAGCTCCTTTCTTGAAATTTCAACCAGGCTCGAGTCTTACCTTCAATAACAAGACTGAACTCCCCTCTTGGTTCGACAAAATGCTCCCTAGCCTGGCTCACTCTGCCCCGGAAAATCTCTTCGTGGACTTTGGTAAGCTCACGGCATACAGATATTCTTCTATCTCCTAAAATTTCTCCAATATCACTCAATGTCTCCTTAAGGCGATGTGGTGTCTCGAAAGCTACTATAGTTCTTGGTTCATCGACTATTGAACTGAGAAGACGCTGCCTTTGTCCCTTGCGGCGGGGCAAAAACCCAACGTAAAGGAATTGATCGGTCGGCAACCCGGAAACCACTAACGCGGTAATCACCGCTGAAGCACCAGGAATCGGTACCACGGGAATCCCGCGCTCAATGGCCGCAACGATAAGCTCGTAACCAGGATCACTTAGCCCTGGCATGCCAGCTTCCGAAACTAGAGCCAAGTCTTCTTTTTCGAGATAATCCAATAAATAATCAAGTTTAGCTCTTTTACTATGCTCATGATAACTAGTCAACGAAGTTTTTATATTATAGGCATTAAGCAAGCGGCGCGTTTTACGGGTATCCTCAGCAGCAATAAGTTTCACCTCTCGCAGAAGGCGTAAGGCACGCAGGGAAATATCTTCCAGATTGCCAATAGGAGTAGCAATGACATAAAGAACAGGCATGACCTAGAATTATACTTAATAGCTGTAATTTTATCTACATCTTTCCTTGACTTTAGACTGCCATCCTTGTATAGTTTGTGGCAATTTCTATCAAGTAAAGAAAAAAATGCCTCACTTCAAATTCAAAGAGATTGAACGTGCTTACGGATTTGATGAAGTTGCACTTGTCCCCGGAGATGTAACCATTAATCCTGACCAAACTAACATAGACTTTACCGTAAGAGATTACACTTTGTCCATCCCCATTCTAGCCTCAGCTATGGATGCTATTGTTGACCCCGCCTTTGCTATTAAATTTAGCAAGCTTGGCGGGCTAGCTGTCCTTAATCTAGAAGGTATACAGACAAGGTACGAGAACACCAATGAGGTCTTAAACCAAATTGCCCAAACTCCTGAGAAAGAGGTTACTTCCCTACTTCAAAAAATTTACTCTAAGCCTATCAAGGAAAAGCTTATTAGCCAACGCATTGGAGCAATAAAACAGGCTGGGGCCATCTGTGCCGTATCTGTAACTCCAGCCAACACTAAACGGTTGACTCCCATAGCTAAAGATGCCGGGATGGATATACTCGTGGTGCAATCTACCGTCACCACAGCCAGGCATATCTCTAAGAGCTATCGGGGACTTATCCTGCCTGAGCTATGCCAGCAAATGTCCTTGCCTATCATAGTGGGCAATTGTTGCAGCTATAGTGCGGCATTAGAGCTAATGAGGACAGGAGTCGATGGCATCCTAGTTGGAGTGGGTCCTGGGGCTGCTTGTACCACTCGGGAAGTCATCGGTGTTGGAGTTCCTCAGATAACTGCTACTCTTTATTGTGCCGCTGCCAGAGAAGCATATCTCAAAGAAAGTGGTAAATACGTAGCAGTGATAACAGATGGAGGTATTCGCACTGGTGGTGATTTATGTAAAGCATTCGCCGCCGGTGCTGACGCTGTAATGATTGGCTCGCCTTTAGCTCAAGCGACAGAAGCGCCAGGAAAAGGCTATCACTGGGGCATGTCTCATTCTCATCCAGCATTGCCTAGAGGGACACGTATTAGAGTCGGCACTACCGCCTCATTAGAGCAAATTCTCTTCGGTCCTACCTCCGTCACCAACGGCACTCAAAACTTAGTTGGCGCTCTACGCACTGGCATGGGAGTATGCAGCGCTCGAACCATCAAAGAAATGCATAAAGCTAAGATGGTTATTGCACCATCTATAAAGACTGAAGGGAAATACTTTCAGGCAACCCAGAATGTCCCTTGAGTTTAGAGAAACGCAGAAAAGCAAAACCAGACCCCAAAGCCAGCTAGAATCAAAGCGCAAACGCTAAACACAATCCTTTGTACCTTCTGTGTCCACCATCGCCTTGATTCAAATGTACTCACCGAGAGAAATTCACTCCAGGCCAAATCACAAGGCAAATGCACCAGAGTAAACAAAATAATGCCGACAAGCCCGAACTTAGCAGCACCGGTTACTAGAATTGCACCCGCAGTCGCCCACCATATGTAAAAGGCGGGGTTAGTCCCCGTAATCACAATGCCTGTTACTAAAGAGCTAGCTGGTAGACCACCCACAGTACCAGGCGCATCACCAGTAGCCCGAAACATCCGAAAACCCAGGTAGAGCAGCATCAAGCCACCGGCAAGATATATACCTTTTTCCACATGAGGAGAATCGATGAAATGCCCGAGTCCAAAATAAATTACAGCTATGAGTGGTATCTCGATAACAGCATGACCCGCTGCAATCCAGGCACCCGCGTGTTTATCGCTATAACCCTTTACTATGGTAGCCGCGGTGAGCGGTCCGGGTAGCATAACGCCAGTAAGAGAAATTCCCGCTGCTGATAATAAAAATAGGCCCAGGCTTGTCTCCATGACTTACTTTGGGCAAAACCAGGTTCAGGCTAAACTTCCTCTTCTTCCTCGTCCTCCTCCTCTCCAGCCACACTTCCACCATAATGAGGGAGCACCACACCTGCCTTGGAACGCCTATCTCTGGCTCCTCTGGGCAAATCGCCAATCATTTTCTTTAGCTCTGCCAATGCCTCAACCGACTCCGTTGAGGGAGCAACTACGCCATCTATCCCAGCTTGCCATAAACTTGTTAGCGCAGCCTTTGTGACCAAAGAAGGCAAAGATATCATAACAGGCTTCTCTAAGAGCTCGACGAACCTTCGACAAACAAGCAGATGCTCCACAGCAACAAAAGAATCTCCGTCCCTACTATTGATAAACACACCATCTACTTCAAGGCTATTAATGGCTCTCACAAGACCCTGGTCTAATGAAGGCTCTATCATCAAGAATTTGCCTACCTCTTTTTTGCTCAGGACTGCCGCAGCTATCTTGATATCAAAGACCACAAAGTCGCACCCCACACTTGCAAGCTCATTTATTTTCTCTTCGCTCATGCCCTTCACAAATACCCCCAGAGGGACATTGCCTACAGCTTCGACTACTTGCTTAACAATCTTGGCACTTGGGCCCTCGCTCAATATCAACCCGGCATCAGCATTGACATCAGCCACGATTTTGGCTTCCTTGACCTGTGTCTCGGACAGTCCCGCAATAAGCAACATTGCGGGACTTTTTAGTTCAGCGACAGAGGGATGGAAACCTATGGGCGTGGTTGAAGACTTAGAAAGACTCTGCAATTTATCTACAAATTTGCTCATATTACCCCCAGCCAGCGGTCGGATTCGAACCGACGACCGACGGTTTACGAAACCGCTGCTCTACCCCTGAGCTACGCTGGCACAGAAGCTAAATTTTAACCCTTGCTCAAGCTTATGTCTACTTCTTGGCTTTTCAGAGAGGACCTTTGGCTTGGCACCGCATAGTGATTAAGACTGGCCAAGGTTTTCCTCAAATCGACATAGGGTCGAGAAGTTAACCTCGACCCTATGTCTTGTCTCTGAAGTAACATTCCAGGCAACTGTTATCAACTGTCGGGACGAAAATCGGGCTAGCCTCTTTTCTCCTTACCGATTCCACAACTTTCTCCCAGGAGACTACTGAAAAGTCCTCCATGTTTTTTCGACTAGGGGCTTTTTCAGGAGTCTCATAGCAGGCCCCGCTCGTTTTGTGGTCTATGGTGATCCCGTATAAAGAACAGCCAATAACTTCGTTGCAGTGGTGCCGGCACATCTAACGAAGTGAGGTTGATTAGAGTCGTAATAAATGGCATCTCCAGGCTTGAGAAGGTCGACGCGATCCCCAACTTGCACTTTCATTTCGCCCTCCAGGACATAAATAAACTCCTGTCCGGCGTGGGCGGAGAACTCTTCTATGTCTGTTGGCACCAGCGTCACAATAAAAGGCTCCATCAATCGGTCGGCCTTTTCCGGGGCCAGGGATTCGTAAAAGTAACCGCACTCGATGCTCTTCGCCTCTCCGTAGCGAGATATTGGCCGCCGTTCGTGCTTGCGCACCACGGACATGAGCTTGTCAATTCCTGGCGAGATAAAGTAGCCCATCTTCATATCAAGCGCTCTGCCTAACCTAACTAACTGCCCTAATGCCGGGATTATTTCGCCTGATTCTATACGTTCCAAGGTAGCTATATTGATCCCTGTTCGGCTACTGAGGTCCCTAATGGTAAGTCCCCGCATTTCTCGAACCCTGCGAAGCCGATCGCTCAGAGATTCTTTTTCCCCCTCTACCTCTTGTATGCGAGCGATGTTAGCCGAGTCGGTGAGAAAATCATCATGCCTCGCCGCTTTACTCTTAGCCGGACTCACTCTGGCAGAAGTCTTGCGTTTTGCCTTCTCTTTTTTCATGGTGCCCTTCCTTCTAGATTGCCCTTCCCGACACGCCAATGTTACGAGCAATCACGATGCGTAGTATTTCCGACGTTCCCTCGCCGATCTCCAGAATCCTCTGATCCCGATATAATCTCTCGACTTCATAATCCTTCATCAGCCCGTACCCTCCGTGAAGTTGCACTGCGTGATGGACACAGCGGCGCATAACCTCGGAACAGAACAATTTTGCCATGGCTGCCTCTTTAGTAATGGGACGTCCGTTTTCTCGCAGCCAGCAGGTCTTGTAGAGAAGATTCCTGGCCAGTTCGATCTCTAGGGCCATGTCGGCTAGTTTGAAAGCGTTAACTTGAAAGGAACCGATTGGCCGTCCAAATTGGATGCGAGAATTGGCGTATTGTAAGGCCAACTCGAAAGCCGCCTGAGACCCACCCAATCCCATGGCGGCGATGCTAAGGCGTCCGCCATCCAGTGTCGCAAGCATTTGATGGAAGCCGTCCCCCCTTTTTCCTAGAAGGTTTGCTTCAGGCACAATACAATCATCGAAAAAAAGTTCACCCGTGTTGGATGCTCGCCACATCATCTTGTCTTTCATCTCCTTAGCTGTCAAGCCAGGTGTGTCGCTCGGAACGATAAGGCAACTAATCTCTGGTTTGCCATCCTCATGTTTACCAGTGACAGCCTGGACAATAATAACACCGGTCAATGGGCAAGCCGAGTTGGTGATAAAAATTTTATGCCCATTGATAGTCCAGTAGTCCCCTTCAAGTGTTGCGGTGGTTCGAGAGCTTCCAGCGTCGGAGCCAGCATCAGGCTCCGTCAGACCAAATGCAGCTAGGCACTCTCCCGAACAGAGCCTGGGAAGCCATTCTTGCTTTTGCTTTTCGTTACCGAAATAATAGATGGGGCCAATTCCTAGAGAGTTTCCGGCAGCAATAGTAGCGGCCTGGGAAGCATCCACCCTAGCCAGCTCTTCAACCGCAATTGCATACGAGATGTAGCCCATATTGGAGCCGCCATATTTCTCTGGAACAAAGCAACCCAGCAGCCCTAAGTCCGCCATTTTGTGCGTTAGCTCGGCAGAAAACTTCTCCTTTTCGTCCAGCTCTCGGGCGATCGGGGCAATCTGCCTTTCAGCGAAAGCCCGAATCGCCTGGCGTGTTAGATTCTGCTCTTCGCTCAAATCAAAATCCATGGTTCATCTCCCCCAAGGGTACTCTCCGCGCAGTATACACAAGAAAGGTACCTGAGGGCTCCCGCTTTCTTGAACTGTGTTTGAGCAATGTCGCTACTGAGTCCAATTGCTCTCAATGTTTCGGCTCCTCGCGTTTCTCATAAGAGTAGATTAAGATTTGAGTACCCCTTCTCCAATAAGCTTCTCATAGTAATCCAGGCATTGGGGATTGCACAAGGCATTCCTGTTCAGGACGGGCCTGCCATGCATTATGTTTGTGACAGCGCTTTCGACCTTCTTCATGTTCGTGGTGTAAGGAATATCCGGTACCGCAATGATTCTCGCTGGGACGTGTCTTGGGGAAGCTTTCTCACGAAGATTTCTCTTGATTTTGTTCTCCAGGTCTTCCGTTAGATGATATCCTTCAGCCAATTTGACAAAAAGAAGGACACGCTGGTCTCCCTCCCATCTCTGCCCTATTGCTAGGCTATCAGCAATCTCCAGTAGCCCTTCCATCACGTTATATATTTCGGCCGTACCTATGCGAACACCGGACGGTTTCAGTACTGAGTCAGAGCGACCATAGAAAGTAGCTCCTCCGGTATCACTATGAAATACTATATAGTCCCCGTGACGCCACACACCAGGGTAAACACCAAAATAAGCGTCCCTGTACTTCTTACCGTCCAGATCATTCCAGAAATAAAGCGGCATAGGCGGGGCAGCGGCTTCACAGGCGAGTTCGCCCTGCTGGTCAAATACCGGATGCCCTTCTTCATCATACGCTTTCACCTTCATCCCCAAACCCGGCCCCTGTAACTCACCAGCGTATACAGGCTGAATCGGACTTCCGGTGAAAAAGCAGCCATTGATGTCTGTGCCACCTGAACTGGAATTAAAATGCAGGTCTTTCTTGACTTCCTGATACACGTACTCGAATCCTTCCGCTGATAGAACCGAACCAGTCTGCCATATTTCCTTTAATGACGACAGGTCATAATCATTAGCCGGCCTAATGTTTTCACTCCTGAGATAGTTAATGTAGCTGGAGCTGCAGCCAAACATAGTCACTTTTTCATCCTGTATCAGTTTCCACATAGCCCCTGGCCTAGGATAGGTGGGGTTGCCATCATACAGAATAATGGTGTTACCTGTGGCTAAGGAAGTCAGCATCCAGTTCCACATCATCCAGCTACAAGTCGTGATAAAGAAATGGACATCGTCTCGCTTCAAATCGGTGTGGATTATTAGCTCCTTCAGTTGATTAACCAGAATTCCGGCTGCTCCTTGAACCATGCACTTTGGCTTGCCAGTCGTCCCTGACGAAAACATGATGAACACAGGATGGTCTGCGGGCAATTGTTCGAATTGAATTTCCGACTTCTCTCGTGATAGAAAATCATCATAATATACGGAGTTAGGAATATGGCTGATATCGGGTTTCTCTTCCCTGTAGCGGGCCACTATGACTTTCTCAATAGAGGGTACCCCCTTTACAATTTCAGCAGCGTTAGAGAGAGAATTGAAGGGTTTTCCTTTGTAGAAATAGCCATCAGCGGTAAACAGAACTTTTGGTTCGATTTGACCAAAGCGATCAATGGCTGCCCCAGAACCGATATCGGTGGCACACGAAGCCCAGACAGCGCCGATACTCGTGCTGGCAAGCATCGCCACAGCCGTCCCTATCATATTAGGCATGTAGGCAGCCACCCGGTCTCCAGGCTTGATTCCTACTTCTCGAAGAGATTCTGCCAGGCGTGCCACAGATTTATACAGTTCAGCGTAACTCATCCTCTCTGTCTTCTGAGTTTCTCCTTTGAAGATGAAGGCTGTCTTCTTATCCCTGTATCTCAGTAGATTTTCGGCGAAATTTAGCCTCGCGCCAGTAAACCATTTTGCACCCGGCATCTTAGTTACATCGTCAACCACTACCTTGTAGCCTTTGGAAACCTTCACCCCAACAAAATCCCACACAGCAGCCCAGAAATCCGGTATCTTATCTACGGACCAGTCATAAAGCTCTTTATAGGAACGAAAGCTCTGTTTATGTCGTTTGTTAACGAACTTCATGAAGCTGGTTATGTTCGCATTCTTCTTTCGCTCTTCCGTCGGCTCCCAAAGTAACTTGCCCATGCCATCTCTCCCCTGTTTTGTTAGTGTTTGTGCCAGTTAGCTCGCTGCCAATTACCTGTTCAAAACCGGGCGGCTTTATCATCGGCTAAAGGGATCCAGTACATGTCAAGAATTGTGTTAGTAGGGTCTTCGGTTCGAAAGCAAGCCTTAACTTTCATGCCTATTTCGGGTGTTCCGTATTGCAGATAGCCCTTGAATATAGTGCATACGCCAGGCAACTCAACGTCAACCTGGAAATAGGGGGTAGTGAGTTCTATGCCAGCACCGGCGTACTCCACACGCGCATAGGTGTGCACCGTGCCAATTACTGGCTGGGGCAGTTCTTCCCAGGTCATGGGCTGGTTGCAATCGGGGCAGTCAGCCCGCGGCGGAAGCCACAGCCTGTGTTCTACACATTCAGGATTGATGCATCTCGTAGCCAGCAGTTTGCCCTCTGTCAGACCTTTGAAGAACGGGGAAAGTTTTCCATAAGTATGCCTGTGGGCCAAACTCCTCGGCCACTCTATCACTATGGCTGGTTCGGATTGAAGCACCTTTGCTGGTTTGCCAGTATACTTTGTTATCTTGCTTTTTGATGCCACAGTTTCCCTCCTTTAGAAAGCCTTCCTGAGAATGCCTACTGTTACATGTGACCCGACACCAGCGTGAGATACCCAGGCTGCCTGTTTAGCGTTAGGTACTTGGAGACTCTTCCAATCTTTGGGCTTTTTCTTGCCAAAAGACTCCCAAATCTTGGGGTCGCCATGAAACTTATTATACTTGCCCTGTATTTGCCAGAGGCACTCGATTCCTTGAAAGATGCCAGTTGCTCCTACGGCATGCATGGTGCCTATTAACCCTCCCGACAGATTGGATGGACATTTACCACCAAAATAAGCATCTCCAGATTCAATGTAATCAGGTTCCTGTCCATAGGGACGGAGTCCAATGTCTCCATAAGTTTGAATGTCACTTATGGTAAATGCATCATGCAACTCCACCAGGTCAAGCTCTTCAAGCGGGTTAGTAACGCCGGCCATTCGGTAAGCAAAATAAGCGGCAAATCGTGCCGCAGCAAAGCTTTCAAATCCCGGCCACCGCTGCCCCTCTTTTTTGCGCAGGCCCTTATACATATCAGGAGTCTCATGTGGCAGTAACGGGATCTCCATGTCCCTACGGTCTGCCACCCTCAAGGTATGGCTCCCGCCGGCTATGAAAAGCTCGCAAGGTTTATCGGTTAACTTATAGGCAGTTTTTTCATCGCAAAGTAGCATGCAGGCAGCACCATCTGTCATGGCACAACATTCCAAGAAACGTAACGGGTAGGTTGACATTGGGCTGTTAAGGACATCCTGAATTGTGTACTTGCCTGGCTGCTGGGAATATGGCGAGTAATAGGCGTAGAGATGATTCTTGACTGCCACCTTGGCTCTAGTCTCCTCAGAGAGGTTGTAGGCCCAGGCGAAACGGACGGCCATAGGAGCATAGTAGGCAGCATAAATGCGGGAAAGCCTGGTCTCAAAGTCTTTACAGGCTGCGTTAGCAATGTAGTAGTTACCTGTTCGCGTATCCACTTCAGACATGCGCTCCCAGCCTACTGCTAACGCCACATCAGCATATCCACTGGCTATCGCCATAGCGGCTGTTAGCACTGTGGAGCCACCGGTAGCCCCGCCCGTCTTGATACCTATATCGTACATGGGATCAAGGCCGAGGTAGTCAGTGACCTTGGCTTCGCACAGGAGCTGGTCTTGAAAGTGGTCGGAAAAATTACCGCAGGCCAGAAAGTTGACTAATCCCTTGATTTCTGCCGGAGAGATCTTTAAATCATTATTCTCCAACATCTGCCGGAATGCCACCATCACTTGCTCTTCAAGCTTCATTTCCGGGCAAAACTTTTTATAATTTGTCAGACCCCCAGCAACTGCAAATACCTTTCTGTTCCATTTGGGAATGCGCAAATTTCCTTTCTTCAAAATAATCACTTGGACGACTCCTTTCTCTGTTTATTGGCAACATCAGTGTTATTATCTATCGTAATCGCCCTTAACATAGCATCGGTCTGTTTCTTTACATATGTTTTGAAAGTCCAGTGTTTTCTCAGATGCCAACGCCTGAGGGCCCAGGCATGCCCAAGAACGACTATATCATGAGCAATCAACCTGGGATCATCAATATTAAACTCACCCTCTTCCATACCTTTTATCAGCAACTTCTCAAATACAGTTAATATACGCGCTTCGGAGTCGAAAATACTTTCTTGGGCATTGCCTGGCAGGTTTTTCGTTTCCTGATATGCAAATAGAGTAATATCTTGATTGTCGTCATGCCATTCATAAAATTTTCTCATAAGCCCTACAAGAGCTAGTGTTGGGCTCGCTGTTGCCAACTCATTGGCATAATCTTCCATGGAACCCGCCTGTTGTGACGTAGCACTATTGATAATCGAATAGAGCATCTCTTCTTTAGAACCAAAATAGTGATACAGCGCGCCGGCACTCATCTCGCAAGCTTTAGCCAACTCACGCATATTGGTTCGGTCATATCCTTTCTTAGTAAATACTTTTGTAGAGCAGCGAACTATATGATTTCTGCGCTCTTTGACTAAAGCCTCGTCACTACTAAAGGTGCGTATTGTGAACTCTTCAGACAATTCTCACCCGGCTGATTGAACGAACATTCAATCTACAAATATGGCTCCACTATATCATCAGGGAGAGTTTTCGTCAACAACGTGTCCTGGCTGACCACACAGGCTGCACTGGGCAGTATAGTTCAGCAAGCTCCCCTCCAATATACTCTACGGGGACAGGATAGCTCAGGGATTTGTGCGGACGGTTGAAATTATACCAAACGCTACTTTGTGCAACAGTAAAATGAAGTGGTATTCCGAGAGCATAATACCTGATTAAGGGTTATTCATGCTTTCCATAACGCTCCAGATACTCTCTATAACTAGCTAAGCCAGAGAGCACCACAGCTGCTTGGTGGGGCATGTGATAGCACATAAGGTTTTGCCGTCCCAGAGCATAGATGATCTTGGTCTCCTGGATGGCGTCAGCAAACATTTGCTCAGATGCAACAATAACAGGCTTTTGATATCTATCGGCCAGATTAGTGAATCTTTCTATGACACTGACTACCGCTCGGACCAAGTTATTTGCCCAACGCTGTCTATCAGCTTCATCAGCGGATGCAGAGAGCCTTTCCAAACGCAAAGCAGGCATTATACTCATCATAATAACCCCATCCACTGATGGACAGCGCAACACCGTTTCAACGGCTTTAAAACTTGTATCTGTCGAACCGCCAGCCACCAAGTCAACCGGATTATTTCGATTCCACCACGCAGGCATGAAACTATCCAGCTCCTTAATGGTCACCTTAGGTAAGGAGACCACCTCAAGGCCCAGTTCGGCGCATGCATCGGCGGCGAGGACCCCTGCGCCTCCACCAGCGGTCACTATGCCTACTCTCATGCCCTTGGGTAGAGGTTGCCGAAGAAAGGCTATGCCAACGTTCAACAAATCATCCAAACTCTTTGCCCTTACCATCCCAGATTGTTTGCATACAGCTTCGAAGACGGCATCCGCCCCAGCGATAGACGCGGTGTGTGATAGGGCAGCCTTGGCCCCGGCTGACGTTCTTCCTGCCTTGACCATGACAATGGGCTTCTTTTGGCTAACCTCCCTGGCTACCCGGAAAAATCGTTTGCCGTCCTTAAAACCTTCGATGTAGCTCAAAATGACTTTAGTGTGGGGATCTTCCGCCAGGTACTCCAGATAGTCTTCGCTGTGTAGGTCGGCCTCATTACCGCTGCTTATACATATGCTGCAGCCGAAGCCCCGCAACATGATTTGACGTGCTAAGGAATCAACCACATTACCGCTTTGGGCGATAACGGCTATGGGGCCAGGTGGAACGAAGAAAGGTGGGAATTGAATATAGAGCTTCTCCCAAGGGTTCATTATTCCATTGCAGTTTGGCCCCACCAAGACCATTTCACCAGTACGGGCTACCTCGATCAGCTCCTGTTCAAGCCGTGCTCCACTCTCCCCAAGCTCGGCAAATCCAGCAGTTATGACTATTCCCGCCCTTACCCCTCTTTTGACACATTCTTTAACTACCTGAAGCACGTTCATAGGCGGCACTGCAATGACCGCCAGATCAGGTATTTCCGGAATATCGGCAATGCTTTTGTATACCTTAAGTCCCAGTATCTCGTCTTCATTAGGGTTTACCGGATAGATCCTCCCCTTAAATCCACCATTTATCACGTTATTTAGCATGGTGAACCCCCACTTTCTGGGGTCTTTGGAAGCGCCCAGAAAAGCTATGGAACGTGCATTAAACAGCGCGTGGAATTTTTCCCCAGTCATAGGCGGCTCACATTCCAAGGCGAAATCCAATCATCAATAATTTCAATAGTAAATACCAACAGGCATTTCCCTAAACATTATCAACTGACGGTGCTTATTTAAATGTACCGCAAAAACATCATAAAGACAATTAATACCAGCTCATACTTTGAAAGTTTAACAGAAGCAAGGTTTGGGTCACCGCTGTGTGGGACATTTGAAACACTTCAAGCAATTGTTACCCGAGCTGCACATTAGGGACTTTTGGTGAGTGCTTACACTAAATACTAGAACCAGTGGCTGAGCCCGACAGATGCTGTGTTCACTAGATTCAGGCTGTAAAAGCCTGTTTTTCATACGAACTCTTACTGCCCAGAAAAACCAGGTATATTAACCGCTACATGCTACCTAGGATCATCGCTAGGCAAATGAGGGACCCCATGCCCATCATGCACACAAGAGTCAGAATGTAGGCCAGCCTGGGGCTAGGGCGAGTGGCGAAAAGCCAGGCGCACACCACACCCACGGCGATAAAAGCCAAATCAAGGTATAGATAGATTGGGCTAAATTCACCTGTAAAGTATGCAGCCAGGCTCAGGGCATACGCTATGAGTAAGCAGATAGCTGTGAACTGTGCAGTACGCTTTACTCCATAGCACTTCGGCAGAGTCTGCACGCGAGTAACTTTATCCTGTGGGAAATCGCGGATGTCGATCATCCCTCGCCCACCAAACATGGCAAAGAAGAACATACCAGCCAAGAGCCACAATCCTGGGCTCAGGCGGCCGCTCATGCCTCCCATAAGCGCATAGAGGCCTTGCAGCAAGCCAAGAGTAAGTGCACGAGTTAGAGGACGCTCAAAAAGATGTAGTGCCAAGCCTATGATGATGGCAAGAATGATACTCCATGGCAGCAGAGCCCACGGGGCAACCAGAAGTGTCATAGCGAAGCTAATGGCGATGAAAGTCATTGAGAAGGCGAGCCCTATCGATGGTAATAGGGAGCCATCCGTCAGAGGATTGTGGCGTATCTCTGCCCGAGGTCCCTCGGCATCCAAGTCACGATCAGCATAGAAGTCCAAAGAGAAGCCACCCACAGCCAAACACCAACCTGCCAGGGTCATCCATATTGCGTTGGTCACTCCGGCATTGGCAGTGAAGGCTGCCGCACCAGTAATCATAGCCACCATCACGGTGCGATTAAGACGCAGCAGCCAAAAGAAGGCTAAAGGTTTAGAAAACCGCGCTTTACGTTCAGTCACGTCGTTTCTCTCAATGCAATGCTCATGCACTGCTAAGTATAGCAGCCTCTTAAGTGAGCATAAACACGGATGGTTTTCAAGTGTTTCTTCGGCTTTCAGAGTATGGAATTGCACAATACGCTAAATCGTGCAGCGGCCAAACTTCTCGAGCATCAAAGGAAGCCATCTCAGTATTCTTTGAGTGCCTGAATCTCCATTGAGAACCCACAACAGACTGGAAAATGTCCTCAAGCCTGTTCGCATTTGTCTGCGGGGATATTTACAGAAGCCAAGCTAACCAACATTAACCAACCCGATTAGCAAGGGGGTAACAAAGACCTCTATGATGGCTGCAACGGCAAGCCCAGGAAGAATCCACCTCAAGTAAACTTTAAGGCAATCTGACAACTGTAATTTGACTCGGCTCTCTCTTCGTACTAGCCATTTAAGTGATTCCATACCTACCGTGAGACCCAAAGCGGTGGCTAGCAAGATCACTGGAATCTCGATCACACCATGCGGTACAAAGTTAGCTATAACATATCTCCATCCGTTGACTGATTCAAGCGCGGAGCCGAAGCCTCCAAGGATAAAGCCGTTTAGGCCTATGAAAAATAGAGGTGGTAGTCCCAGTAAGATACCTAAAAAAACTAGCCCGAGAGCCTTGATTGCGTTGTTGATGAATATTATTAAGAACAATAGCATAGACGGGTTACCCATCTATGCCAAGGGCTCTAGTACAACGCCGAACTGTCTCATAAGCCCCTCAGCGGTATTCTGACCAATAAGCGTACCTAATACAAGACTAACAAAAAATGTGCTGGTCGCCAATATAAGATTCCGAATCAACACCTTTTGTCTTATTATCTGAGTTACCTGCATGATTCACTCTAAAGCTAAGCAGTCATTGTATCGAACCTTACTGATTTCGGCAAAATCACAAAATGGCTTATTGTTACGTCAGAGGTAACAAGACAAGCAAATGTGTCACTCAATATTCTATCGTTATCTTCTACTCTTGTTGATGTATCAGGACTTGAAAATGAACAACCTTAGGATTGTTTTCAGGATATTAAGAGCAATATCGACATCTCTTCTCTGTGCTTCATTTGAGCGTTCGCACTCGTATTTGTATGATACTATCAACGGAGCAATGCTTTTTTCCAGTCTCTCATCTTGAGAGCTTTTCTTCTTCGGCATTAATTTTTGGCGGAATTGCTGATACTTCGTGAACGTGCCTCTATTGATCCAGATTCCATGACACGATAGGCAACGCACTAAGACAATATCCTGAGGGAAATACTTGTCAGTAAATCGGTGCATTGTTGTTTGGTCTCTGGGGCAAATTAAGCTGGAATTCTCAATCGTGGAGGGAGTCCGTAGAATTTCGGTATTCAGTACCTCGATTTTCTCTGCCTCACCTTGTTTTGCCCGAAATAGCTCCGACTCGTCGAACCAGATACCTCCACACTTCTCACACTGGTCAACAATGATTGGCTGACCATAATGCGATACTATTTTGACCTCGTGCATTTCAGTCCTATCATTGGGGCAAAACATGATTCATTATATGTCCACAATACGTTGAAGGCAAAAAACCAATTTGTCCGGTATAGCCTGAAACTAACGGAACAACAATGAGAACAGTTTTCGGTGAAGTTCGAGGATAGCTTGAGGCTGTATCGGAGGATTTAACAAATCGCTAAAATGTTACATGGCATCGGATAGCATATTGCCCAGGTTGGACGGCAAAACCTGGCATTAGCCAATACTTCCGTTAATAATCGGTACTTGCCTTCTGTCAGCAAATCCAGCATATTAAGGTAGAATTAACACAATTAGCGACATCGGCCGCCAAGGTGAATTAATGGGATATTATCTATATGATGCGCGGGGTTATGTTGGTGACCTAGCTTCAATTCACAGATTGCAGCAAGGTCGTCTATCTGGTAACTCAGGAAGTGAACGAGAAATACGGTAGAAGGGTAGTCAGGGAGTTCTGGTTAGCTAAAGATGCATTACTATCCATCAGGAGGGATAAATACAGCTAGGTCGAGGTCGACTCTCTGGGGTTATGCTCAGCAGGCTATACACAAAACTCTTGACACTATGCTTCTTTAGTTTCTCGCTTCCATGTCCGCCATAGTATCAGGCAACGCGACACGCAGATCCGTATTGTCATTCAGGTATCCAATTAGTGCACACTTATCCCTTCTTATCTTAAAAATCATCTCTGCCCTCGGTTATTCAGTTGTTTCGGACCCAACTGTACCGTAGTTGATAGCTCTAATAAGCCTGCCTATAAATTTGTAAAACTTCGTTTGGATCACTGACAGGGCGCCCATTGAAGATGACAGCCGTATCGGCAATCGCATGAAATGCGCATATTGCAAGGTTTTCTTCCGGAACGCCCACGTCGCGCAGTCTCATCGGATGGCCCACCTTTTTCATCAGGGATTCTACTGCGTCTGCTGCTGCCAGGGCGACATCATGTTCTTTCATGCCGGCGGTGTTGATGCCCAGAGCCTGTGCTACCAGAGCCAGCTTGTCAGCAGCATGGTCAACATTGTAACGCATCACCTTAGGTAATACGATGCCGCAGGCTACCCCGTGTGGGACATGGTGCAGCGTCCCTATAGTATGTGCCATTCCATGCGCCAGACCAACCTGGGCAATGGTGAATGCCCACCCTGCCATGGTGGCTGCTAGCTGCATACTGAGCCGTGCCTTTTCATTGCTACCATCGGCTACGACAAGTGGCAGGTTCTCGTTGATCAGGCGTATGGCATGTAATGCCAGACCGTCGCAAATCTGGTTCGCCAGGGTGCTCATCATAGCCTCAATGGCATGTGTCATGGCATCCATGGCAGTGGTGACTGTTAAATCCTTGGGCAGGGTCATGGTGAAACGCGGGTCCAGAATAGCCACATTCGGCATGATTCGTGTGTCTATTATGAAGAGTTTACGTCCGCCGCCCTTGCTTGTGAGTACGGCTATATTTGTTACTTCGCTGCCGGTCCCTGCTGTTGTGGGAATGGCGATGTGTGGGGTTTGTGGCTCAGTAAGCACCAGGAAGTTTAGGTAATCGTTTATCTTGCCGCCGTTCTTTAAGGTTACACAGACCCCTTTGGCAGTATCGATGACGCTGCCACCGCCGACGCTGACGATGCAGTCCGCCTTCAGTTCGCGGGCCACGGCATTGGCCACGTCCACTGTTTCCAGATCGGGATCCGGTGAGATATTGTCATAGATGCCCACACAGAAATCCACTAGGGCATCCTTCACCAATTGGGCAAGCCCTGCTTTGTTGACTCCTGAGTCGGTAAGAATAAGAGCCCTGCGGCAGCCAAGATCGGCGACTGCCTTGTAGATTGAGCTCAGAGCCCCATGACCGGCTACTACATTAGTCGGGCAATTATATGAAAAACCGTCTACTTTCTTATAGTCCGACATAATTTGGAAGGTCATATTCGACTTATGGTCGGCAATTGCGGATACATGTATTCTCTTGATTTGGGTATATTCACGCAGGCTTTCTAGACCGAATTCGCGGCCGACGCCAGATTGCTTGTAGCCGCCGAAGGGGCAATAATCGGAAAAAATGTGGTAATTGTTAATCCACATTGTTCCAGTACGAACCCCACGAGCTATACGTTCAGCCCTGGCGGTGTTAGTGGAAAATACACCACCTGCCAGGCCGTACACGGAATCATTAGCAATGGCAATCGCTTCTTCATCACTATCGTATTTTATGATGCAAAGAACAGGGCCAAATATCTCCTCCTGCGCGATACGCATCTTGTTGTTCACATTCGCAAAGATGGTGGGAGCATAGTAGAACCCACCTTTGATCCCTTTAACCTCGACGCGTTTGCCGCCGGTGATCAATTCCGCCCCCTCTTCCTTACCCAGTTTGACATAGCGTTCAACTGTAGCCAATTGCTGTTTGCTGACAAGGGGCCCCATGTGAGAGGTCTGGTCCATCTGGTATCCGATACGGATAGATTCAGCCCGCTTTATCATCTTGTCGAGGAATTCATCATGAATCTTTGATGAGACTAATACACGACTACCCGAGGAACAAACCTGTCCTTGGTGGAAGAAGTTACTAAAGAGGGCACCCTCCACGGCAAGCTCCATATCTGCATCGTCGAGTATGATATTGGCTGACTTGCCGCCCAGCTCGAGCGTCACCTTTTTTATTGTACCGGCAGCCATCCGCATGATTTCACGACCGACTTCCGTGCTGCCGGTAAAGGCTATCTTATCTACATCCGGGTGGGTGCAGAGAATTTCGCCCAACTCCCTTCCTGGGCCAGCGATGACGTTGAATACTCCATCCGGGATGCCAGCTGCTTTTGCTGCTTCTGCCACTATGAGTGCGGTAAGAGGGGTATACGAAGCCGGTTTCAAAACCATAGTGTTCCCCATTAGGAGAGCGGGAGCGATCTTCCAGCAGGCTATATACATAGGGTAATTCCAGGGAGAAATTCCTACACATACCCCAACCGGTTCCCTGCGGATGAATTCACGGCCCGGCGCAAAAGCGTTTCCTGAGACTGGTATTTCCTCCTCCCAAGGAAATTTTGTGACTGCCGCCAGGCTTAAATTGCGTAATAAAGTGACACTGATTAAAGGCATGAACCTGGCCAGTGATATGACCTGGCCGGAGTTCATCGATTCAGTGAAAGCTAGGCGCAGACCCTGCCGTGTTATCTGGTCGGCAAAATCCTGGACTTTGGCGGCACGGGCTGCCGGGGTAAGACCGCTCCAATCCCCTCTGTCGAAAGCCTTACGTGCCGCCGCTATGGCCTTTTCTGCGTCAGCCTTTCCTGCTTGGGCTACTGTGGCTATGGGTGCCTCAGTGCCGGGGTCAATCGTCTCGAACGTTTTTCCACTGTCAGCATCTACGAACTCGCCATTGATAAACAGTTTATATTGTTCCATCAGCTCCCTCCTTTAATATATTTCAAAATGACAGCGTAATATCATACGCTTACAAATATATGGTCACATACTGTAAAATCCGCACGTTTATACGTAAAGGTTAGGCTGAATTTTGATGTCGCTGACACCGAAACCATCCCACTCGCCTACAGGTTTGCTTGATGTGAGCACAAATCCTTTCCTCCCCATTTCATCCACATAGGAGATGGTTACTTCACCCACAACTTGATAAATCTCGGGATTAATAACGAATGTCAGGCCATCTAATTCCAAGGTCAAATCGGTCTCAAAGATAGTGTCCACGCATAGGTATAGTGACGAATCACAGCATCCGCTAAAATAGAGATCAATGCGAATAGACTGCTGGATACCTTTATCAGCTAGAAATGATCTGATGGCCTGGCTTACACCTGGCCCCAACTTGACTATGGGATTGATTTTCCACCTCCTTTTCACCCATCTAATTTGATGGAAATTTTAGTGAAGAGAGGTTGTCACACTATTGACTCTTTATGTCGTTATATGAACTCCGCTGCATTCCTTTGCAATCGTGCCTTGGGTCCGATTATATATTTTAGCCATTATCAACGCCTACGTCAATAATCACCGTACGTCTTGGGACAGGGCAACACGGGCTATCGCACGAAGCATTTATCAGGATTCGGTCATTAGCTATCCAGGATGACGAGACCACCTAGCATTAAATCCAATGCGTGAACAAAACGTTAAAATGTGCAGGCCGGACTTGTATTTGATAGAGATTCCCAGCTAAAATCAAACTGAATCCACGGTGATGTGAGTCTGCTACAATGAGGGCTAGTTAGACTAATGCCAAACAATGTATCCTTCGGACTTTTGTTGGCCCTGTTGGCAGGGCTATCTACTGGGATAGGGAGTGTAATTGCCTATTTCATACGTAAGCCCAAAGACTGGCAATTATCGCTAATTCTGGGGTTTTCCGCTGGCGTGATGGTCTATATCTCATTTGCTGAATTACTTTACGGCGCTATTGATAAGGTTGGCTTTGTCACCGCCAATTTGGGATTCTTCGTCGGCATCGCCTTTATTGCGATAGTCGATATTTTGGTTCCCCATGAGTACAAGCAAGAACGGGTTGAGAACTCACGCTCTTCATCTGGTGGACGAAACAAAACGGGACACGGAAGCGATGTACAACCAACCGCCTCACTTACCGTTGAACAACGGTCGAACCTTAGGCGGGCTGGTATGCTGATTGCTTTAGGCATCGCCATACATAATTTCCCCGAGGGACTCGCTGTCTTTAGTGGCGCGGTCACAGGGGACCGGACTTTCGGCCTCCTAGTAGCTATCGCTATTGCTCTCCACAATATCCCTGAGGGAATCAGCGTGTCAGTGCCTATTTCAGAAGCTACCGGCAATCGTCGGCGGGCTTTCGTTTACTCATTTTTATCCGGACTAGCAGAACCGGTAGGCGCAATCATCGGCTATGCCATTCTCTTCCCTTTTCTAACACCCACCTTGGTGTATAGCCTACTAGCCTTTTCCGCCGGTATCATGGTCTATATAAGTCTGGATGAAATCTTGCCAACTGCGCAACTATATGGCAAGCAGCACTTCGTGATTCTGGGTGTTTTGGCAGGTATGCTTATCATGGCAATCAGCATATTCTTAATTCGTTAGGCCGGTTTGTTTGACCTGGAGTCGCCCTTGAAAGCGGGCAAGTCAGGATTTAGCGCATTAGCCTAAAAAGTACTAACTGTGACATTCACTCGGCCGGATAGGAGATAACCATTAAAATGCCAGGAAGGCAACAATTAGATATTTTGTTGGATAACTTTCTCCTATAATGTTTAATTGAATGAAGACTCATATTTACAGATTGGATGTTTTGTTCCAATCTTCATAGATGACTCTTTCAATACTTCTCACTTGGTAGAATCTTCCAGCATACTCACTTGTTGCCTAGCACTCGCAACCTATTGATTCCTCCTTATTCCATTCTTTTGTTTCTCTTTTTCAGCAATTGTAACTTAATGACAGAGAGTCAACGAAGTCCCCAGCAAACTGGTAACAAACGAAGGGCTGGTATAGAATGAGTAAAGAAAAGCACAACCCGATGGCATACGCGATTCACGTTCGAGACCTGTCAAAATTTTATGTGGTCAGCCAGCAAGAAACCGGCACAAAAGCGGCTTTCCAAAACCTGGTGCACCGCCGTAAAACCGAAGTACGAGCAGTCGATGGCATCTCTTTTGATATCGAACCCGGCGAAATTGTGGGGTTCCTAGGGCCTAATGGCGCTGGTAAAACAACCACTCTTAAAATGCTCTCCGGTCTGTTACACCCCACTTCTGGTGAATTAAGTGTGCTTGGCTATGTTCCTTCAAAACGCGAAGCAGTTTTCTTGAGGCAAATAACACTGGTAATGGGCCAGCGTAATCAGCTCGTCTGGGATATTCCGGCTGAGCTTACCTTTGAACTGAATCAAGTGATCTACCGCATACCTCGGGACAGCTACCGGAGTATGGTTACTGAGCTTACCGAACTCCTTGACTTGGGGTCGCTGCTTAAAAAACCGGTGCGCAACCTTTCCTTAGGCGAAAGGATGAAATGTGAAATTGCTGCGGCACTGCTGCACCGACCGGGCGTGGTCTTTCTTGATGAGCCGACCATCGGGCTGGATGTAACCATGCAGCAGCGGATACGTACCTTCATAGCTGAATACAACCAGCGTTCTGGCGCGACCGTCCTGCTGACCAGCCACTATATGGCCGATGTAGCTGCGTTGTGCAAACGCGTCCTGGTAATTCATCATGGTAAGTTGCTTTTCGATGGCGAGCTATCCGGCCTGCTTCAACAATTTACCTCACATAAGACTATCATCATTCAACTTGACAACTGCAAAGCCAATTTAAGTAACTATGGTGAAGTCAAGTCCTATGAAGACGGACGGTACACTCTAAGAGTCCCCAAGGCCGAGACAGCTCGTGTTACGGAGAGATTACTTGCCGAGCTACCGGTTATCGATTTACTGGTTGAAGAACCGCCGATTGAAGAAGTTATCGCCCGGGTTTTCGCCCAAGAGGAAAAGTGAAACACCTTATACAGCTTTACGTTCAGCAGTTTAAAACGACGCTGGCGATGATGTTCCAGTACCGGGCATCCCTAGTTATTTGGACTATCGGGCAGGTGCTAGAACCACTGGTGTACCTGATTGTTTGGTTGGTTGTAGCCAAGAGCAGCGGCGGCAGTGTCGGCAGCTACACAACCACCGATTTCGCTGCTTATTTTATCGTGTTGATGCTAGTAAATCAGGTCACCTATACCTGGATAATGTATGAGTTCGAGCACCGTGTCCGGGAAGGGGTCCTATCCGTTGCATTGCTGAAACCGGTCCATCCAATTCACTCAGATATCGCCGATAATATCTCGTCAAAAATAATTACCCTGCCGATTATGATAACAATCGCCATTATCTTCGTCTTCGCCTTTCACGCTTCGGTGGCACCGCCACTCTGGGCGATCCTAGTGTTCATTCCGGTGTTACTACTCGCTTTTTCGGTCAGGTTTGTCCTGGAATGGACGCTGGCGCAGGCAGCTTTCTGGACGACGAGAGTTGGTGCTATCAACCAGAGCTACTTCGTGGCGTTTCTGTTCCTCTCTGGGCAAATTGCCCCACTTACCCTTCTGCCACATCCAGTTCAAATTTTATCTTTGCTGTTACCTTTTCGGTGGCTGATTAGTTTCCCGGTAGAGCTGTTACTGGGCAGGCTCACCATGGTAGAAACGCTAATCGGGTTGGGGGCTCAATTTGGCTGGCTAATAGTCAGCATAATCTTACTACGTATAGTCTGGCGCGCCGGAGTAAAAGTTTATACGGCGGTGGGGGCATGAGTTATTTTCGTATATTTTTAGCGTTCTTGCGGGTAAATATTTACGGTGAGACCGCTTACCGTATCAATTTTATTATCCAGTTATTTCAATCACTACTCAACCTGGGCATGACACTCGGGGGACTTGCGATAATCTTTACCTACACCAACTTACTGGGCGGATGGCAGCCTAACGAAGTCCTAGCGCTGGTGGGAGTTTACTTCCTTATCGGTGGCATCATCAGGCTGATCATCCAACCGGGCATGGAACAACTAATAGAATCAGTCCGTGACGGCACTCTAGATTTCAGACTCACCAAGCCCGCCGATGCTCAGGCAATAGTCAGTCTTCAACGCGTGGAAATTTGGGAAATACTGGAGATTATACTGGGCTTAGGAGTATTGATCTATGCTCTGGTCAAGCTGGGCGAAATTATCGGCGTTCTACAAGCGGCAGAGTTTGTCCTCATGTTAACGGCCGGTGGTGTCATCATTTACAGCTTCTTTCTGATTTTAAGTACCTTATCGTTCTGGTTTGTTAGGGTTGAAAACATCCTGGTCATTTTCCAGAGCGTGTACGAAGCTGGCCGCTGGCCAGTAAGTCTATACCCGGGTTGGTTGCGCTACGGATTAACCTTTATTATACCAGTCGCTTTTGCCACGACCATACCTGCTGAAGCTCTGACCAGCCGTTTAAATTGGCAAACGCTAGTGGGTGCAATAGCTTTGTCCATTGTCTTGTTCATAGTCTCACGGATTTTCTGGAAAACCGGGCTAAAACGTTACTCTGGAGCGTCTGCATAAAGGGAGGATCAGTCACGTCGTTTCTCTCAATGCAATGCCCATGCACTGCTAAGTATAGCAGCCTCTCACGTGAGCATAAACAGGGATGGTTTTCAAGTGTTTCACTCAGCTTTCAGAGTATGAAATTGTACAAACCGCTAGAATGTTACTACCACACAGACATCGGCATCATTGTCCAGCCATGCGTACGAATATTTAATACCTTTTGAGTTCCTAGTTAAGTGTTTGTAATTAGTGATACAAACATGGCGATGTCTGGTTTTTTGTGCATACTTATGTTATGTTCGTGAAGAAGTCCAATAACGATTTATATTAAATCGCCAAATGCTTATTCATCTCGATATTCTACCATCCTCGTCTATTTGTATAAATCTTACTTTTTCCTGATTGACTTTCTCATGTTTATCAGCCTCTTTATAAGCTTCATTTATTGCATTACTCACAATAGAATTCCAATTTAATCTTTGTTTTAGTCCTGAAATAACATTATTTATCCATCTCTTTTGTAAATCTTGAGAAAAATATGATTGAATTTTGGGTCTAATTTCTATATTTTCACAATATGCCTTTAGGGAGGTATAGAGGCGTTCAAATTCAGGAAGTGGTTTTTGATATGTTAATACTCTATAAACTTCACAGTGTATGTTTGGCGTGTCTGGCAAATGGAAACTAGTTCCGACTACAGCAAAACTACCTATAGATATTTCAGAGACCTTATTTGAGTGAATTTGACTAGTAGCAATACTAGATATCTTTTGCTGAAGATTACGAAGTGCATCCTCTTTTCCGACTGGTAAGAAGACGATATTACCATCCGTTGTAATTACAGGTGCAAAAAAATCAGTTTGCTTATTAATTATTTCTTCCTGATGAACTGTGTATATTTCTATTGGAATT
>CAISEW010000002.1 GCA_903884455.1 uncultured Chloroflexota bacterium | reverse complement strand
GCAAAGCACCAGAGCATAATTTGTAACAAACTTCCATCCTGGCATAATTACACCCCCTTCCCAAAATTAGCCCCCACCACTCCCTAAAAAATATTTTTCCAAAATTTTTTCGTCAAAGGCTAAAACCACTTGACAACCCCAATAAATGATGTACAATTAAGTCAAGAAATACAATTCATATAGATGAAAACATGTAGATTATAACATGTAAAAGAATTCAGGTCAAGTAATTCCTGTATATCGCAGAAATCGGCGAATGCAAGGGGACAAAACGAAATAATATAAAGCAAAGCACTGAGCAAGAATCAGTTAAATCGAGTATAAATTTTTTGTAACGGAGGGAAAAAGAAACTAAATTGAAAACAGCATCGGTAAAACTCAAACGTCAACCCATGCATGAATCAGAGGAAAGCTGTAGCAACAACAACTCTGAAGAGGACCCCCCAGGTAAACGCAGCATCTCTGATGATCTGGAGGAGGAACCTCCAAGTAAAATAGCCACGACCAGGTACAGATTCTTTGGAGATATCCCAGACAGCCTCTGGAATGACTGGAAGTGGCAGTTCCGGAACAGAATTACCCGCGTCGAGCAACTAGCCCAATTCATTCCATTATCCACTGAAGAACAAGCACAGCTCAAGTTAGTAACCATGCGCTATCCCCTAGCAGTGACTCCCTATTACCTATCGCTGATCAACCCCGATGATCCCGATGACCCCATAAGAAAGCAGGCGATACCTTCCCCTATGGAAATGACCATGGGGTCGGTGGGTTTAGAAGACCCACTGGATGAGAAAAGGGACACAGTGGTCCCTGGGCTGGTTCACCGCTACCCCGACCGGGTACTTTTAGTGCTTACTGACATCTGCCCCATGCTCTGCCGACACTGCACCCGTAAGAGAGAATGGCGAAATGGCGGTTGGGTGCGGTCCCCTGCTGAAATCACAGCCATGCTAGACTATATAAGCCAGCACAAGGCTATCCGGGATATTATTATCTCCGGTGGTGATCCCCTGACACTTTCTACCCGCCACCTTGAATACATCATTAGCCGAATAAGAAAGATAAAGCACGTCGAAATTATCCGTATCGGCACTAGGTTCCCGGTCGTGCTGCCACAGCGCATAGACAATGAACTGTGCAGTATGCTGGCTAAGTACGGGCCCATATGGCTTAACACACATTTCAACCATGTTCGGGAGATAACTCCAGAAGCTGCTGCAGCATGTGGCCGTCTGCTACGGAGTGGTGTTCCGGTAAACAACCAGTCGGTTCTGCTGCGCGGCATTAATGACAGCGTTGAAGCTCAGACGAAACTGTGCCACGGACTTCTCAAAATAAAGGTACGTCCTTACTATCTCTTTCAGTGTGACGAGGTACAGGGCACTGAGCACCTGCGTACACCTGTAGAGGCGGGCATAAAGATAATTGAGGGAATGCGCGGGCACACCTCAGGACTGGCTATTCCGACCTTCGTGATAGACCTGCCCCAAGGCGGTGGCAAGGTCCCCCTCCAGCCAAACTACATCCTGGCACAGACTGAAGGTGAACTAGTGCTGCGGAATTACGAGGAACGCGTTTTCCATTATCGAAACCCCACAACACTAGCACGCCCTGAACCGCCTGCTGAGGTGCTATGTCCAGCCGGTAGTGCGACTGCAAGCCTGCCTCAAGAAGCGACTGCCAATGTGGGTTAGCAGGAGTTCCAAATGCGGATAGGCTTGTCATACGACCTTAAGGAAACAATAGCGCCACAGCAAGCTAGCTGTGATGACGCTTTTGAGGAATATGACTCTTCGGAAACCGTGGAGCTGATAGCTGCGGCTCTTGGGGCTGCGGGGCACACAGTAACCATGCTTGGTGGTGGCAGGGAGTTTTTGGGCAAGATTCTTCACGATAAGGTAGACTTCGTCTTCAACATCGCCGAAGGGCGAGGTACCTACCGCAGCCGGGAAGCTCAGGTGCCTTCAATCCTCGAGATGTTGGATATACCCTATTCCGGTTCAGACCCACAGTGTCTTGCCATATGCCTGGACAAACCTCTGACCAAAAAGCTGGTCGCATCAGAAGGAGTAAGCACCCCGAAGTGGCGTGTAATCAATGATAGACAAGAGCTTCGTCAGATAGACAGCTGTGATTTTCCTTTCCCGGCTATCGTCAAGCCCGCATACGAAGGCTCAAGCAAGGGGATTCGTCTCACTTCAGTGGTGGAAGACGCGAAACAGGCCATTGAATTAGTAGAGAGCTTACTGGAGAAATACCACCAACCAGCAATGATGGAGGAGGTTATCGTGGGTGATGAGGTCACCGTGGGAATCATAGGCAACTCCCCACCTAAGATTCTGGGTATGATGCGCATACTTCCGAAACAAAAGGGCAATTATTTCCTCTATACCCTTGAGGTGAAACGCAATTACCTGGAGTTGGTTGACTATGAGTGCCCTGCTGGTCTTGAGGAGAAGGTACTGCAACGTCTACAAACTTCCAGCCTCAAAGCATTCAAGGCTCTGGGGTGCCGTGACCTCGCCCGGCTGGACTTCCGGATCAGCACAGCGGGAGTGCCCTACTTTCTGGAAATAAACCCTCTGCCTGGACTGGGTACCCACAGCGACCTGGTCATTATGGCAAAAAAGATGGGCTGGAGTCATAGACAGCTGATAAGCGCTGTGCTTAATGCTGCGCTAGAGAGATATTCACAATGCGTATGCGTGTAGCCATCGTCTACAACGAACCACAGCAGTCACGTTATGACGCGGTCGGTGAAGAAAAGGCGGTGCTCAGTGTGCTTGAGGCAGTGGAGGCGGTGCATCGGGCTTTGCTTGAGCTTGACTTTGATGTCACCCTGGTCCCTCTGGTGCCGCCACTTGAGCGAGCTGAGAGGGAGCTGAAAAACCTCAATACGGACTTGGTTTTCAACCTTTTCGAGGGCTTCTGTGGCTTCCCTGAGACTGAAGAAGTAGTACCACCAATCTTGTCGAAAATGGGTATTCTATTTACTGGCTGTCCCGGACCAGTGCTAAGGCTGGCTCTCGATAAGGCTAAGACAAAGCTAATTCTCCAAGCTGCTGGAATCAAGACGCCGGACTTTCAACCACTGAATCCCAAGACCCTAAACACGTTCCAGCTAGACTATCCCTGTATTGTTAAGCCTCGCTGTGAGGATGCCAGTAACGGCCTGTCCGCGGAGAGCGTGGTTCATGACTTTTGGGCTCTAGAAAGACAGGTTAACGCAATAAGCGACTCTTATGGTGGCGATGCCATCGTTGAAAAGTTCATCGCTGGTCGTGAGTTTAACGCCACCGTTATGGGTAACTCTGAATTCACCGTCTTGCCCGTGTCTGAAATCGTCTATTCCCTACCCTCCGGAATGCCGGAGGTTCTTACCTTTGACGCCAAATGGAAGCCTGATAGCCCTTACTTTGAAGGCACAAAACCCGTCTGCCCGGCTGAGATCGAGGCTGAAGAGCAGCAACGCATTGCTGAAACAATAACGACGGTTTACAGACTGCTTGGCTGTCGGGGCTATGCCAGAGTAGACCTGCGGCTGGACCAGGAGGGACAGCTAAACGTCATCGAGGTGAACCCCAACCCCGACATTTCTCCCGGAACTGGCGCGGCACGCCAGGCAGAAGCCGCCGGGATGACCTATACGCAATTCGTTGAAAAAATTGTACAACTGGCTCTTGATGGGAAAGACAATGAAAATCGATATTCGCTCTATGTCCCACGAAGACAAACCCCACGTAACAAAAATACTGCGCGGCACACCAGAATTCAAACCCTTTGAAGTGGTGGTAGCTGAGGAAATAATTGATTGCTATCTTCAGTACCAATCCAGCTCAGGCTATCATATCCTCGTTGCTGAAGTGGACTCAACTGTAACAGGCTATATTTGCTACGGGCTCACGCCACTGACTGAAGGGACGTGGGATATCTATTGGATGGCTGTCGCTCGAGAAAAGCAACGCCAAGGGATAGGCAGCACCCTCATGAAGTCTGCGGAAAAGGACATCGTGAGCGCCAAAGGAAGACTAGTCATTATTGAGACATCATCCACACCAGCATATGAGAAAACGAGGAATTTTCATCTCAGTCAAGGCTATGAAGTAATCTGCCGTATCCCTGACTTTTATACGCCCGGGGATGATAAACTAATCCTGCAAAAGCGGCTGAGGTGAAATCAAAGGGAAGCGCCTTGTTTAGGAAGGGATGGTTCCCACAATGGTATCTTTATAGAAAGAGCTTCCGTTTCAGGGCAGGTGGGTTATCTCGGTGGGCGGTTTTTTATGCAGCTCAAACTCTATTCCAGCTTCCTGAAATAAGTCTATGAAGGAGTCACCAGCGTAGTGACCAAAGGTTATGAGATGTTGTTCCATACCAGGGTATTAAAGGCTTAAGGAATGAACGCAAAGGTCCCCTCGATGGCCTCGTGTACTGAAGTGGTCGGCGGCAAACTGGCCGATAATAGTCTTAGCCTTCGCCTCACTGGGAGGTCTGATCCTGGGCATTGTTAACGTAGTAACAGGTAGATGACCTCCTACTCCAAATAGCTAATTCGGGATGAGGGTCTTTTCTTTATATCCACTTTTATCCCAGCTTCTTCAAACAAGCCAGCAAAACCTTTCAAGCTTAAAAAACTGTCGTACGAAGTGGCACTATTATACTGTCCAAAACTCACATAGCGCTTTATCTTGGCGTTGACCAGCATCTTGGCGCAGAGTATGCACGGTGTATATGTGGCATAAATGGTGCTCCCCTCAAGGCTCACCCCATGGAGCGAGGCCTGTATGATTACATTCTGCTCGGCATGAATAGCCCGGCATATCTCATGCCTCTCTCCCGAGGGTATGTTCAACTCATCCCTGAGGCAGCCCAGCTCAAGGCAGTCTTTCTGCCCGGAAGGAGCACCATTATAGCCTGTAGCCAGGATGTGTTTATCCCTCACTGCCACAGCGCCTATATGGTGCCGGCGGCAGGTTGAGCGCTCAGCTATCACCGAGGCTATCTTTAGAAAATATTCGTCAGTATCTATTCTTTTTTGCTTTTTTGTCTTCTTCTTCATTTTTTAACCTAGAGATAATCCTCTCCGTCTCCTTTTTCAGCTCCTCCAGAGAAGCTTCATTTACTATGGTAAAGTCGGCCATGGCAATTGGCCCACCCTTGTTGCTATTCTCTATCTCGGATTTATCTCGACTGGCTGCTTCCTCAAGCGTTAAGGGCCGTTTTGCTCTATGAGCAAGCCTGGCATGTCTGGTGGCCGGCGAGGCCCAGACCGCAAGCACACTGAGCCTTTCCCCATAGCGCTCCTTCAATAAAGTATACTCTTCCCAGGAGTAAAGCCCATCTACCACAACATTCGATGATTTCAACGAGCTATCAATCCTGGGCAAGTTCAATTTAGCGTAAGCAGCCATCCCGTGTTTTTCCCTCAGTTGCTGCCTAATATAGCGCTCATTTTCCTCATTTGACTCCAGCCCTCTGTTCTTGAGCTCTTCGTCCGTAATATCCCCAAACCGTACCTTCTTAAAGCCATGTTCTTCAAATACTCTGGCTACCTCTGACTTGCCCGCACCGGCCATGCCAACAATTGCTACCACTTTCAAAGTTTACTCGTAATCAACCCCGACAAGAGTCGGGGAATTGCGACAGTACTTAATATTAACAAGATTTACGCAACTATCATAGAGAAAATCTCAGACCTTAGCAAAAAGTTGACCACCCTCACCTTTCCCGATTTAATCGGGACTCCCGTTAAGGGAGAGAAAATTTGGCTTGCCATGGCCAGGAAGAAAACCCTGTCACTAATAATGGGAAATATCGTAGTGCCTTGCCTGGCAGTCCAGCACGGATTATACTAAACGTCAATACATTGAGTTACATCGTCCTAATCTGTTGGTGAATAAATGTTTGGCGTCCTTTCCAGAGAAGATATCCTGAAGATGCTGGGGGCAAGTCCTCCCCTGGTGGAGAACTTATGTGATGCCCAGCAGCAGGTTCAACCCAATGGCATAGACTTGACCCTCAAAGAAGTAGCTTTGCTTTCTTCGCCGGGCAGCCTGGGCCCCGGCACTGAAATCAGAGCCCTTTCCCTTACTTCCCCGCTCGTTTTCGACGGTCTGGACCGTGTAGACCTGTTGCCCGGTTGTTATCTAGTTACATACAACGAGGTGGTTAATCTCCCCAAGAACATAATGGCTCTGGCAATGCCCCGGTCAAGTCTTCTGCGCTGCGGGGTCAGCATTCATAATGCAGTTTGGGATGCTGGCTATTCAGGTAGGTCACAGTCTCTCATGGTGGTCTACAATCCACAGGGATTTCGGCTACACAGGAACGCTCGAATTGTTCAGATGGTCTTCTTCTTTTTGAGCCGCGAGGTAGCCCAAGGCTATCATGGTATGTTTCAAGGCGAGAACATCTGATGACGATTTTAAGTTGGGGCTAATTATGTTTGCCCACCTGCTCCAACCTGCGGATATCACTAGTTAGGGATACACGTACTTTCTCGGCAACCTTGCGGAAATGGAATCCCTGAACAGCAAGCGTCATGGATAAAGGGAAAGTTTTTGGTTTTTTCAGCAAGGTCCAGACAACCAACTTCCAATAATCTATTCTCCCTTTCTCCTGGACCCCCAAAACCCACGTGGACCTTATCCATGCTATGAGATGGATAAGAGAAAGCTTAAATTTTCCTTTATTGCCAGGCCTATACTCCCTCAGAAAGGTTTTAACACGCTCATAGTATTGCTTGGGGGCGTAGATTGTATCTACAACATGCTTATAGCCACTGGTAAGCGTTTCCCGACCCATTTTGGGTATGAAATTGGTTGAACCATCTGTGTTATCACCAGAGCCCTTTGGCAGTAGACGGTTTTCCTTTTTCAGACGTTGGTATAACCTTGTCCCTGGAGGAGCCATTAGCACACCAACCATAGCCATAACAATTCCACTCTTTTGGATGAAATCGATCTGGCTTTTGAAGATGGAAATTGGGTCACTATCAAACCCAACAATAAATCCTCCCTGCACCTGCAAACCGTGGTTCTGCATCTTCTTAACCGAGGCCAACAAATCACGATTTTTATTCGGCAATTTATTACATTCGACTAAACTTTCTTCATTGGGGCTTTCGATGCCCACAAATATCATGTCAAATCCCGCCTCAGTCATTAGACGCATTAGCTCTTCGTCATCGGCAAGATTTATAGACGCTTCCGTATAAAACGAAAAGGGATGTTTCTTCTCTTTCATCCATTCAATTATTGCCGGCAGAATTTCTGACTTTAGTTTCCGTTTATTGCCAATGAAATTATCATCAACAAAGAATACGCTAGCTCGCCATCCCATATCGTATAATGCGTCCAGTTCGGCTATTACCTGAGTTGCGTCTTTGGTTCGTGGCACATGTCCATTTATTATAACGATGTCGCAGAATTCACAATTAAAAGGGCAGCCTCGAGAATACTGGATACTCATTGATTGGTATTTCTTCCTGTTGATAAGTGACCACAAAGGCACAGGAGTTTTCTTTATATCCGGCCGTTCTTCAGACGTGTAGCGATGTTTAGCACAGCCCTTCTCTAAATCTTCCAAAAAGAGCGGCAGTAGGTTTTCAGCCTCGCTAGATATTAGATGGTCTATATCATCATGACCAAATTCTTCGTACCCAGTGAAAAAAACAGGGCCCCCGGCAACAATCTTAGTCCCTAGCTTTTTGCACCTTTCGACGACTTCCCTCGCCGAATCCTGCTGCGCTACCATAGCACTGATAAACACATAATCAGCCCACTTAATGTCTTCATCTGTCAGGGTTGTGGTATTTATATCCACAAGTTTTTTCTCCCATTCCTCGGGAAGCATTGCAGCTACAGTTAATAAGCCCAGAGGGGGAAAAGTTGCCTTTTTAAAAATAAATTTTAAAGCATGCTTAAAACTCCAGAAGGTATCCGGATACCGGGGATAGACTAAGAGTATTTTCAACTTACGCTCCTTTGTATGCTCTTTTCAACATAGTGTGAACGATAATACCACAACATATCGGTATTTTACTAGTGGCATATCTAAGTCAGGCGGCAAAAATAAGCAGGCAGGACGACTGTGAAAGTCATCCTGCCTGCTTAGTTTCTTGGTGGCGGGGGTTGGATTTGAACCAACGACCGCCGGGTTATGAGCCCGACGAGCTACCACTGCTCTACCCCGCGTCGAACACCCATTTTATAAGGTTTTGTGCTCAGTCTGGCATGGGTCAAGGCCTCAGCCATTAGTACGGCTTAGCTAAACGGATTACTCCGCTTACACACGCCGCCTATCAAGCAAGTAGTCTACTTGCGGCTTTACCCGGTTAAACCGGTGGGAGATCTAATCTTGGGGTGGGCTTCGCGCTTATATGCTTTCAGCGCTTATCCCCTCCAGACATAGCTACCCAGCACTGCTCCTGGCGGAACAACTGGCACACCAGAGGTCTGTCCCTCCTAATCCTCTCGTACTAAGGAGAGCTTCCCTCAAATCTCCGGCGCCCACGACGGATAGAGACCAACCTGTCTCACGACGGTCTGAACCCAGAGATCGG
>CAISEW010000001.1 GCA_903884455.1 uncultured Chloroflexota bacterium | reverse complement strand
GGAATAATTCCTATGGTGTCTTCAGCTTGTTTCCAGCGTCCTCAATTCCCACTTGCCATCCTGAATATACAGGAATGAGAACGAGTCCGTCATATCGCCGTCGTCTGCCAGCAGGTCAGCATAAACCATCGGGCAGTGAGTGTGCCCAATGACCAGCCTGACCTTCGTTCTCTGGGCATAGTCCATTGCCCTCAAATGAATCAGTCCCACGTGCCTGTTCCAATCTTCCCTCGCTCCCCTGGCTTTCGTTTGATATGGAGTCTCTTTCTTGAAGCAAGGAAGAGTCCTGAGGCGAGACCACACCCGGATGGAAAATCGGGGAAACCTGCTGGACAGCCAGTAAGCCACCCGCGAGATACCGGGGAATAGAGGTACATTCCAGATAAAGTCGAACCCGTTCCAAATCCAGTCGAATTCCCATCCATGCTTGAAGAGTAATCCCTCCGCACGATATTCAGATTTCATCCAGGCTCCCGGCAGATATTTGCGCCTCGCCGAGTAATCGTGGTTCCGGTTCACCCAGATGTTAGTTAGTCCTTCTCCCCTCCTGCGACGGTTCAATTCGCTCAGCTCCTTCCATGATTGCGTCGCTCTTATCACATCCCAGGTCTCTTCCCAGGGATCTCCCACATCGCCCAGGTAGATCAGGATGTCCGGCTTCAATGCATACATTCCCTGTACGAATTTCTTGATCATCTCCAACTTAGAATCATCATGGATATGAAAGTCACTGACCGCTACCATCGTCGCCATTGCCGCATTCCCCCAGCCATTTATCGACAAATAGGACAGATATGTTGCGACAGTCTACGGCGACATAATTAATCATGCAAGAGGCTGAACGCAAAATTGACGCACTAAACCTCTAATAGAAGACTATGGGGGAGGATTAGTTAGCTAAAAGAAGAATGCCCCTCTTTGTGTCACGGAATTTGGGGCATTTTGCGTTCAAAATCTAGCGCGCCCGGAGGGATTCGAACCCACGACCCTTGGTTCCCTGACCAATAGCGTACTACTGCCGCCGCCACTTACCGCCGAACCGAAGACCTATGGGATAGGAGTATTACTTCCACACAACCAACGGAATCAACCGACCCACTTCCAAGTTGTCTCTACGATATCAATGGATTCTATTTTCGCTTTGGTCAACTTGCCTGTGGTTGTGATTAACACACTCCAAATCACCTCAAAGACTGATTGGCCTTTTGCAAAGAGATCTTTCCTAACAAAGTCCTGAATAGGTAACAGGGGCTTCCCTGGTACAATAGCGGGCGGGATAGAACCGATATAGGTACTGGGGGTTTCACCCCAAGTTACAATAGGGGTCGGGAAAGTACCACCATAAATAACAGGGGCCTCACTTCCAACTGCAGCAGGGGGCTGGATAAAACCGCTATAGGTAACAGGGGTTGGACCCGAAGTTGCAACAACAGGCGGCATAAAACCAAGGCCAGATGCCCAGTAATAGTTTGCTGGATTAATAAGGTTATAGGCTTCAGCCTCAACTATGATTCTTGTTGCCCAGAAAAGTCGCTGTCTTTTCTTCTTCACAAAACGCGGGGGATTTACATACCACGCGGCGGTGGGGCTGTTTTTACGCTCAGCAGCACCTGTTGGAACACTCT